>CAADGU010000048.1 GCA_900696625.1 uncultured Chloroflexota bacterium | reverse complement strand
TTACGCTGCCCACTGCCAAAATCGTTGTGAACGGTGGGAAACTCCACCAGGCAGAGCATGATGATTTCTTCATCGCTGAAGTAGTCGGTGAGGAAGTAGACGAGTTTGGCGCGGTCAACGGGTTCGGTCATCGGTCATCGAAGACCCTAAGGGTTTTGGGAAACCCTTAGGGTCTATTGCTAATTTGCTCCGGTAATCTGCTATCAAGCGTTATAACGGAAATGGGCGGAAATGGACGGCCGTGTCAACCCCCACAACACACTGCTGCCGGTAAGAAGCAGGAAAACGGCCGTTGCCAACGGCACAACCAACGCAATCCCGCCCATCCCCACCAACAACAGCATGGGAATGGAAAACGCCGAAACCAGGAGCATCATCACCGTCAAAATCAGGGCCACAGCCCGGCCAGCAGCCTTCCCCTGCCATAGCCCCATCATGGCCCACCCGGCTACCACCGCCACCAGCAGCGCCAGAATACCGAGCAAGCCCATTATCACCACACCACCCTGCAAAGATGATCCCAGTTGGAAAGATGATCCCAGATCACGCATGGCCGGGATGATAAGCCCAAAAACCATTAGCCCGCCAAACAACGCCCCCAGGCTCAGCAAGCCCAGGTAAGCCATCACAAAAATAATCATATCCGGTTTATTTTTTGGTTCCATTATGTCTCTCCTTGAACATTTGCCGCCAGCATACATGATTGGCCGTTTCCTGGTCGTTTGGGACAGATTTTGGCTTCAAACGCTTTTCCAAACGTTTCCCAAACAGATCATCCGGTATCTTGAGCACTATACAACTACATAAAACTTTCTAAAGTTGGCTCCGTCAGCAAACTGAGTCATTACCAAAATCAGGAGATTAACCATGCACCCTCATGTTTCCATTAAGGTTGGACAACTCTTGTTGTTCGTATTGTTTCTTCTCATTGCCTTCGGCGCAGAGTCACACGCGGCGGCATCGGCAACGGCCGTGCCCCCCCACACCGCCACGCTCAACCACCACATCTTCCTGCCCCTGGCTGCCAATAACAGCAGCGGGGGCGGCGACCAGCCTGCCGGCGACCTGCAAATCTATGCCTACAGTGACGCGGCCGTTATCCAACCCAACCAGATGATACGACCACTGCTGGTGGCGCAAAAGCCGCTGATTTGCCAGGCAAAAGCCGCGCCACAAATGCTGACACTGCCCCAGGCGCTGCAAAATGGCTGGAACTACCTGACACAGCGCGTGGGGGCCACCAATCTGGCCGCCTTCCGCAGTGCGGCCGATTTGGACACACCGGCCAAAGCGCAGGCGTTTGCCCTGGCTGCCCTGGCCGACAACCGTCCCGATGGCGCGTTGGCCGCTTTGCTGCACGCCCACACGCTTGATCCGCAGTCGCCCATCATTCTGGTGAATGCGGCCGGTATATTTGTTACCCTGAACAAACCGAATGAGGCGTTGGCCTTACTGGACGCGGCGGCGGCTCTGCCCGGCCCTATGGAAACGCCCCTGGGCATCCCCGGCGAAGAATTGGCGGCCAATACACGCGGTTATGCCCTGTTGTTACTGGCCAGGTGGGCAGAAGCGGAGGCAGTGTTACGGCCGTTGGCCGAAAGCGACACAGAACTGTCCGAAGCGCGGCTCAATTTGTCGCAAGCCCTTTTGTGCCAGAATAAGGATGATGAAGCCATGCGTTTTTATCGCCTCGGTTCGCGCCGCATGATGTGGGACATAGCCGAATATGGCGAAGAAGTGGAAGGCATCCGCCCGCCCGTCGAACTGACCCTGAACCGGTCGGTGGGCAAATTGTTTACCCTGCCACCATTAGGGGTCATGCACACGCCACGGCAGGCTGAAGCCGTCTGGCAACACGTCAACGAGTTAATTGATGAGAATATCGCCCGTACAGCCGCCATCAATGCCCAGATTCAAATCAATAGCGAACTGCGCAGCGAACGGCCGTTGCCCGGCCCATTGACATTGTCCCGCTTCAACAATATCACCATCACCGCCATGCGCGCCCAGTATGAACCCGACATCCAGGCGTTGTATCAGGCCGCGGCCGACCAGGACACCGCCCTGACAGAGCTAAACAATCAACAAGCAATAGAATGGTTGGAACTGGCGGACATCTTCCCCGATTGGAATGCCTACACCGCTGCCTGCCGCAGCCTGGTTACCGGTCATCTGAGCGTCTGGTTGACGGAATATTTCCAATTTGAAACCTTGTTAGAGCAGTACACCACCGCCAAATATGCGGCCATGACCGGCACGGCCGCTAACCTGGCTGACCCGCTCTTCCATGAATATGTTTCGTTGCGGATTGAACACGACATGGAGGGAGATGTTGCCTGGCGGCTGCATACATTAAACCGGTATGCCGCTACTGTCTCAGCGCGCTGGGCCTACTGCGAGGGGATTGAAGAAACCATCCAGGCACAGGCCAGCGAACCAACCTTTACGCGGGCAGCGCAGTGCCCCGCCGCCCTGACACGCAACAAAATGGGGATCGGCCTGATCCCCGGCGTCCTACAACTGCGGGTCAACTGCGAAGTGCTGGAAGTGGAAGCAAACACCCCCGGCTGGCTGTCCATCTTTGGGCAGGTATCGGTGGATTTCCGCAACAAAACCACGACGTTTTTTGCCGGGGGCAAAATTTCAAGCCCGTCCGGCATGGCCCAGCTGGGCATCAACGAAGGGTTTTACGTGTCGGTGGGTGAAAACGGCATCAAAGACCTGGGCATGAAGGTGAGCAGCAGTGTAGATGTAGGTATAGACCAGTTTGTTGGCGTGATTGATGGGCCAGGCATGGAGTTCGGCGTTACCGCAGCCGTTGAGTATTGGACCGGCGGGGCTATGCCCTGAGAGGTTTAGACCAACCCCCGTTTCGTCTCAAAAGGGCGGGCCTTGTGCCCGCCCTTGTTTTCTGCGCCCGCCTGACGCCAGGACGGCCGTTATGTCTTCGTCCAGGTTCAGGCATCGGTTAGAAGAGCAGCCAGGCGGCCAGGACGTAAAAGATGCCAGCTAGAATCAACAAAAACTTGATGGCGGCACAGATGAAGGCGAGGGGGGGCAGGATAACGGCCGTGCTGCCCAACAGCAACAGCACCAGCGCCACATTCTCCACGTAGTCCAACAGCGCCGCCAGCCACGCGCCCCAGGCCAACCGGATACCCCATTTAGCCACCGCCGGGGACTTCGGCTGCACCCGTTCCGCCGCCCAGACGCAGGCCAGCGAGATGGCCGAGGCATAAACCAGCGGGTAAAGGAAATCCAGCCCCAAACCAAGCGCGGCTACCAGACGGCCGTGTTCCCCCCACGAGGCGATCATCATCTGGGCGTTGGCCACGTTACCTGCAAATTCATAGGAAATGATGCCCGCCGGGGCCGCCGTTGTTTGCAGCGCGCCGCCGGTCAGGTTAAAAAGCAGCGTCATGCCCAATGCCAGCACAATGGCGATCTTCATCCACCGATTACGGCGAGGCGGCGATAGAAAGGCAAAAGGAGCAGTTATCATCAATTAGTACCTTATCAGACAAATCCTTGTACAGCGAGCAAGAATTTTTACCACAGAGACAAGGAGGCACAGAGATAAAACTTGATAAAACTCCGTGCCTCTGTGGTGTTAACCTGTTTGGCTCTGGCTTGTCCAGGTTAGGAATTATGAATTAGGAATTATGAAAATGCTACGAATTGCCTGAACTTGACTTCAGTTATACTATGCTCAACATTCACACGGATAACGGTTCACTGATTACGGATTACGGATTACAAAGATGAAATGGCACATTGGCACCATGGGTTTTGCTTACGAGGGCTGGGTGGGGCCGTTTTATCCGGCTGGCCTTTCCTCGCGCCGTTTTCTCAGCCATTACAGCCAATACTTTGACGCAGTGGAGGTAGACTCCACCTTTTACGGCATTCCCAAAGCAGAGCAGGTGCAGCGCTGGACGGCCGTCACCCCACCCCACTTCACCTTTTGCCCCAAAACCCCCCGCGCCATCACCCATGACACGCCGCTGCTGGAAGGCATCCCCCTCATGCACGAATTTTTGGCGGTAATGGATCATTTTGGCGACAAATTGGGTCCCATCCTCATCCAGTTTGGGCCGGAATTCAGCCATCACCACTTTAATGACCTGCGCCACTTTTTGCAGGCGCTGCCCACTGACAAACAGTTTGCCGTTGAGTTTCGGCATCGCTCGTGGGATACACCGGGCACGGCCGTGCTGCTGGAAGAACGCCACATCTGCCTGGTAGCAGCCGACTACCTCTACATGCCGCACACCATCCACCGCACCACCGACTTCCTCTACCTGCGCTGCATTGGCCCACATGGTCAATTTGGCGCCAAAGACCGGGAACTGGTAGACAAAACGCCAGAACTACACCGCTGGCTGGCCCAAATGCAACCCCACCTGACGGCCGTCAACGACATCTACGTCTTTATGAACAACGACTATTCCGGCTTTTCCCCCGCCACCTGTAACCGCTTCAAACAAATCGTGGGGCTGCCGGTGCAGGAGATACGGCCGTTGATTCAAGGACGACTTTTTTAATGGTAACTGAGTAATTGGGTAATTGGCAGCAAATTACTCAATTACCCAATTACATTCCCTCCACATGAACCCACTCGAACCCACGCTATCCATTGTGAGCCGCTGCTCATTTCTGAAGGGGCTGTCACCAGAAGAATGTCAGGTGGTGGTGGATGCGGCACGGCCGTGTCACATCCGCCAGGGTGAATACTTCTTCCACCAGGGCGAACCGGCCACTACCTTTTACATCCTGGTAGCAGGCCAGGCCAAACTTACCCAGATCAACCCCGAAGGCCATCAGGTCATCGTCAACTACATCGGCCCCAGCGATGGCCTGGGTATCATCGTTGTCCTCAGCAACATGGAGTACCCCATCGCCGCCGAAGCCGTGGAAGAGTGCCACGCCCTGGCCTGGGACAAACTCACTACCCGCCAGTTGATGCAGCGTTACCCCCAATTGGCCATCAACGGCATGGAACTCATCGCCCAACATTTTGCCAGTCTACAAGAACGGTACCACCAGTTGGTCACCCAGCGCGTGGAGCAGCGCATTGCCCGCACCCTGCTGCATCTGGTGCGCCAGTTTGGCAAAAAAGTGCCCGAAGGTGTGCGTATTGACATGCCCCTCACCCGCCAGGACCTGGCCGAAATGACCGGCACCAACCTCTACAACGTCAGCCGTTTCCTTAGCAAATGGGAACAAGGCGGCATCGTCAAATCCAGCCGCAAACGCATCACCCTCTGCAAACCCCACGACCTGGTGGTAATCGCCGAAGACCTGGAGCCGGTAATCCGTAATCGGTAGTCGGTGGTCGGTGGTCGAAAATTGTCATTCCGAACGTAGTCTTCGGAGTGAAGAATCTTTCGATTCGGCCATGTAATCCGCTGCGCCAGTGGAAAGATTCCTCCCGTTGGTCCGAATGACAGGTCAAGACTCGAAGCATCCGTTCATTTCTTTATCCGCTGTAGTCATGGTGAAAAACGAATGACACTAACATGACTGGAGATTAGTTGCCACCTGCCACCTGCACCTTGTGAAAGTTTGCACTTTTGCAAAGACACACCTCAGTTTCTCCTGTAACTTTCTACAAAATAGGGATTGATTGTAAACAAACAACGATCAGTATCCCCCCTTACTAATCACACAATTCACAGGGATCTGGCAACGGCCGTGCGATCAACCGATCACCGATTACCGTTTACCAATTTCCCAAAACAGGAGAAGAGAAATGACAAAAGAATGGTTTTATCAACACAAGTTAGGGCTTCTGGCCCTGCTGGTCGTCTTCCTGGCAATTGGTCTGCTGGCAAGCTGCGACCGCTCTGAAGAAGGCGGCGGCGCGGGCCAGGTGCAGGATACCGGCCTCTCGGCCGACGCCAACGCCCTGGCCCAGGAACGCGGCTTCACTCCGGACGATGTGTACGCCGCCCTCAAAACCTACATGCCTACTGGCGAACTTGACCCCTACATCATGTTTGCCTCTGGCGGGCAGGGCGGGCAAGTGCTGGTCATCGGCGTGCCTTCCATGCGCATTTTGAAGGTCATTGGCGTTTTTACGCCCGAACCCTGGCAAGGGTATGGCTATGGCGGCTCCAGCAATGACGTGCTGGCGAGTGGCTTCATGGATGAAGATCATCCCCTTCTCTGGGGTGACACCCACCACCCTTCTATCTCGGAAACCAATGGCGAATATGACGGCAAGTTCCTCTTCATCAATGACAAAGCCAATGCCCGTTTAGCCGTTATTGACCTGCGCGACTTTGAAACCAAACAAATCATCAAAAACCCCAACGCCATCAACGATCACGGCGGCGCATTTGTCACCCCCAACACCGAATACGTGATCGAAGGGCCACAATACGCCGCCCCCATCGGTTGGGAATATGCCTCATTGGACGATTACGACGCTAAATATCGCGGCCTGATCACCTTTTGGAAGTTTGACCGGGTAACGGGCCGTGTTGACGAAAGCAAATCCTTCCAAATTGAACTGCCCCCCTACTGGCAAGATTTATGCGACGCCGGTAAAGGGCCGAGCGAGGGTTGGGTTTTCTGCAACTCCTTCAACACCGAATTGGCGACCGGCGGCGTGGAACTGGGCAATCCCCCCTTTGAAGCCGGCACCACCCAAAACGACACCGACTACCTGCACATCATCAACTGGAAAGCGGCCGAAGAAGTGTACAACGCCGGTAAATATGACATGATTAACGGTATCGCGGTTATCAGTATGCAAACGGCCGTAGACGAAGGACTGCTCTACTTCACCCCCGAACCCAAAAGCCCACACGGCGCAGACGTCACTCCCGGCGGTGAATACATCGTTGTGGGCGGCAAACTCGACCCGCACGTCACCATATACTCCTTCGACAAGATCATGAAAGCCATTGAAGGCGGTGGTTTAGACACAGATGTGTACGGCGTGCCTGTTATCCCCCTGGACGCCAGCATGGAAGCGCAGGTGGAACTGGGGCTTGGCCCGCTGCACACCGTTTTTGATGACAAAGGGTATGCCTACACCTCCCTATTCCTGGATTCGGCCGTGGCCCGCTGGGCATTGGGCGGCCCGTATGCCGACAAACACCCGGAAGAGGGCTGGACGCTGGTGCAAAAACTGCCCGTCCATTACAACATCGGCCACATCACCGCCGCCGAAGGGGACACTGCCACCCCGGACGGGTTATACGTGGTCGCCCTGAACAAGTGGAGCATTGACCGCTTTGCCAACGTAGGGCCGCTGCTGCCACAAAATTTCCAACTGGTGGATGTTTCCCGCACCGGCGACCAGATGAAACTGCTGTATGACATGCCCATTGGCATGGCCGAACCACACTATGCCCAGATCATCAAGGCGGACAAATTGCAGCCCTTTGAAGTGTACCCCGAAATTGGCTGGAACCCGGAGACGATGAGCATCCACCCCAACGCCATCACTTCCCCAGAAGAGGCACGGGTAGAGCGGGATGGGGATACCGTCGAAATCTGGATGTCTGTGATTCGCTCGCACTTTGTGCCCGAACGGGTGGAAATTAAAGAGGGTGATCAGGTGATCTGGCATCTGACCAATCTGGAACGCACCCGCGACGCCACGCACGGTTTTGCCCTCTCCGGCTACAACATCAACCTGAGCCTGGAACCCGGCGAAACCCAAACGATTGAGTTTACCGCCACGCAGCCAGGCACCTACACCTTCTACTGCACCGAGTTCTGCTCTGCCCTGCACCTGGAAATGCTCGGCTACTTCCTGGTGGAACCGAAAGAGTAATTATGAATTAGGAATTATGAATTATGAAGAAGCGCCTGCTTCATAATTCATAATTCATAATTCCTAATTCCTCCCCAAGTGTGTCATGTTCGATTCTGACGTGAAGGTGGTGCTGCCGGATGGCAGTACCCGCCGCTTAATGGATTATTTGCTGCCCAGTGCGCTGCTGATGTTTGGGGCGCTGCTGCTGGTGGTTTCCATCTTCCTGCCCTATTGGAGTATGACAATGGAAGCGCCGCAGTATCCCCAAGGGCTGCACGTGGATGTGTATGTCAACCGGCTGGAAGGGGACATGCGCGAGATTGACGCCCTGAACCATTACCTGGGGATGCCGGTATTGGACGAAGGCGGACAGTTGGAACGCTCCATCTCCGTGATTTCCATTGTGACGTTGGGGCTGCTGCTGCTGGCGGGGGTGTTTGTGCATAACCGCTGGGCAGCGGTACTGGCCTTGCCCGCTATCCTGTTTCCGCTGGTGTTTGTGGCCGATTTGTGGTGGATTTTGTACCAGTACGGCCACAGCATTGACCCGAAATCGGCTCTCGGCGGGGCCATCGAGCCGTTTACGCCGCCGATTGTGGGGCGGGGTGTGGTGGCGCAGTTTGCCACGGTGGGGCAGTTTGAGATTGGTTTTTACCTGGCGCTGGCGGCGGTGGGTGTGGTGCTGGTGGGGCTGTGGTTCCACCGCCGCGCTTACAAGCCGGTGCAGGATGCGCGGGAACGGATGAAAACGGCCGTACCCACCCCCTCATCATGAACCATTCACGCGCAATACGGGTCTTCATCCTGATTGGGATCTTTTGGTGGCTGGCGGGCGGTACGGCCGTTGCCGCCCAAGCCAACACCCTCATCGTCTCCGCCAATGGCCCCTACACCACCATTGCCGCCGCGCTGGCGGCGGCGCAGCCCGGCGACACCATTGAAGTTCACGGCGGCATTCACCCGGCGCTGACGGTGGACAAAACTGTCAATCTCATTGGTGTGGATTGGCCGGTGATTGACGGGCAGGGCCAGGGCGCGGTAGTCGTCATTACCGCCCCCGACGTGCAGTTTGAAGGTTTTGTGGTGCGCGGCAGCGGCAATGAACCCGACCGCAACCACGCCGGCATCACCGTCGCCGCCCCCCGCGCCCTGGTGGCCCACAACCGGCTGGAAGATGTCTTGTTTGGCGTCTACGTGGCCCAGGGCGCCGAGAGCATCGTGCGCGGCAACGATATTACCGGCAAAGCCCAGTATGACAGTGGCCGCAAGGGGGACGGCATTCGCCTCTGGTACAGCCCCGGCGTGGTGGTGGAACAAAACGTCATCCACGAGACCCGTGATGTCGTCATATGGTATTCGTCAGGGGTGGTGATTCGGGACAACGTGATTCGGAACGGCCGTTACGGTGTGCATCTCATGTATACCGACCAGGTAGAAATCAGCCACAACCAACTGCTGAACAATTCGGTGGGGGCCTATGCCATGTATGCGGATGACGTGATCATCAGCCACAACCTGATCACCGGGCAGCGCGGCCCCAGCGGTTACGCCCTCGGTTTCAAGGACGCCAGCAACGTGCTGGTACACGACAATGTTTTGGTAGACAACGGCGGCGGCATCTTTCTGGATGGCACACCGTTTGATCCGCAAAGTTACGGCCGTTTTGAAAACAACATCATCGCCTTTAACGACGTGGGCATGGTGCTGCAACCGGCCGTGAAAGGCAACGACTTTACCGGCAACACCTTCTGGGAAAACGTCTCCCAGATGACCCTGCAAGGTGGCGGCACACCTGGCCTCAACAACTGGCAGGGCAACTTTTGGAGCGACTACGCCGGTTTTGACGCCGACGGCGACGGGCTGGGCGACACCGCTTACACCTCCGAACGCTTTTTTGAAAACCTCACCGAGCGGGAACCCCGGCTGCGGCTGCTGGCTTACAGCCCGGCGGCGCAGGCCATCGAATTTGCCGGGCAATCCTTTCCCATCATCCGGCCACAGCCCAAATTGAGCGACCCCACGCCGCTGGTAAAGCCGGGCATCATTCCCGCTTTTGCCGCGCCACCCGCGCCCCCGGTATGGCCGTTGTTGGGCACGGCCGTGGCCCTCATCCTGCTTGGTCTTTTCTGCGGTGGTCTGGCCTATTTTGGCATGCCCACCTATCGTAAACCGACAAATCCACCCACACAGGTAAATGTTATGAACCCTCTTTCCGAAACCACACCGCTGGTCAATCTACAGGTGTCCCACGTGAGCAAACGGTATGGCAAAGTTCACGCCTTACAAGAGATCTCCTTCACCGCCCAAACGGGCGACGCCATCGCCCTGTGGGGGGCGAACGGGGCCGGTAAAACCACCTTGCTCAAAGCCATCCTGGGGCTGATTTCCTTTGAGGGGCAGATTGAGGTCAACGGCCGTGACGCCCGGCGCGATGGCAAAAATGCCCGGCGGCACATCGGCTATGTGCCCCAGGAAGCGGTTTTCTACGATTGGAGCGTCACCGCCACCATACAGTTCTACGCCCGGCTCAAAAAAGCTGACCCGGCGCGTATCCCGCTGCTGCTGGATCAGCTTGGTCTGGCCGAACACAGCGCCAAACCGGTACCCGCCCTCTCCGGCGGCCTCAAACAGCGATTGGCGCTGGCCATTGCCCGGCTGGATGAACCGCCCGTGCTGCTGCTGGACGAACCCACCGCCAGCCTGGATGCCCAGGCGCGGCGTGACTATCTGCAACTGCTCATTGGCCTGCGCCAGGCAGGCAAGACCATCGTTTTTGCCTCGCACCGGCTGGAAGAGGTGGAAGCGTTGGCCAGCCGGGTGCTGCTGCTGGAACAGGGGCGGCTGGTGGAAACGGTGGCGGCCAATGAACTGCGCGCCCGTTTTGCGCCGGAAGTGGAGATGGCGGTATGGGTGGCGGAAGGTGTACGGCCGTTTGCCCTGGCGCATCTGCAACAAATCGGCCTCCATCCGCACTTGAACGGCCGTGGCAGCATCGTCACCCGCGTCCAAAACGGCCAAAAAATGCACCTGATCCAGTCGCTCAGCGACAACGGGATTCAGGTGGTGGATTTTGAGATTGAACAATAATTTTTGTTTGTAGTAGGCGATTCATCGCCTGCAAACGGCGATAAATCGCCTACTACGAACGGGGAACGGGAAACGGTAAACATGGAACTCACACTACTTTGGGCCATTGCCCAACGAGAACTGCGCGAGGCGCTGCGGAATAAATGGTTGTGGTTATACGGCCTGGGTTTTGCCGGGCTGGCATTAGCGTTATCGCGGGCCGGGTTGGCTTCGGCCGGGTACAGCGGGTTGGGTGGCTTCGGCCGTACCGCCGCCAGCCTGATCAACGCCCTGCTGCTGTTTGTGCCCCTCATCGGCCTAAGCGTGGGCGCAGGCGCGATTGCCGCCGACCGGGAGCGGGGCACACTGCTCTATCTGCTGGCCCAACCCATCAGCCGGGGCGAACTCTTTTTTGGCAAGGCGCTGGGCGCGGCGCTGGCGGTGCTGGCGGCGCTGGCGCTGGGTTTTGGCCTGGCCGGCCTGGGGCTGAGCGTGGGCGGCAGCGGCAATACCTTCATCTACCTGCAACTGGCCGGTTTTTCCTGGCTGCTGGCGCTGGCGGCCTTGGGCATGGGTTTTATCATCAGCAGCCTGACGCGCAAAGCGGCGGCGGCCTCCGGGGCAGCGCTCATTCTCTGGCTGGCGCTGGTCTTCGTGGGGGATTTGGGGCTGATTGGTTTTGCGCTCAGCGCCCGGCCGTCGCCGGCCGTCTTGTGGAGCGCGCTCATTCTCAATCCGCTGCAAGTGTTTAAGGTCGGCGCAATTTTCAGCCTGCGGGCAACGCTGGATACATTAGGGCCGGTGGGCCAATATGCCGCCTACCAGTTTGGGGCCAATCTGCCCCTGCTGCTGGTGGGGCTGCTGGTACTGTGGATTATCGTCACTTTTGGTGTGGCGTTTGTCATCTTCAGCAAACGAGGTGATTTATGAAACCGATCCGCGCTTACTGCTTACTGCTCACTGTTTACTTCTTACTCACTCTTGCCGCTTGCAGTGGCAACAACCTGGATACACCACCGGAGATTGCCTACGGCCGTGACATCTGCATCCAGTGCGGCATGATCATCAGCGAACCCCGTTTTGCCGCTTCGTATACCACCAAAACGGGGGACGTGCGCCTTTTTGAGAGCATTGAGGACATGGCCATGTACCACATAGAGCATCAGGAAGATGTACATCTGTTTTGGGTGCATGATTACAAAACAGAAGAGTGGGTGAAAGGAGATGAAGCCGTCTACGTGTTAAGCGACACCATCGTCACCCCCATGGGCGCGGGTGTGGTAGCGGCGGCCAACCGCGCCGGGGCGGATGAACTGGTGCAAGAGGGGGGCGGCACGGCCGTGAGCCTGGAACAGCTTCTCACTTTAGCCAAAGCCGGCATGTTGGGCGGGCACGACCATTCTATGTCCCATTGATAATGAGGAGTTCGCACGCCCACGTGCGAACGAGCAGCACGTGGGCGTGCTGCTCTCCTCACCCAGATAGATTTGCTGTGGCCGGTTTCCAACCGCGCCACTTCTGAAAACTCATTTTTGGAGAACAACACCATGAAAAAACAACTTTTATTACTCGTTCTGATTATAGCGACCGCCGTTGCCCTGGTGGGCTGTGGCGGAGGCGGCGATAACGCGGAGGCACCGCCCGTTGCCCCGCGTGGCCAGAATACCTCGTCCGGCAACGTGGAAGAAGGCAAAACGTTATTTGCCGGTACCTGCTCCGCCTGCCATGGGCCGGAGGGTTTAGGTGTGGCCGGTTTGGGCAAGGATTTAACCACCAGCACCTTTGTCATGGAACGCACCGACGCTGAAGTGTTAGAGTTCCTGAAAACGGGCCGCCCCGCCAGCGATCCCCTTAACACCACCGGCGTAGATATGCCACCCAAGGGGGGAAATCCCGCCTTGAACGATGACAAATTACTGGATATTATTGCCTATCTACGCGAGTTGGAAAAATAGAGGGTAATTATGAATTATGAATTAGGAATTATGAAGGGAAGCCATTTTCATAATTCCTAATTCATAATTCCTTCTGTGCCATGTCCGCCTCATCAGAAGAATTGGACAAAATGACAGTAGATGACGTGCTGCGGCGCTGGCCGGACACGGCCGTCATCTTCCGGCAGTATGGTCTGGCCTGTCTGGGCTGTGCGGTAGCCCCGTTTTGTGAGGTCACGGCCGTGGCCAGCATCTACAACCTGCCCAAAGAACAATTCCTGGCCGACTTACACGCTGCGATTGAGTTCTCACGCGAGTGAAAACGTCATTTACACAACAGCGATCACCTTTTCACCTTGTCCCTCCTTCACCCTCACCCTTTGCATTTCCTTGAAATCTGGCAAAATATCACCCCATGAATCCGCAGCTAAAACCTTCGTGCCTTTTGCACCCTATGCGGATCAATAAGGTGAAAAATGCAATCAATCCCCCCTCCTTCTGCCGCCGACCAACCGGCTGACCGTATCCTGACGGAAACACGGGTTGTGGCCGCCCTGGTCATTCCCTTTTTGGTGCTGGCTTTTCTGATTTTGTACCTCTACCCACAGGAAAGTGGCCGCCGTTTTGCCTGGCAATTTCGGCCAGACCTCATGGCAATGTATGTCGGCGCGGGTTACCTGGGCGGGGCTTATCTGTTTGGCCATACCCTCTTCGGCCGAGCCTGGCATCGTGTTACCAATGGCTTCCTACCTGTGACGGCCTTTGCCACCTCCATGCTGCTGGTCACGCTGCTGCACTGGGATCAAATGGATATTCGCCATTTTCCGTTTCAACTCTGGCTCATTTTGTATGCGGTCACGCCGGTGTTGGTGCCCGTTATCTGGCTGCGCAACAGGCCCCAAGACCCACGCCTTCTGGCGGCTGGCGACAAACGTGTCCCTGCCATTTCGCGGCTGACCATGGGGTTGATTGGTTTGATCTTTGTCCTGCTGGCGGTGGCCGGTTTTCTCTTTCCCAACTGGCTGATAGATGTTTGGGTATGGCCGCTGGCCGCGCGTTCCGCCCGGCTGCTGTCTGGCTGGCACATGCTGCTGGGCGTGGGTGGCCTGGTCATCAGCCGCGAAGAGCGGTGGAGCGGCTGGCGTGTGCCCCTGGAAAGCATTGGCCTATGGCAGTTGTTGGTGCTGGTGGCAATCTTCATGCAGCCAGAAGATTTTCATAGTGGCACGGCCGTGAACTGGTACACTGCCTCGGTCATCATCATCCTGGCGGGCATGGTGGGCATCTACCTGTTCATGTCCCGGCAGCCAAAAGCGTAATCCGTGAGCCGTTATCCGTGAGCCGTTATCCGTGAGCCGTTATCCGTGAGCCGTTATCCGATGACGGATTACGGATGGCGTTTTACCATGACCTACCAGTTCACCCCACCCGGCCAGGATTACAGTCACTATGCCAGCGGTCGTGTTTTTTATGGCGCACCAGGTCAGGCCACCTTACCCGTGCGGCTGATGAGCGAAATTTTCCTGCGTTGTCTGGCTATCCGCCAAAAACAAGGCTTAAACGAACCTGTCACGATCTACGATCCCGTTTGCGGCACTGCTTATCATTTGGTGGTGTGCGCCTGGCTACATTGGCCGCACATCAGCGCCATCATCGGTTCCGATATTGACGCCGATGTGCTTTCCTTTGCCGCCCGTAACCTGGGATTGTTAACGGCCGTGGGCCTGAACAACCGCATCGCCGAGATTGAGGCGCTGCAAACAAACTACGGCAAGGTGGCACATGCCGAGGCTTTACAGAGTGCCGCTCGTTTACAACAGCAGTTGCAGCAAAATTTGGCGCATCACCCCATTGCCACACACCTGTTTCCCGCCAATGCCCTACGACCAGACGAGTTGCAGCAAAAACTGACAGGGCAGTCCATTGATCTTGTCATAGCCGATGTGCCCTACGGCCGTCGCGCCAACTGGCAAGGAGTTACAACCGATACCACCGACCCGCTCTGGCGCCTACTCGATTCGCTGTTGGCCGTTTTGTCGCCCCATACCCTGGTGGCGATTGCCGCCAATAAGAGCCAGATGTGTAATCACGATCAATACACGCGGTGGGGAAAATTCCAGGTTGGCAAACGGTGCGTTTTTCTGCTACAACCAGGGCATGGCAAAGTTTAAGCTGGCAATTGACGGCGTGGAACGAGAATTTGAGGCCACCCGGCAGGGGGATGAAATTCACCTGGCGGCGGAGGGGTTCACGGCCGTCTGCCATCTCCTACACACCGACAGCCACACCGCCCTGCTGGAATGGACGCAGCCGGACGGCACACGCCAGCGCATCCGGCTGGCCGGGCATAAAGAGGGGGATAAACGGCAATTGTGGATCAACGGCCGTGCCTTTACCGCCGAGCGCATCCGCGAACGGGGACACGGCAGCCAGGAAAATGCCTCCCTCGCCGCCGCCATCCCCGCCGTTGTCACCGAAATCCTGGTGAATGTAGGCGACACGGTGGTCGAAGGCGACCGGCTCATTTTGCTGGAATCCATGAAAATGGTCATCCCCATACAAGCGCCGTATGGTGGGGTGGTCACGGCCGTACACTGCGCCCAGGGCGAATCCGTCGCGGCCGGTGTACAATTAATCGAACTGGATGGGATTAGTGGCTAGTGGCTGGTTGTGAGTGGTCTTACCAGCTACCAGCCACCAGCGACTATAATCAGGACAGAGATATGAAAACAAACCGCCTGCAAAAATTGACCAAAGAGATGTTGGCGCACGGTGTGGATGGGCTGGCTGTGGTACCTGGCCCCAACATGGAATACCTCAGCGGCATCCATTCCCACCTCAGCGAACGCCCCGTCGTCCTTTTTTTCCCCGCCGATGACGACCCGGCGATCATTGTGCCCGTGCTGGAAGCGATGAAAGCCAGAGAGGCCGGCATCCGCCCTGACCGCATTTTTGATTGGACAGACGAAGAAGGATATACCGGCGCGTTCCAACGCGCCTGCGCCCACCTGGAACTGGCCGACTATCTGCTGGCGGTGGAATCGCTGCACATGCGGGTGTTGGAATATGAGGCGCTCAAACGGTATGCCCCCGGCCTGCAAACCACCCACGCCGAACCAATCCTGATGGCGCTGCGCGGCGTGAAAGATGCGGCCGAGATCGCCCTGGTGGAAAAAGCCATCGCCATTGCCGAACGCGCCATCGAACGGCTCATCCCCGAAATCAAGATCGGCATGACGGAAAAACAGGTGGCCGCCCGGCTGCGCCAATACCAGTTGGATGGCGGCGCGGACGGCATCGCTTTTGGCCCCATTGTCTCCACCGGGCCAAATGGGGCCTCGCCCCACGCCGTGCCCACTGACCGGCCGTTGGCCGCCGGGGATTTGCTGGTCATTGATTGGGGCTGCCTTGTGGATGGTTACTCCTCCGACATTACCCGCACCTTTGCGGTGGGCGAGATTGACGCCGAATCCCGACGCATTTATGAGACGGTGAAGCTGGCAAACCAACAGGGGGTGGAGGCCAGCGGCCCGGATGTGTTGTGTGAAGAAGTGGACACGGCCGCGCGCGATGTGATTGATGACGCCGGGTATGGCGACTATTTCATCCACCGCACCGGGCATGGTCTGGGCATTGAAGGGCACGAACCACCTTCGATGATGCAGGGTAATACCGAGCCACTGCGCCCTGGCAACCTGTTCACGGTGGAACCGGGCATTTACATCCCCGGCAAAGGCGGCGCGCGCATTGAGGACAACATCTTCATCACCGAAACGGGCTACCGCTGCCTGACCTCCTTCACCCGCGAGTTGATCACCGTTGGTTAAGTTTGATGGGGTGAACAGGTGGTGGGGCACCCGCTCACCCCGGCGTCTCCGCCGCCCTCACCTGCTCATCTTCATTTTGGTCACGGCCGTAGCCGCCTGCCGCCCGACACCCACGCCAACGGCCACGCCCTTACCGCCAGCGCCTACCGCTATCGCCGCCGGTTTGGACACGGCCGTGCCTTCCCCATACCCACCCGCCGTCACCCCCACACCGGAACCATATAACGCGCCAACGGGTACGGCCGTCACCCCCATCATCTCCATCACCCCCACACCCCCTCACCTGCTCACTCCCACGCCCCCCACGCCCCCAGCCGCCTATCCCGGCCAGGTCTACCTGCCCATCATCACCGATCTCGCCCAACCCACCGTCACCCCCTCCCCAGCTCCCCTGCTCACCCCCACACCCTCACCCACGCCATCGCCAACGCCTATTCCTACTCTGGACTTCGCCGCCATCCGTAATGAACTACGCGCCCAGGGGCAGGAGATGTCT
>CAADGU010000047.1 GCA_900696625.1 uncultured Chloroflexota bacterium | reverse complement strand
TGCCAGCGACGGCCGTGCCAGTTCACCTGGGCGCTCAATCGTTCAATCAAATGGCGGTCGCCCAATTTTGCCAGCGCCCCCTTCCGCCGCGCCTCCGCCCAGATAAAAAAGAGGATAAAAGCGGGAATTAATGTCAAGAAAAACAAAAAGGTTGGTTTTGCGAATGTCATTGTTACCTTGTAATTGGGTAATTGGGTAATTGGGTAATTACTCAATTACCCAATTACCTAATTACATTTTTACGGGATAGTTCTAAACGCCGTCTTGCGCAGCAGCATTTCGGCCACCAAAAGCAGGGCAGCGGGCAAGACGAGCCAGATCATGAGTTCCTGGTACTGGTTGTAAACCTGGATTTCCACCTGTGATTTTTCAAGCTGGTTGATCTGGTCATAAATCTGGGCCAGGGCGTTGGTGTCTTCGGCGCGGAAGTATTGGCCGCCGGTGATGTCGGCCACCTGCCGCAGCGTGTCCTCGTCAATCTGGCTCTCCTGATAGCTGACTTGTGTGCCAAAAATGGTATCTACGGGCACAGGCACCTGCCCCGTTTTGCCCGCGCCAATGGTGTACACCTTGATGCCCAGCGTTTTGGCGGCTTCGGCGGCGGTTAGTGGGTCAATTTGCCCGGCATTGTTCACGCCATCGGTAAGCAGGATAACCACTTTGCTGGATGCGTCGCTGCTGGTGAGCATGTTGGCGGCATTCGCCAGCCCCAGGCCAATGGCCGTGCCATCTTCCAGCCCCAGGTCGGTGGCCAGTTCCACCTGATCCAGCGAGCGTTGTAGCATGGTGTGATCCAGCGTGAGCGGGCTTTGGGCATAGGCTTCGTTGCTAAAGATGACCAGGCCGAGTTTGTCATACGGCCGTTCCTCGATAAACTGGCTAATAACTCGTTTGGACGCCTCCAGCCGGTTCTCCGGCTGAAAGTCCAGCGAAGCCATACTGCCGGAAATATCCAGCGCCAGGGCGATCTCCACCCCTTCGCCTTTGACAATCTCGCGGGCGTGGCCGAGTTGGGGCCGCGCCAGACCGATGACCAGCATGGTGATGGCTAACAAACGAGCGATGGTGAGCAACGGCCGTGCCGTGATGCGCCAGGAGCCGGGTAAACCTTTTGTCATACCCGCCACCGCGTAACTGATGGTCGCCGGTTTGGCCGCCCGGTTGCGCCAGTGCCACAAGGCCAGCGCCGGGATGATGATCAATAATGTTAAGAACCATGGTGTTGCAAATTGGAAATTCATGCGGCCACCTCTTTACGTCGGTTTGTTATTTTGCGACCGCCTTGTTTATTTTTGCGGCCCGATTTTTTGTTGGTCTCTTCAGTTGTTTGCTGCGGTTTTGTATCCAGCACCAATTGCCGGGCGTCCTGGGTCAGCCGTTCGGCTTCGTGTTGGCTGGGTGTCACTTTGGCAAATTTCACCCAGTCGGCGTCTTCCAGCAGCAGCAGCAGCCGTTGCGCGTCGCCCAGATTGAGCGGCCCGGCGGCCAGGTCATAACGAATTTCGGCCGTCGTGCGGTCAGTAAAGGGCACGTTGGTAATCGTTTCAAAGTAGGCGCGCAGGGTATCGCTGACGGCGGCGTATTGTTCTTTGTAACGGCCGTTCTGCACATACCCCTGTTTGTCAATCGCTGCCAGCGTATCCAGCGCCTTCTCGTGGGGCAGCCGGTTGTCTACCACGGCTTTTTGCTGCCGCCGGAACAAAACGAAAGCGACGACGGCCGTAGCCGCCAATCCACCTACCAGATACGGCCAGACGGCCGGTAAGGGCAGGTTGGCCTGTGGTTTAATGTCCCGCAGTGCCGTGTCCCCTTCGACGAGGACAGATTGCACGGTGATGGGTAGCGGGGCGACGGCCGTTTCGCTGAGATTCCCCGCCGTATCCGCAATCGTGATCGTCAGTGGCGGCGTCTGGAAGTCACCGGGCGCAAAAAGGCGGGCGTCAATTTGTTGGCTGGTTACCGATGTGCCATCCTCATTGCTCACCGTCTCCGGCGCAGACTGGCTGCGCACAACAAAGTCGCCCCAGTTCGCTGCCAATTCAGGAAATAACACCACACTCCCTTCCGGGTGGGTGACGCTCACAGTCAAAATCACGGGATCACCCACCGTCAACGTGTTGCCATCCGCGGTGATGGTGGCGGATGATTGAGCATAGGTGGTAGTGGTGAAGAAGGCGAGTACGGCCGTGATCACCAGGCTCGTCACCAGAAAAGGAAACCAATGTTGTTTTTTGGTCATAGAGTTCTCCTTACAACATGATGCGTGATGCGTGACGCCTTGTCTCACGCATCAATTTCATATCAAGAACAGGATAACAACCAGAGAGGCTTTCGCCTTTAACGCCACATTCGCCCAACCTTAAGCGAAGCTTATAAATGACGTATAATGGCCTAATTGATAAAAGTGGATGGTTTTTGATGCGAATTTATCTGGACGCCTATTGTTTGAATCGGCCGTTTGATGATCAGTCACAAGAGCGTATTCGGTTGGAGGCCGAAGCTGTATTGCTGATTCTGCGGCGAATCAAGGCCGGAGAATGGCAATGGTTGGGCAGTCCGGTGGTAACAGCCGAAATTCGGCAAACGCCAGACGTAGAACGGCGACAGGCTATGCTGGCACTCGCTCGATGATGGATGTAAGTGAGATGACGCCGGTAGAAATTCAACGGGCCGGTTTAGCCGTGTTAGCACGGGAATTAGGGCCAGTAGGGTTTATTCGTTTTGTCCAACAATATGAGTTGGGTTATGGTGATTATACGGTGGAGCGTCACCAATGGCTGGATGACCTGACGATTGATGAGGTATTGTCCCTCGTGCAGTCGGAACAGGATATGGAGAATAAAAACGCCTGATTCCGGTTAGTGTCAGGGTTTCCCCCACAAATAAATCCCCCGATAGCGGGTTTTCCCCGCTACCCGCCTCCCCTCCCCCCATCTACAATCTCCTCATTATGGCCCGCCTGGGTAAGTTTTAGTCTCTTTGGAGACCTGACAGGTTTTTGAAACCTGTCAGGTCTGAATGGCTATTACCTGGGCATGATTTTGTCTTACTCCACCATGGCAATTGCATAAGATGAGGAGGTTTGAAGATGACCAAAACTATTGAACAAGAAAAGGCCATTCCCGATACCGGCCGGCGCAACTTTTTGCGCAGTATGGTGGGCGTGGCCGGGGTGGCGGCCGTCACGGCCGTGCCCATAGCCAAAAAAAGCACCCCCCCGCAAAGCATCCCCCTGACGACCATCCAACCCCGTTCCGCTCCCGCGCTGGAAGTTGACCCCGATACCGACGTTTTGATACGGATGCAAGCCGACCTGGCCCGCGCCCTGCAAAAACCAATGAATGAACGGCGCTGGATCATGGTCATTGACCTGCGTAAATGTGTTGGCTGCCACGCCTGCACCATCGCCTGCGTGGCGGAAAACAAGCTGCCGCCCGGTGTTGTGTACCGCCAGGTGGTGGAGCAGGAGATCGGCACATATCCCAACGTCACCCGCCGCTTTATGCCCCGTCCCTGTCTACACTGCGACGAGCCACCCTGCACGGCCGTGTGCCCCGTCAACGCCACCTACAAACGTGCCGACGGCATCGTAGTGATGGATTATGACCGCTGTATCGGCTGCCGTTACTGCATCAACGCCTGTCCCTACAATTCACGCTACTACGACTTTGGCTTTAGCCAGTATGACGAAACCCCCACCGAAAACGAAGTGGTGCTAGGCGAAGGCGGCAACGTACTGGAAATGCTGCCCTCCTTTGAATACGGGCAGGCACGCACGCGCAAACGGGAAGAGTCGCCAATCGGCAATGTGCGCAAATGCCACTTCTGCATCCACCGCATTGACGTGGGCGAACTGCCCGCCTGCACCACCACCTGCATCGGCCGCGCCACCTATTTTGGTGACGCCAACGACCCGGAAAGCCTGGTTTCCGAGCTGATCGCCAGCCCGAACGTCATGCGCTTACGGGAAGAGCTGGGTACACAACCAAAGGTGTACTATCTGACTTGATGGAGGCAAAAAAATGAGTACAGAAACCATTGTTCCAAAGGCACAAACGACCTCAAAAACGTCAAAATTACGCTGGACGCCAGACAAGGCGCTCTGGCTGCTTGGTTTTGCCGGTCTGCTGATCGGCGGTATTGGCCTGATGCAGCGATTAATGGATGGACTGCGCCCCACAGACTTGAGTTCTTTTGTTCCCTGGGGCCTGTGGGTAGCTGCCTATGAATATCTGGTCTGGCTGGAAGTTGGTTCCCTGTTTATGTTTACCGTACTGGTTTACGTCTTCAAGTGGAACTCCGTCCTGCCCGGCATGGCCCGCACCTTGTACCTCACGGCCGTGGCCATCCTCGGCATGGCCCTCATCCTCATTGGCCTAGACCTGGGCCACCCTTTCCGCGCCTGGCACGTGCTGGTTTACCCGCAGTGGGGGTCGCTGATGACCTGGATGATCTGGCTGCACGTCATCTACATGGTGGTGCTGTTAACGAAGTTGTTCATCGAGCTGCGGCCGACACCCAAATTGAAGCGATTGGGAACCTGGCTCTCTTATATTAGCCTGCCCCTGGGCATTGCCCTGGTGGTGGTGGCTGGCAGTGTGTTTGGCGTGGTGATCGGCCGGCCCACCTGGCAAGGCAGCGCTTTGCCCCTCTACTTCTTGCTTTCGGCGTTGGTAGCCGGGACGGCCCTGCTCACCTTCCAGTTTGTCGTTTTCTATTCTGGCCCACGCGGTGAAGCCTACCTGGCCACAGCCCGGCGGCTGGGGCAGCTATTCCTCGGCCTGCTCATTGTGGGTCTGATCGCTTCGGCTTTGGGCGGCCTGGTCATCCTGTACCCCGGCGTCCCGGCCCAGGCAACGGCGCTGCAATTGACCTTATTTGGGCCATACTGGTGGGTTTACTGGGTGTTCCACATTGGCCTGGGTGTGATCGTCCCGACCATCTTGCTGTTGACCCGAACGCATACGGCGCGCCGCATTGCCGTCGCCGCCGGCCTGTTCATCATCACCTTCATTGCCGTGCCCCTCAACATCATCATTCCGCCGCAGTTGGTGGTGGAAGTGGTGGAGAAGGGGTTGGTGATCGCTTACCAGGGGCCAGGGCTACATGCCAGCTACTTCCCCACTCTTTCCGAATGGCTGGTGACGCTGTTTGCCCTATCTTTTGGTTTCCTGGTCTTTTTATATGGATACAACGTGTTGTGGCTGCGGCCACGCGCAGCGGAACCAGCGGAGGAGAATTAACATGAGCGCACAGATGAAGACACTAGAGGGCGATAACGGCCGTTTATCCCGGCGCGACTTCTTAAAGGCTACGGCCGTAACCGGCGGCGCCGTCGCTTTCCTGGGTGGGCTGCCCCATTTTCAGGAGGTGATGGCCCTGAAAAGCGCCGCCGCCAGCGGCGACTATTCCCTGACCGACCCCACCAACCAGATTTACTCCGTCTGCCTGCAATGCAACACCGGCTGTGGCATCAAGGTCAAGCTGTTGGAAGGCATCGCCGCCAAAATTGACGGCAACCCCTATAGCCCCTGGACGCTGTGGCCCCACCTGCCTTACGACACGCCGGTGGCCGAAATGGGCGAAACAGAAGGCGCGCTCTGCCCCAAAGGACAAAGCGGCCTGCAATCGGCCTACGACCCGTACCGCATTGTCAGCGTCCTCAAACGCAAACCGGGCACAAAACGCGGCGCCGGGCAATGGGAAACCATTTCCTTTGACCAGGCCATTAACGAAGTTGTCAACGGCGGCGATCTGTTCGGCGAAGGGCGCGTGGCCGGGTTCAAAGATTTGTACGCCCTGAAAGACACGGCCGTAGCCAAACAAATGGCCGACTTTGTCGCCAAAATCTGGAATGAAAAAGACGCGGCCAAAAAACAAGAACTGGTAGACGAGTTCAAAACCACCTTTGCCGACCACCTGGACGCCCTGATTGACCCCGACCACCCAGACCTGGGGCCAAAAAACAACCAGTTTGCCTTTATCTGGGGCCGTTTGAAGAACGGCCGTGGCGACCTCTTCAAACGTTTCGTCGGCGACAGTTTCGGCTCCATCAACGCCAACGGCCACACCACCGTCTGCCAGGGGTCACTTTACTTCACCGGCAAGGCGATGAGCGAACAGTGGGACGGCAGCAAGTTTACCGGTGGTTCCAAGTTCTACTGGCAAACAGACACGGCCAACAGCGATTTTGTCATTTATGTGGGCGCTAACGTTTTTGAGGCCAACTATGGCCCGCCACAGCGCGTCCCCAAGATCACCGAAGGCGTCATCGAGGGCAAGAAGTACGCCATTGTAGACCCGCGCCTGAACAAAGCGGGGTCACACGCTTGGCGATGGGTGCCCATCAAACCGGGTGAAGATGCGGCCCTGGCGCTGGCTATGATTCGCTGGGTGATTGACAACGGCCGTTACAACACCCAATTCATCAGCAATGCCAACAAAGCCGCCGCCGCCGCCCAGGGTGAAGCCAGTTGGACCACCGGCCCCTGGCTGGTCAAGATCAAAGACGGGCAGCCCGGCAAATTCCTGCGCGGCGCTGACCTGGAACTGACCACCACCCGCACCGAAACCAACGAAGAAGGCAAAGAGATCACCATCTACACCGGCCCCGACGGCACCGATTACAACTTCGACCCCTTCGTCGTCCTGGCCGGTGAAGAACCCGTCCTCTTCGACCCCAACAGCGCCGACGTACCCGCCTACGGCGACCCCTTCGTAGACACCACTCTCAACGACATCTCCGTCAAGAGCGGCCTGCAAATCATTTACGAAGAAGCCCAAACCCGCACCATCAGCGAGTGGGCCGAGATCGCCGGTATTCGGGAGCGCGACGTGGTAGAATTGGCGCGTGAATTCACCAGCCACGGCACCCGCGCCTGCGCCGACCTGCATCGTGGCGTCAGCCAGCACACCAACGGCTTCTACAATGTCATGGCCTGGTACACCCTCAACTGCCTCATCGGCAACGTAGACCACGTCGGCGGCATGATCAAAGGCACCACCTACCAATACACCGGCGACAAGGCCAAAGGACCGTTTGAACTGGGCAAGATGAACAACGGCAAGAACGTCAAGTTCGGCATTGACATTTTGCGCACCACCACGACCTACGAGAAATCCACCCTCTTTGCCGACTATCCGGCGAAACGGCCGTGGTTCCCCCTGGCTACCGACCTCTACCAGGAAGACGTGCCCTCCATGGAGGACGAATACCCCTACCCGGTGAAAATCGCCATGTTCTACATGAGCGCCATCAACTATGCCCTGCCTTCGGCGCACAAGGTGATTGAGACCCTGGCCAACCCCCAGAAGATCCCGTTGATCATCACCAGTGACATTCTGGTAGGGGAAACCTCCACCTACGCCGACTACATCTTTCCCGACCTCTCCTACCTGGAACGGTGGGAACTACACGGCACCCACCCCTCCGTGCCCTGGAAGGTGGAAAATGTGCGCAACCCGGCCATCAGCATTCCCGGCTGGCCCACCGTCACCGTCTACGGCGAGGAAGTTCCGATGAGCGCCGAAGCGATGATGATGGCTATTGCCGAAAAGCTGGATTTGCCCGGTTTTGGCCCCGATGGTTTGGGCGAAGGTCTACCCTTCACCCGGCCCGAACACCTCTACCTGAAACAGGTCGCCAACATCGCCTTTGGCGAGAAGGAAGATGGCAGCGACAGTGTGCCGGAAGCGGATGATGAAGAACTACGCATCTTCCTCCAGGCGCGCCGCCATTTACCCGCCAATGTCTTTGACGAGCGCATCTGGAAAGCGGCTATCGGCAATGATGACAGTCTGTGGCGCAAAGTGGTGTTTGTGATGAACCGGGGTGGCCGGTATCAGGCCCACGCTAAAGCGTACAAAGACGACCCCACCAACCGGGCGCTTAACACCCTGGTGAGCAACGCCTACGGCAAACAGCTTAACCTGTACCAGGAAAAGACGGCTACCACCCTCAACACCATGACCGGCAAACCATTCGCCGGGTACGCCGTTTACCTGTCGCCTGGCCTCTCCTCTATGGGCGAACCCATCCCCGACGAGGGATATGACCTGACGCTGATCACCCACAAGGAGATCATGATGACCAAAGCGCGCACTGTCACCAATTACTGGCTGCTCTCCTTGCTGCCGGAAAACCCGGTGCTGATGAACACCAGCGACGCCGACCGCCTGGGATTGGCTGATGGCGATCTGGTGAAGCTGGTCTCCGCCAGCAACCCGGATGGCGTCTGGGATTTGCAAGATGGCACACGGAAGCCAATGGTCAGCAAACTGAAGGTCATCCAGGGGATGCGGCCGGGTGTGGTCTCCTTTGCCCTGGGCTACGGCCATTGGGCCAGCGGCGCGCGGGACATCGTGATCAACAATACCACCATCAAGGCCGACCCGCGCCGGGCGACCGGCATTCACGGCAACGCGGCTATGCGCGTAGACCCGCACCTGGGCAACGTGACGCTGCAAGACCTGGCCGGCGGCAGCGCCGTGTTCTATGACACGAAAGTGAAAGTGGTGAAAGCGTAAGGAGTAATTGAGGGAGCAGGTTTTTTTCAAAGCACCTGCTCCCTCATGTTAGTTTTGTGGTGGATGCCAACCGGCCCGCACCCATGCGCGCCGCACCATGACAGCAACAACGTTATTCAACTGGAGAGCAATTACAGTGGCTCGTCCGCATGGCGTGAGGCCAATGATCTGGTCGCCATCGTCATTCCAGGCAAAGTGGTCGGGCCAGCTTTGTTGGCGAGGATTAAACAGTTTGACCAATTTCCCAGACAAGGCATCGGCCATTTCAGTTTGGATGCCCTTGTAACTATTGCACAGACGGCAGGCAAGCCAGAGGTTTTCTTCATTATCGGTACCCCCGGCGGCAACTGGAATGATATGGTCAATTTCTAATTTTCCCAGGACGTATTGTTGTTGGCTCTGGCAATAACCGCAACGATTTTGGGCTTATTCTTCGATACGTTGGCGCAATTGTCTGTTGATCGAACTCATGCGGTCATTGGTTCACGTAGGCCACGTTGCACAGCCTTGGCCAACCCTTCCGCTTTTTGCAGCAGAGATGACTGGTAAAGTTGCATGTGGCGAATCAGTTCTAGGCGCTCTGTTTCTGTCAAGGTACCGGCTTGCTGTTTATCGAGCAGGTGGCTTAACTTCCTGTCATCAGTCGCATCCATCTGCAAATCGGCTAATGCCAGGACTTCTTCGTTTGAGAGGTCGGCAACGGCCGTTGACGTCATAGCAACGTCGAGTTCAGGCAAAGATAAAGACAATGTATCGGCCATCACCGTTGCCACATCACGCCTGGTTAGCTGCGCCAACTTTTTCGCCCGCCGGTAGGTTTCATCTGGTAAACTGATCGTGATTTGTGTACTCATCATTTAGCCTTTTTTGGTAAGACAGGCCCATCCTGCGGCCACATTATACAATAGTCTGAACATTGTGGAGAATTGACGAATGCAAGAGTTGAAAACCATTCTGGAGATTTCATCATCGCAGCATAAACATTTGTGCCCGCGCCAGGTGTTGGGCGCGCGCATTGGCCTGGCGGGGGCGGCGGCGCTGGGGCTGGATGCGCCACGTACTGACAAACGGCTGCTGATCATCGTGGAAACGGACGGCTGTTTTGCTGATGGGGTGGCGGCAGCGACGGGCTGCACCATGGGGCACCGCACCCTGCGGCTGGCGGATTATGGCAAGATTGGGGCGACGTTTGTGGATGTGAAGACGGCAACGGCCGTGCGCCTCACCCCGCAGCTCGATGTCCGCGATAAAGCCTATACCTACGCTCCCGGCGAGAAAAAGCATTACTATGCCCAACTCATCGGCTACCAGCACATGCCCGACAGTGAACTGTTCACCATCCAGCCGGTCACTTTAACCACGCCGGTGCAGCAGATTGTCAGCCGGAACGGGGTGCGGGTGAACTGTGTGGCCTGTGGCGAGGAGATCATCAATGAGCGGGAGGTGGTGCGGGAGGGACGGCCGTACTGCATTGCCTGCGCCGCCCCGTCTTATTATGAACCAGACAGGTCTCTGGTCTTCCCCCTGGAAAATTCCCCCTTCATCCTTCATAATTCCTAATTCATAATTTTGAGAGGAGTCGATATGAACGATAGACCACAAGCGAACCAAAATTTTATGGCCGAATTTCCGGCGGTGGCGGCAGCGTATGACCGGTTGGGCACGGCCGTCCACGAGGCTGGCCCCCTGGATGACAAAACCCGTCACCTGGTCAAACTGGCGTTAGCTATTGGCGCGCGGCACGAAGGCGCCGCTCACGCCCACACCCGCCGCCTGTTGGAACTGGGGGCTGCGCCCGACGAGATCAAACACGTCGTCGCCCTGGCTGTTACCACCCTGGGCCTGCCCAATGCCGTGGCTGCCTACACCTGGGTCAACGATATTCTCAACCCGGCGGGTTAACCGCTTCCACACGGCGGCAAATAAGGGGGAGCGAGATTTTGCCGCCGCTGCTCACGATCTCGCCATTTACCAGCACCAGCGGCAGTTGGGCGTCCACCGGCAGCGGCGGGCAGGTGGGGTCAAACAGGTCGAAATAGGTGACGGTCACGGCCGTGCCATACCGCACCTTCAACTGCCGCGCCACCCACTGTGCTACCTGGCGCCATGTTTCCTTCACGCCGTCCGCACAGGCCACCGGCGCGCCGACGATGTACACGGTTGCCAGTGCATTCATCCGCAGCCACACCCCCCGGAACCACAGCCACAGGTT
>CAADGU010000046.1 GCA_900696625.1 uncultured Chloroflexota bacterium | reverse complement strand
ATTTCCCATCGCTGTTCATGGGGCTGGTGCATCGGGACGGCCGTATCTCCATGTACGGCGGCAACATTCGCATCGTAGACGCGGTGGGCAACATCGTCGCCGACCAAATGCCGCCAGAAAAATACCAGGAGTACATCGCCGAAGCCGTCGAGCCGGACTCCTACCTGAAATCCCCCTACTACAAACCACTGGGCTACCCGGACGGCATCTACCGCGTGGGGCCTTTGGCGCGCATGAACATCATCTCCCGCTGTGGCACCCGCCTGGCCGACCAGGAGTGGGCCGAGTTCCGCGCCTTGCAGCGCGGCGCCGTGCTTAGTTCCTACATGTACCATTATGCCCGGCTGGTGGAAATGCTCTACTGCATCGAACGGCTGGAACAAATCCTGAATGACCCGGACATTTTGAGCAAACACGTGCGCGCCTTCGCCTCGCCCAATCAGCTAGAAGGTATTGGTATGTCCGAAGCGCCGCGCGGTACGCTGCTGCACCATTACAAGATTGACGAGAACGGTCTCATTCGCTGGGTCAATCTGGTCATCGCTACCGGGCACAACAACCTGGCAATGAACAAGGGGGTACTACAAGTGGCCCGCCAGTTCATCCGCTCCACCAAAATTGAAGAGCCGATGCTCAACCGCGTCGAAGCCGTTATCCGCGCCTTTGACCCCTGCCTGAGCTGCTCCACCCACGCCATCGGCCATATGGCCTTGCACGTGCAGCTAGTGGCGGCGGATGGGGAAGTGGTGGATGAAGTGAGAAGAGGATGATGCGTTGGTCACGCATCACTCGTCACTCGTCAATGATACGTGATGGGTGACGAGTGATTGGTTGGTCACGCATCACGTTTACTTATGAACACACTGGTCCTCGGCTACGGCAACCCCCTACGCGGCGATGATGGTGCAGGGTGGGGGGTTGCGGAACGGCTGCAAGGGGTGGCGGGGATCACGGCCGTACCCCTGCACCAACTCTTGCCCGAACACGCCGATCTAATCCACACGGCCGTGCATGTCATCTTTGTGGACGCGGCGGTGGATGGGGAACCGGGCGCGGTGCGGGTGCAAGCCCTGGCCCCCGACCGGCAGGGGTTGGCGGCCTCACACCAGATGAGTCCCGGCCTGTTGTTGGCGATGGTGGCGGAGTTGTACGGCCGTTGCCCCCCCGCCCACCTCATCACCATCACCGGCCAAAATTTTGGCTATACGGAAACCCTCTCCCCGCCCGTACAAGAAAGCGCCCGGCAGGTGGAAAAAATGGTTCGTAGTAACCGCTTTAGCGAGGAAACAGCAGATGGAAGTTGAGAAAATGGATCAGTATTCCTGAAATTGTCATTCCGAGCCGTCTTCGGCGAGGAATCTTTCGCCCTGGTCAAGGAGAAAGATTCCTCGCTCCGAAGACTTCGCTCGGAATGACAGTTCGACCGGCGCGACGATAAATCAAAGGATGAGCGATGACGAAAGTGACCATTGTTGAAGAAATTATGAGCGCCAATGACCGGTTGGCGGAGCAAAACCGGGCGCTGCTGGACGCCCACGGCGTCTTTGCCATCAACGTCATGGCCTCGCCGGGTGCGGGCAAAACGAGCCTGATCCTGCGCACGATCACGGCCGTTGCCCCCCACCTCACCCTCGGCGTCATCGAGGGCGACACCGCTCCTGTTACCATTGACGCGGACAAAGTATTGGCCGCCGGGATGCCCGCCGTGCAGATCAACACCGGCGGCTCCTGCCACCTGGATGCGGCCATGCTGGCCAAGGCGCTGCCGCAACTGCCCCTGGCCGATCTGGATTTGTTGGTGGTGGAGAATGTGGGCAATCTGGTCTGTCCGGCGGGGTTCAAGTTAGGCGCCCACGCCAACATCGTTGTTGCCAGTGTGCCGGAGGGGGACGACAAGCCCTACAAATACCCCGGCATTTACCGGGGCATTGACGCCCTCATTTTGAACAAAACGGACTTGCTGCCCTACGTGGATTTCAACATCCCCTATTTCCGGCAGGGCATTGAACTGCTCAATTCCGAAGCGGCCTTTTTCCCGCTCTCCTGCAAAACAGGCGAGGGCTTTGCGGCGTGGATTGAGTGGCTGCTGGCTAAAGTGGGCGTGATGCGTGATGCGTGACAAGAGGTTTCACGCATCACGCATCACGCATCACCGATTACGCTCTTCACCGCCGCTATCGCCGCCGGGTCAGATAGCAGCCAGCGAGCAAATTCATCATGGGGCAGTGTGTTCCGCCACTGGCGGTAGGTGGGCTGGGGCAGGTCGCGGAAGAAGAGGATGACGACGATGGGCGTCACCTCTCCCTTTGGATAGGCATAGTAAGCAGTGGCTAAAATGCCTGGCAGTGAGCCATTTTTATAGCCCAGGTTGCTAAACAACTCCTGATTATCGGCAAACACCATCGGCCATTCCAGATATTTGCGCGCCAGGAAACTGCTCTCCGGGTTGCTGAGGCCGTTTTGGGCAATACGGGCCATGAGCGCGGCGTACTCCTGGGCGCTGCCGTGCGCGTTCAGAGCGTGGCTGAACAATCGCTGTGTCTGCACCGTCGGGCGGCGGTTTTCCTGGTGCCAGGCGCGTTCCGCTTCCCGAAACGCCGGGTCATTGATGTAGGCGTCGGTGAGTTGGCCGGCCTCACGGCCGTAACCCGCCCCATCGCTCATGTAGCTGCGCACGGCCGTGTCATCACTGCCGCTGCGGGTATGGTTGCTCATGGCCATAAACTGTCCTAACCAGGTACAGGGCGCGGTCTGGCTGGTCAATCCTAAGGAAACGGCCGTTTGTTCCATCCGCTCCTGCCCCAACAACAAGTGCAAATAATCGGCGGCGGCATTGGAACTGTGCCGGATCATCATCCAGGGCACATCGGCCAACTGCGCCTGGGGCGGGTTGCCGTTGATCAACCCCTTGTCTGTCAATTCTGCCAGCGCCCGGTTGTGTGATCGCAAATCGTAACCGGGCAAATAATAAGCGTCGAGTGTGTCCACCGGCACCGGCGCGGCGGGGTCGAGCTCCCCATTGCTCACCGCTTCCACATAAGCCACCAGGGGCATGAGCTTGACCACCGAGGCCAGCGGCATTTGCACGTCGGCATTCAGGTAGACGCCGTTAGCCTCGTTGCCCACGCGGTAGGCTACCAGCCCGACGTTGTCCGGGTGGTTGAGGATGTATTGCCAGGCGGCTACGGCCGTTTGCGGAATGCGGTTTTGCACGGCCGTCAGCGCCGCGGCATCCGGCGTCAGCGCCGTCGTTTGTGGCGTGGTGTGCGTGGGCAAGATGGGCAGCAGTTGGCCGCAGGCGGGCGATAGGGGGCCGGTGTAATAGGGGGTCGGCGTGGGCGGCACGGCCGTCGGCGTTACCGGGGTCGGGCTGGGAATGGGGGTGAGCGTGGCCGGTAAGGGGGTGGCGGTGGCTGGGGGCAGTGTGGGCAGGGGCACGGCCGTGAACAACTCCGGCGCAGCCACAGGCGGCACAATGCCCGCAGAGGAAGCCGCCGGTGTTTGCTGGCAGGCTGCCAGCCCGCCAATCCCCACAAACAGCAAGACAAACAAGAGGCGATGTATCATGGGGCAAGATTGTAGCGGGTACGGCCGTGTGCCCCAACTTCTTCCAACAAACGCTCACCAATAAATTCGGCTCTACTGGATTTTGCGGGGCCGGCGTGATACGTGATGTGTGATGCGGCTGGACGATGTCACTACCACCAGTTGGCAAAGTTCGCAAGATTACGTAAACTTGCGGCATGGATCGCCTTGATTTCCGCTCGGATACCGTTAGCTGGCCCACCCCGGCCATGCGCCAGGCCATGGCCGCCGCCCCCGTCGGCGATGATGTCTATGGCGAAGACCCCACCGTCAACGAATTGGAAGCGTTAGCCGCCGCCAAAACGGGCAAAGAGGCCGGCCTTTTTGTGGCCAGCGGCACCATGGGTAATCTGGTAGCCGTGCTTACCCACGCCACCCGCGGCGACGAGGCCATCATCGGCCAGGATGCCCACATCTTCTGTTATGAAGCAGGCGGCATGGCAGCGTTGGGCAGCGTCATGCCGCGCCCGCTGCCCACTGACCGCATGGGCCGTATGAACCTCGACCAGATCGAGGAAACAATTGCGCCGGATGATGCCCACTACGGCCGTACTCGCCTCATCCTCCTCGAAAACAGCTATGGCAGCCGCGCCGGTTATCCCCTGCCGCCTGACTATTTTGCCAGTGTGCAGGCCATAGCTGCCCGCCATAATCTACGCGCCCACATGGATGGGGCGCGCCTGTTTAACGCCGCTGTTGCCCAGAACAGTGACGCTACCGCCATTACCCAACACGTAGATAGCGTCACCTTTTGCCTCAGCAAAGGGCTGTGCGCCCCGGTCGGTTCTGTGTTATGCGGCTCGGCCGAATTCATCCACCAGGCCCGCCGCACCCGCAAAGTGGTGGGCGGCGGCATGCGCCAGGCCGGTATTCTGGCTGCCGCCGGTATTGTCGCCTTGCATGAGATGATCGAACGGCTGGCCGATGATCACCAACACGCTCGCCAACTGGCCGAAGGATTGGCGCAAATCCCCGGTATTCACGTGGAACTGGATATGGTGAAGACCAACATGGTCTTTTTTGCGCTGGATGAAGTTGTGCCGTTGACGGCCGACCAGTACATGGCCGAACTGCGCCAGCGCGCCAACATCTGGCTGGGGGACATTGGCCCCCGCCACTTCCGCGCCGTCACCCATTACTGGATTGGCGCCGCGGAGATTGAGCTGTTTCTGGAAACGACCAGAGCTATCTTAAGAAGTAAGCAGTAAGCAGTCAGCAGTCAGCAGTGAGCCGAACTGCTTACTGCTCACTGTCTACTGGCAATGGAGGCCACATGGCCAGTCTTATCGGTCAAACCATCAATAATCGTTACCGGTTAGAAGCACTGCTTGGTGATGGCGGTATGGGCACCGTTTACCGCGCCTATGACGTGAACCTGGATCGTCAGGTGGCGGTGAAGCTGATGCACGCCCATTTTGCCCGCAACGAAGAGTTCCGGCAGCGGCTCATTCAAGAAGCGCGCACCGCCGCCCAACTGGATCATCCCTCGGTGGTGCGCGTGTATGACTTTGGCGAATCGGAGTCCGGGCTGTTTATTGCCATGGAGTATGTCAACGGCGGCAGCCTGCGTGACCATCTGCGCCGGTTGCAGCGCATGGGCAAATACCTGCCTCTGGCGCAAAGCCTGCAAATTGGGGCGCACATTGCCGACGCGCTGGATTATGCCCACCAGCGTGGCATCATCCACCGCGATATCAAGCCGGGCAACATCATGCTCAAACGGCTGATGCGCCCGGACGAGCCGGGTGAGCAGCCTTTCCGCGCCCTGCTCACCGATTTTGGCCTGGTGAAACTGCAAGAGGGCGCTGAATTGACCCAGAGCGGTACGGCGTTGGGTACCCCCATTTACATGTCGCCGGAACAATGCGCGGGGGAAACGTTAGACGGCCGTTCCGACCTCTACGGCCTGGGTGTGGTGTTGTATGAACTGTTCACCAACCGTCTGCCCTTCAACTTCCAGACATTGGCCGAAGCGTTAGCCGCCCACCGGCGCGGTGACATGCCCCCATCCGCCCGCGAATTTCGCCCCGACGTGCCCGCCATCATAGACAACATCCTCACCCACGCCCTGGCCAAAAGCGCCGATGACCGCTACGAAACCGGCGCCAAAATGAACGACGCCTTGCGCAGCGCCATCATCTCCCTGGAAGGCGCGCCTACCCAGGTGATGGTGCGCGAAGAGCTGGATATTTTAGAGCGCGTCAGCGATCCACCGCCCGGCCATGAACTCATCATCGAAACCCCTGGCCACCCGCGCAGCATTGTGCAGCTCAGCCAGGCTGTCATTACGATGGGCCGCCAGGCGGATAACGAAATTGTGCTGCCCGCCGAAGGCGTCTCCCGCCATCATGCCCGCTTACAGGCGACGGCATTGGGTTGGGAAGTGGTAGACCTGGGCGGCATCAACGGCACGTATTTGAATGACCGTCGTCTGCGCCCGGATGATCCCACGCCTGTCTTGCCCGGCTCCCATTTACGTGTGGGGCCATATGAACTGACGTTGCAAGGGCCAGAAGTGGCCTTGCATGAACCGGACCCGGCCGAAGCGCGCACCGTCATGGGCGGCACAGCCGAACAAATTACGGTGCCGCCGCTGGCCGCTGCTGCTACCGTTGCTGTTTCCCAGGAGCCATTAGCCATTTTCCTGGCCAATGATTCCATTTCCGTAGACCCCGGCCAGCAGGCGGAATTGGTGGTGGAAGTGGTGAACCGGAGTGAGGTGGATGACCGCGTCAGCCTGCGGGTGCAGGGGATTCCGGCGAATTGGGTAGCCGCGCCCGGCCAGTTTGTGACGGTGGCGGCGGGGGCGACTGTTTCTATCCGCATTGCCATCCGGCCGCCGCGCCACCCCAGCACCCCCACCGGCCGCCAGCGTTTTCGACTGGAATTGGTGTCGCAGCGCCACCCAGATTTGAAGGCGGCGGCCTCGGCGTCGCTGGTGTTGGGCACTTTTGTGGCCTTTGAGGCATCGCTGGACAAACAGCAGGTGCGGATGCCGGACATTCTGGCGGTGACGGTGCAAAACGTGGGTAACGCGCCCGGCGAATTTAGCGTGGTGGCGCGTGACCGGCAGGGTGGGCTGCGTTTTAAGGGGGAGCGCGGCCGTATCCGGCTGCAAGCAGGGCAGGCGGCGCATATTGAACTGGAAGTGACATCCGAACAAACCAGTCTGATGGGCAGCAATGAACTATACCCATTTGAGGTGGAAATTGCGGCAGCCGGAGGCGGGCGGCAGGTATTGACGGGTGAGGCGTATGCCGGCGCGGCCATTCCACCCTATCTGGTGTATGCGTTGGTGTTGGTGGTGACATTTGCCTGCGCCATTGGCCTACTGGCTTTGATCTGGAACCAGGGTGTGTTGTTTAACCGGGGGGAACCCACTTTGACGCCGACGATTGACGCCACACAGCAGTTTTGGGCTACAGAAACGGCCGTTATCCAATCCACCCAAAACGCTTTTGGCACCGCTGCCGCCATGACGGCCACCGTCATGGGCGACTCAGACGGCGATGGCCTGAGCGACGCCGAAGAAAGATTGATCGGCACCGACCCCTTTAACCCGGATACGGATAATGATGGCTTGCGCGATGGCGAGGAAGTGAAAATATACGGAACCAATCCATTGGAACGGGATACGGACGGCGACTTGTTGAGTGATGGTGACGAAGTGCGCATCCATCGCACCGACCCCAAGAACCCGGACACAGACAATGGTGGGGTGCGGGATGGCGTGGAAGTGGATCGTGGCACCAACCCGCTGGACCCATCGGACGATTTTCCAGCGACGGCTACGGGCACAGCTACTACTGGCCCCACAGCAACCTGGACGAATACACCGCCGCCCAGCGCCACGGCAACCTGGACGAATACGCCGCCGCCATCGGCCACCTTTACGGCCACGCCGACGGCGTCGGCGACAGCCACCGCCACCGATACGCCCACCATCACGCCCACGCCCAGCCCGATCCCGCCGCCAAATCCGGCGGTGGGCTGCCTGCCGGCGCCGCCAACGATTGACGGTATTTTTAACCCGGCGGAGTGGCCGGGTGCGCCATTGGCGCAGTATAACCCGGCGGGTAATCCGGGGGCGCTGGTGCAGGTTTACGTGGGGCGCAATGGGCAAAACCTGTATCTGGTGTTCCTGGTGAATGACGCCACGAATAACCCAACGGATGCGGTGCAGGCGTATGTAGATACGCTGGGTAATGGCGGCGACCCGGATGCGGCGGATCGGGTATTTGTGGTGCAGCGAGATGGGGTCACGGCCGTGCAAGCCGGCATTGGCAGCAACTCAGACGGGCTGACGTGGAATCTGGCCTACACCAGCACCAATTGGAGCGCGGCTTCTGGGGAAGCAGCGGGGGTGCAGTGGGTGGCAGAAATGGAGATCAACGTGGTCGCCGAAATACCGGCGCTGGCGCCTACCTATGGCCTGATGTTCCAGACGTTATATCCGGTGGAAACGGCCGTGTGGCCCACCGATGCCAATCCGATTAATGTGAATACCTGGCAGTTGGTGGATGGGGCGGTGTGCCCGTAATCGGTAATCGGTAATCGGCGACTCGTGATGCGTGACCCGTGATTTGTTTGATGGGGGTGGTGAGATGATGCAGGATGTTGATGTTCTGAAAATGCAGGCGCGTTGGCGTACCCTGACGGGGGCGTTGGGTATGGACGCAGCCGCGGCTCAGCCCGTTTTTGCGAAATTGGTGGCGCAGTATGAGGGCAACGGCCGTGCCTACCACAACCTGACGCACGTCCGACAAGTGCTGACATCGGCGATGGAGTTGGCGGATGAGGCGGTGGATTGGACGGCCGTGCAGCTTGCCATCTGGTTCCATGATGTGGTCTACGTGCCCGGCGCGCCGGACAACGAGGCCCAAAGCGCCCGCTTTGCCCGGCACATTTTGCAGGGTTGGCGAGCCGGCGAAGCGTTGATTGTCCCGGTTGAACAATTGATTCTGGCAACTGCCTTAGACGGTGAAACCTGCCCTCACCCGGATGCGCCCCTGATTCAAGATGCGGATATTGCCACATTGGGCTGGCCCCCAGACGCTTACCGGCGCTATGCCCAGGCCATTCGCCGCGAGTTTGCCCATGTGCCAGAGGAGGCGTACCGGCACGGCCGTAGCCAGATCCTCACCTACTTCTTGCAGCAAGAACGGCTCTACCGCACCGACCACTTTTTTGCCCGCCTGGAAGATCAGGCGCGGACGAATTTGCAGCAAGAGTTAGTGGAATTGGCGTAATTGGGTAATTGAGTAATTGGGTAATGAGTGAATTGCTCCTTCAATTACCCAATTACCCAATTACATTTCTTACCGCGAGCGGCGGCCTAGCCAGAAAGCGCCGCCAATGACCAGCCCCAGCAGTCCCAGGCAGCAGAGACCAACCAGCAGGCCGCCCAAAAAGCTGCGCCCGCCAAAGCTGTTATTGCCGTCGGTCCCGGCCGATTGATTATCACCAAACACGGTAGAGAGGATGCCGCCGCTGCCGTCCCGTTCACAGTCATACTGTCCCCGGCTGGTGGACAGGTCATGAATGTTGAAGACGTTGGCGCGGTCTTCAAACTTGAAGACGGGGTCAACGGTCATTTCTTCCGGGGAGATGACGGTGTTGAGGCGGGTGAGGTATTTGTGACGGCCGTTTAATTCCTGTAACAATGGGTCTACAAAATCTGTTTCGCTGGTGGGGGCGGCGTATTCGGTGATGAATGCCTGCCCATTTATCTCATTGGCTTTTTCGCCCATGAGCTGCCGGTAATTATTGCCGCCAAAGGTGAAAAAGGTGATTTCGCTATCATCAATTTCAAAGTGACCGTAGTTGGCGGGTACGGCCTGTTTGTCGGCAAAGAACCAGGTGATGACGGCCATGTCCGGGTTGGCGGCTACGGCCGTGAGCCGCAGCGGAATCATCGGCGCTGCCGACGGGTAAGTGATGGCGATGGGGGCAATGTCTTGCACGCCAAATTCTGGGGCCAGCCGCATGGCTAAAAAGACAAACTGCTCCTCCACATACACATCAATCAACGGCTCCATTTCTGGCGTGACGCGGTAGCCGTTGTCTATAAGCCAGTTCACCAGTTCATCCGGGTTTTCCGAGCCGACCACCACAAAACCATATGGCCCCACTTCGCCTTCCGCATACACCGATACGCCACTGGCAGGCATAGCGCCTTCGGCCATGTCCACTGATAACATCCTCTGGGCGCACTGGGGCGTGGGTGGGGGGATGAAGACGGGGTTGGTGGCCAGTTCCAGTTCGGTGAAGGCGGTCACAGCCGTTTCTGGCACGGCAATATCCTCATTCCCAATTGGCTCCGGCAGGGGCAGAATCCAGCTAAAATCCTCGTCAAAACCGGTGTACTGAATTTGCACAATGGCCGTGACCGTGCCATCGCCATTGTCGGTGAAAATGATACGTTCCGCGTTCTGGTCTACCGGATTATTCCGGCAAAACAGCCCGCCGCAGGCAAACGCCGGGCGCGCCAGCAAGATAATAACCAGGGGCGCCATCAACAATGTCCCCAATCGAATCCACTGCTTATTGTTCATCAGTTGCCTCCTCGGGTTGTGGGTTACTGGGCCGGGATGATCGGCTGCCAGACAAGATTCTCAACCCCGGTATGATATGTTGCCCGCATATGGTGTGCAATGGGTACTTTTGCCGGGAAATAGACAATTGCCAGGCCGTTACCCAAAGTGCGCTCGTTGCGTGATGGGGAAGGCGAAAATATAAGGGCTTGTTAGAATGCCCGCAGTGGCTGTCATCTGGCGGTGACAGTCACCAGTTCCCTCTCTATAATCCCTCCTCACGTTTTTATTGAACGCCGAGACGCAGAGGTGCAGAGATATATTTTCGCGCTTCTTTGCGTTCTTCGCGGATTATCACCTGATCAAGGAACGCTTATGTCTCAGAAACTGCGTTTGTTCACGGCCGTCCTCCTCCTCTTGTTCTTAGCTGCCTGTACCGGCGAAAAGGGGGCAGCACCCACGGCCGTGCCCACACCAATAGTCCATGATGAATTGTCGACGATCAGTTTGCCAACGGCTGAAGCCGGCAGCCCCACGGCCGAAGGCGGCAGTTCAGGTTCTGAAGACCGAAGCCAGATGCCGGAAGGCGAGTTACTACCCACTAACTCTCCCACACCGATTACAGATAACCGCTTACCGCTTACCGACCCCTACCCCAACCTCAGCCGCGCTGCCATCACCGACGCGGAACGGCTAACGGCCGAACTGCTAGAGAACAATTACCCCCCTGACCGGGACGACGTGGCCCTGCTGGTGGCTTACAAAGGGGCCACACCGCCCACAGAAGCCGTCGCGCTGGTGGCCGAGCCGCTGCCGGTGGGAACCCGGCAACGCCTCACCATCAACAATACCGACACCAATACCAACACCACCGCCGAATTTGTACTCATGCACGTCAGCGACCATGCCTACTTCTGGTTTGACACTACCCCCGGTCTGATCGAACCGGTCCAGACAACACTGCAACAAACTGGCGCCGGTTTTGACGAAATTTACCGGCGCAGCCACACCTTTTTTGACGCCGAAGCCAGCCCTGGCGTTGATGGCGATCCGCGCATCCACATTGTCAATGCTTCGCCGCTGAATTTGTGTGACATTGGCCCGATGGAGCTGGATTTTTGTTATCTCGCCGGTTATTTCAGCAGCCATGATCTCATTCCCCAAAGCGTTGACCCCACCTCCAATGCGCGGGAGATGTTTGTGATGAACGGTCGTGGTTTTGGCTACCCCGGTTATCTGGACACCCTGGCCCACGAATTCCGCCACATGATCGAGGCCAACTATGACAACAATGATTGGGATTGGGCCGTGGAAGGGTCGGCCATGTTGGCCGAGGAGCTGATAGGTTATCCCGGCGATGGTATTTCCCGCGCCAATCTCTTCCTGCAAAACCCTGACCAGCAGCTCAATCGTTGGACTGATGGCAACCCCATTCCTTATTACGGTCAGGGCTATTTGCTCAACCGCTACATTTTTAACCGGCTGGGGGCAGACCTGTACCGCGATTTTGCCAACCATCCCGACCCCGCTTTTACGGCGCTGGATGATCTGGCGCAGCAATATGATCTCGGTTTTGCCAGCGGACTGGAACTGTGGCTGGATTGGCTGGCCGCGTTGGCCATCCACAACACGCCGCGCGTGCCGGAAATATATACCCTGGCTAACGGCGTCAATACAGTAAGACCCAATTCTCTGCCCACATCCGAAACTGCTGTTTACCAATATGCGGCTGACTACTATACCATTCCTGCCGGGCAAAAGAGCGCCCTCACCTTCACCGGCAGCAACCATGTGCCGCTGCTGCCGGTGCTGCCTGCTTCCGGCGGGCATATGTGGCTGGCCAACCGCGCCAATTACAGCGCCGCCCGGCTGACGCGCGCTTTTGATTTGACGGCCGTCACCCAGGCCACCCTCACCTACGACCTCTACCACGACATCGAAGTCGGCTACGACTTTGCCTACGTCTCTCTCTCCACCGACGGCGGGCAAACGTGGCAGCCGCTCGCCGGGGCGCAAATGCAGGGCGAGGCCGTTGACCACGACCCCTCCGAATCGGCCCTGACCGACCGTTTTTACACCAGTACAAGCGACGGTTGGGTGCAAGAAACCATTGATTTGTCGCCCTACGCCGGGCAGGAAATCCTGCTGCGCTTTGAATACGTCACCGACCCCATCCTCACCTTTGGCGGCCTGGCGCTGGACAACATCGCCATCGCCGAAATCGGCTATATGGACGACGCTGAAACGGACACTGGCTGGACGGCCGAAGGGTTCGTGCGCGCTACTGGCTACGTGCCGCAACTCTGGCATCTCATCTTCATTACCTTTGACGACAACGGGCCGGTGGTGCAGGAAGTGGCGTTGGCGGCGGATAACACGGCCGTGATCACCCCCCCCAACAGCGCCCAAGACGGCATCCTCATCGTCGCCGCCACCGCCCCCATGACGTTGTTACCCGCTCACTACCAGTTAGCAGTTAGCAGTGGGCAGTGAGCAGGGAGCGGTCTACTGCTCACTGTTCACTGATATGGGGTACAATCTTTCTATCGAGAAAATCACAACCAAAAGGAGAAAATTATGAACCGCCATGACGTGCAATTACTACAACAAGTCAGAGGTTACCCGGCCATCACCATTACCATGCCCACCCACCGCACCACGCCGGATAATCGCCAGGACCCCATCCGGCTGAAAAATCTGGTATTAGAAGCGGGTAACCGGCTATTGCAAGAATTCAGCAAACGGGAGGCCGACCCTTTGTTGGCCCGGCTGGAGCAGTTAGCCAAAAGCGTGGATCACCCGCGCACTCTGGATGGGCTGGCGATCTTTGCCAACCGGGATTTTGGCCGCATATTTAATCTGCCCTTTACCCTGCCCGAACGAGTGGTCATTGATGAAACCTTCCTCACCCGCGACCTGGTTTTTGCCCTGAACCGCACCCCCCGTTACTGGGTACTTGCCCTTAGCGAACAACCCACCCGCCT
>CAADGU010000045.1 GCA_900696625.1 uncultured Chloroflexota bacterium | reverse complement strand
TGATGCTCATCACCAACCTGGATGCCGGGTATCTGACTTATAGCAACTTTGGCTTGCAGCACATGGTCACCGGCCTTAGCACCATCCAGCGCACCACCTACAGCGTGGCCGGGCAGTCAGTCGCCGTGAAGGTGGCGGGGGACCCGGACAATGGCAACAACGGCCTGTTCTTCCTCTACAGTGACCATCCTTCGACAGGCTCAGGACAAGTCTGGGAAGCACCAGCGCCATGCGGCATCCCAATGGCAGCGTCACGCAGACAAAGTACCTGCCCTTTGGCGGCTACCGGGGCGGCAGCGGCGGCAACCCCATTACCGACCGGGGCTACACCGGCCACAAACACAACGACAGCCTGGGCCTGATCTACATGAACGCCCGCTACTACAGCCCTTATATTAACCGCTTCATCAGCGCAGATACCATCATCCCCAACCCCACCAACCCCCAATCCTATAATCGCTACAGCTACGTGCGAAATTCGCCCCTTAACCGGGTCGATCCGTCAGGACATGTGGATTGTGCGATGCTTGGCGACCTCTCAGATTCCCTTGCCTGTAATAGTTATACGCCCCGCCCCACTATCCCCAATGGTGACATGGTAGATTTTACCGGCAGTTGGAGGCAAGAGGATGAGGATGGTAATGTTATCTATGATGAAGAATGGAAACAGGCAGACATCCAGCAAGCGGCTGTAGTGCTAGGGCGGCAATTTGCCCGAATTCTCAATCAACTTCATCCTGGATGGAATTTAACGTCTCGTGAAGCATTCTTGCTGGTATATGGCGGCACCGTCCGCTTTAATCATATGGGCCGAGAAGCCACTAATGGCATTCGCGGTCTTACGAATGGCAGAAATGATATTGATGTCTACAGCGGAGGGATAACGTATCCGGTTCATTGGGCCATCCACGAACTTGGACACGCCTTTAATCATGCCATTGGTGGCGTGGGAGATGATATGTTGCTCGCCTCCCGTGCAAAGTACGACATCCCCATCAGAACAGGGTATTCTGCGGATGATCAGTTTGGGTTCGCTGGAACTCATTCGCCTCATTTTCTCTGGCAACATAGCACCGCCGCCAATGATGCCGGTGAAGAATTCGCTGATATGATGATTGGATGGGCTTACAACCGGTGGGAGTTAAGGGAGGGTATTGCTCACCCCCCCTACTCAACTGTGTGGAGCCTTGCCGGGCAGGGCCGGTCTAACTTTATGGCTGATAATATGGCACTTTTGCTTAGTTTGGCTATTGACCGTTGACAGAGAGGCACATAACCATGAAATCACAAAATTTCGTTTTGCAGGCTGTATTAATGCTAAGCGGTATCTTTGTTCTTTTGTCAGGATGTACCGCAGAAGCCGTTTCCACAACCACCCAGAGTGGCACAGCGACAGAGTTGGCGACGGCTGTTACACAGGCAGAGGTCGTTCCATTGATCACACGAACGCCAATGGCCATTACCTCGCAACCTGTTACATCCACGCCATCCGCTACTATCTCACCCACTGCAACCTCCACACAAACGCCCGGTTCTGTGATAACTTCTACATCAGTTTTAACCCCGACCTTAATTCCCACCCTATCACCGGAACAGGTCGAAGGCGTGATTCACGGCCTGTTTGAGAATAATGGTGGTTGTTTGTTGCCCTGTTTCTGGGGCATTGCACCTGGCCAGACCGATTGGCAAACGGCCCAGCGATTCCTGACGCCGCTTGCGCTTCAGATTTATGTTTATGCCGATAATATTTCTGCTGAAGTACATTTACCGGCCCCGGAGGAGGTTCACTTAACGGTTCTGAAGCAAACATATGCTTTTGATGATGGTATCGTTACCTCGATCAAATCTCCTGTGTTACAAACCTTGAACTTTCAACCTTCAACTATTCTGGACACGTATGGGGCACCGGATGAAGTATGGCTCAACACAGCTAATGCGTCACGGGAAGGACATTGGGGCTTTATTATGTACTTGTTTTATCCACAGCAAGGCTTTATGTTGCAATATAATGTGGAAGCTGTGCAGCAAAATGACCATGTGCTGGGCTGTGGGTTTGAACAAGATGATATAATACTCTTAGGTACTTGGCTACAGGAAGGAAAGGAGTTAAGTTTCGAGACAGCTTCAAGACCCGGTAGTGGATTCGCTGAAACAACATTTGCACTTCCCTTGGAAGATGCCACTGGAATGAATGTGGGAACCTTTTACGAAACGTTCAAAGACCCAAATAATCCCATCTGCCTGGAAACGCCGCTCAGTCTGTGGCCTGCGCCGTAGGTTTATCTCCCCTTGCCGGGTACCCCCTGGGCGCGGTTTCCCCGATTGCTGTGGCGACCTCTCAACTCGTTGGGCCGATCTTCGAGGCTGCGCCCCATTTTCTGACCTCTGGCTGTGGCCCGGCAGAGGTGGTAGGTCGGCTGGGGCACGGTCTTCTTAAATAGCTGGGGCCGGTTTCCAACCGCGCCCCATTTGCTTGCCAGTCACCAGCCCGCTTCCGTCTGTTCGTTGCTTCGCTTTTATGCGTTCAAGTAACGTGCTAACGTCAGCTCACCCACTCATAGGGCGGGTACGGCCGTGAAGAGATGTCAGGAAATGGGAGGTACGGCCGTCCCGTCACGCGCAAGGATGTGGTCAAGTCCAACGGCGCTGCCGCCGCAAAGCCCGTGAATAGGAACCCCGCAGCGCAACAGCCGCTCCAGTATAAAAATGGTACGCTGGTTGACTCTGCTCTGGCGCGGTCTTCTTAGCTGTGGCCGGTCTCCCGACCGTGCCACATGTGCCTGCTAGTCACCAAGCTGTTTGCAAACGGCCGTTGCCTTGCTTTTCGTCCGGCATCTTTTCCTGGCGTACTATTCCAGGTAAGGCAGCGGATGGCTGGTAGCGGATAAACGGATGGGGACAACCCTTCACTCCCTCACCTGCTCACCCTATCATGGAAGGGGTACGGCCGTGTGAAGGGATGTCAGGAAATGGGGGTACGGCCGTATCGTCTGACGGCCGTGCTATTTTGCGTGGGCAGCGGATGGATAGTAGCAGATAAACGGATGGAGGACGGCCGTCACTCCCTTACCTGCTCACCCTATCATGGAAGGGGCACGGCCGTGAAGGGATGCCAGGAAATGGGGGGTACGGCCGTGTTTTTTTATGTGGATGTGGAGTGAGAGGTACGGCCGTTCATCCTCTCACCCGCTCACCCCATCACCGGCAATACGGCCGTGCCACCTCACTGTTTGAGCAATGCCACAAACTCATCACGGGTCAGGTCGGCGTCACGTAGGATTTTGCGCAGCAACCCCCGACCAATATCCTGCCCGCGATGATCAGGCACTGTAACCACACGGCCGTCTGGATGTTGCAGACGTACATGGCTACCCCTTTGCCGCACCACCTCAAACCCCGCTGTTTTTAAGGCAGCAATCACCTGGTGAGCGTTGCGAACAGGCAGTTCAGGCATCAGACAAAAACCCGCTGCACGCCAATAAATTGCGAGGGGAATTCAGTTTCTTCTTCCAGGCAAAGGGCAATCACTTCGCGCATATTGCTCATTAACTCATCAATGGTGCGCCCCTGGCTGTAACAGGCGCGCAACTGCGGTACTTCGCCAATGTATAACCCATCTTCGTCCTGTTCAATAATGACATAGAACTCTTGTTGATTCATGTTTCACCTCGCTATACAGACAAACAGATTATAACAGCAGATGGGGGGCAGGAGCGAATAGGGCGACACGGCCGTTAGTCACTTTTTCTTCTCCGGTTACAGACATGGGCGGGAATTATACGCGATGGCGGCGAATAAGCAGATGGGCGGGTGGGATGTCACGGCCGTATAATGGCGACATATACTTTGCTGTGGCCGGTGTTCCACACCGCGCCACATGTGTTTGCCAATCACCAGTCTGTTTGCCAACGGCCGTTGCCATGCGTTTCATTCGGCATCGTTTCCTGGCATACCAGTCCAGGCACGGCAGCGGATGGGGGAAGCGGATAAACGGATGGGGAAACCCCTTCACTCTCTCACCTGCTCACCCACTCATGGAAGGGGTACGGCCGTACTCATTTTTGATTTACCGCAGCCCCGTCAGGCTGCGGGCGATGACCATACGCTGGATTTCGCTGGTACCCTCGTAGATTTCGGTGATTTTGGCGTCGCGGTAGTACCGTTCCAGGGGCATTTCTTTGCTGTAACCCATGCCACCGTGAATCTGGATCGCTTCTTTGGCGCAGAAGTTGGCCGTCTCGCTGGCAAACAGTTTAGCCATGCTGCTTTCCAGTGAGTACCGTTTGCCGGTGGATGCCGCTTCCTTTTTGGCCAGACACGCCTGATAGATGAGCAAACGGCTGGCCTCCACGCGCGTTTTCATGTCGGCTAACTTTTGCTGGATCATCTGAAACTGGCCGATTTTTTGCCCAAATGCCTCGCGTTCCTGCGCATAGGCAATAGAGGCTTCCAGCGCAGCTTCGGCAATGCCCTGCGCCTGGGAAGCGATGCCGATGCGTCCGGCGTCAAGCACCGTCATGGCAATTTTGAAGCCTTCGCCTTCCTGCCCCAGCCGGTTTTCCACCGGGCATTGGTAGTTATCGAAGATGATTTCGCTGGTGGCGCTGGCGCGGATGCCCATTTTTGGTTCTGTTTTGCCGCGTTCAAAACCGGGCTGATCGGTTTCAATGAGGAAGGCGGTGACGCCGCTGGCCCCTTTTTCGGGGTGGGTGGGGGCGAAGAGGACGATGATGTCGGCGTAGGGGGCAGATGTCACCCAGGATTTACGGCCGTTGATCACATAATGCGTCCCGGCTTCATTCAAAACGGCCCGGCTTTTCATGTTGCCCGCGTCGCTGCCGCTCATTGGCTCCGTCAGGCTGTATGCGCCGATCTTCTCGCCGCTGGCCACAGGCACCAGATATTTTTGCCGCTGCGCCTCTGTGCCATACTTCATAAGCCCATGGCAGTAGAGGGAATTATTGACGGACATGATGGTGCCATGGCTGGCGTCTGCTTTACAGATTTCGATGAGGGCCAGGGCATAGGCTAATGTGTCCATGCCAATGCCGCCGTACTCTTCGGGCACTTCGATGCCCATGAAGCCTAGCTGCCCCATTTTGCGCACCGTCTCAATGGGAAATTCGCCCGTTTCGTCGTGATGGGCGGCGATGGGGGCGATTTCTTGTTGGGCGAAGCGGCGCGCTTCTTGCTGAATCATGCGATGTTCTTCGGTGATAAAGTCAAACATGGTGGGAAACTCCGTTGCGGTAATCGGTTGTCGGTGGCCGGTAATCGGTTCACTTGCCGATAACCGATTATTGATGACCGATAACCGCAGAAATAAACTCCTCAAAATCCTGGTTTGTTAACTCAAAACCCTCTACCCAACGGCGCTGCTCGGCCAACCATTGTTTGCCGTCTTTCCCGGCCAAGATGTCGGCGGGGATTTTGGCGGGGCGGCTGGGTAGAGAGAGGTAACGGTTACGGCCGTCGCCGGCATAAACATTGGCCGGATAAATTTCGTTGAAGTGGGCACGGCCGTGACGGGTCATCAACTCTTCTGCTTTTTGGGGGGCAGCATAGGTATAGGTAATCACCTGGTTTTCCCCTTCTCGCACCTGCACTGCCAGGCAAATCCATTTTTCCGGGACACGCCGCTCGCGCCCGCCGCGTTTGTATCCCTTCAACGTAAACCGCCAATACAGTTGGTTCATGTTGCCCTGCCAGTTGAGAGCAAAAGGCGGCGCGTCCACGTCTTGTACCACGATGCCATCCTCATTTAATGTCACCACCCGGCCACTGTGCCAGACGCGCTTCAAGCCTTGTTCAACCCCCCATACAGCCACCAGCGCCAGCCCCAATGAACTGGAGCAGGCAATAATAAACGCAAAATCTACCAGGCGTGGTGGGGCGATTTGCGGCCACAGGGTGTTGAGCAGGGTGAAAAAGAGGATGGTAAAGACAAATACCAGGACGATGACGGTCAGGCGCAGCCCGCCGTGCTCTTGATCGGCGTGCAGCACAATGGGCGAAGAGGGGGGCATGGTTGCGCTCATGCCCCTATTTGTAAACCGCTCTGCCAATTCTGGCAACAATCTGCTGGTGGCTGGTAATGGGGATTAGCCACCAGCCGCCAGCCCCCATTCACATATTGCATCTTCACCTTTCCTCCGTTATACTACCAAACAGCAACCGTGCGGGATATTACAACAAAACTTTTATAGGGAGAGAGGGCATGAAAGTCTCCTGTTTACAAGAGAATCTGGCAAAAGGGTTAAGTATTGTGGGGCGCGCCGTCAGCACACGGTCTACGCTGCCGGTGTTGGCGAATGTGCTGTTGGAGACGGACAACGGCCGTCTCAAACTTGCCGCCACCAATCTGGAAATTGTCGTTACCTGTTGGATTGGGGCCAAAGTGGAGGAGGATGGGGCCATTACCGTGCCGGCGCGGCTGCTCAATGATTTTGTCAGCCAACTACCGCAGGAGCGTGTGGAGTTGGTCTTGAACGACCGCACCCAAACGCTGCACCTCACCTGTGCCCGAAACGAGGCCAATATCAAAGGGATTGACGCCCAGGAGTTCCCGCTGGTGCCCAAACCAGACCAGAACAATCGCATCCGGGTGGAAACGGCCGTCTTCAAACAAATGATCAACCAGGTAGCCATTGCGGCGGCTACGGACGATACCCGGCCCACGTTGACCGGCGTCTCTACCACCTTTGACGACAGCCAGGTACTCATGGTGGCCACCGATGGTTTCCGCCTCTCCATGAAGTCAGCGCATATACCCGGCTCGGTGGATAAACCCACGGCCGTACTCATTCCCGCCCGCGCCCTCAGCGAACTGTATCGCATCGCCAGCGATGATAGCGACGCTATCTACATCTCTCTGCCGGAAGGAAGGAATCAGATCATCTTCGATATGGAAAATATCGTCCTGGTTTCCCAATTGATTGATGGCAGTTTCCCCGATTACTCGCCGATTGTGCCCAAACGTCACAATACCCGCACCGTCATGGGCACGGCCGATTTCCGCAAGGCGTGTAAAGCGTCGGAAATTTTTGCCCGCGAATCCAGCCATACTGCCCGCGTTAAAATTGATCCCGGCGACGAGATAACGCCCGGCTCGGCCATTGTAGCCGCCACCAGCGCCGAAACCGGCGATAACGTCACCCAAATTGACGCTATGGTCAATGGCGACCCTGTGGAGATCGCTTTCAACGTCAAATATATGTCTGACGTCCTCAACGTCATTGATACACCGCAAGTGGCGCTGGAAACGACCGGCCCCATGGACCCCGGCGTCATCAAACCGGTGGGCGACACGGACTTTATGCACATCATCATGCCCATGCACTTCGGGCGGTAGGGTGGTAATTAAGTAATTGGGTAATTGAGTAATTACCCAATTACTCAATTGCCCAATCTCTCGATTCCTCATCATGGCCCCTCTTCAAAACACCGTGGGATTATTTGGTACAGCCGGTAACTCTACCTGGCGTAATGCGGTAATGGCCCGGCTGGACGCTGCCGGTATTGCTTATTTTAATCCGGTTGTGCCGGACTGGACGCCCGCCCATGCTGAACTGGAATCCCAACATTTGGCATCAGACCGGGTTATCTTATTGGTCATCACGGCCGAGACAGAGGGCTACGGTAGTCTGGCAGAGACGGGGTGGGCCGCTTTATCCGCTGCCCAAAATGGGCAGGCGTTTCTGCTGGTCATTGAAGATTACCCCGACGGGCCCAAATCTGCCGCCAACCGGGCGCGGGCGCTGGTGCGCGCCCACGCCCAAAAAGCAGGAATGACGGTCTATGATGATGTTGACACGGCCGTCACCGCCGCGATTGAAGCGATCCGTAAACCGTAATCGGTAATCCGAGGCCGGACATTGGACTACCGATTACCGATTACCTCATGCAGCCGATCAGGCCGGTCAGTGATAATCCCATCCAACCCCATCTCCAATAATCGTTCCATCTCGGCCGTCTCGTTAATTGTCCAGGCATGAACGGCAATGTTCTGCGCGTGGGCATTGCGCACAAACCGCTCTGTCAGCACATCCACTTCACCCAAAACCGGTAAATTGGCGGTGGTAGGCACCTGAAACGCTTCCGCCGGGGATTGGTATAACGCGCTCAGGCCAAGTGTACTCAGAATCCAGAACGGCCGTATCTCCGATTCTGTCATCGAAGTAGCCACATCCGGGCAGGCAGCGCGGAAGGCCGTCAGTGCATTGTCGTGGAACGAGCCAATCAACGCCTTGCTGGTCATGTTATATTGCCGGATAAGCTGGCAGAGGGATTGGGCTACGGCCGTGTCATCCGGCTTGATCTCAATGTTCATGGGCATGTTCGGGAACGCTGTGAATACTTCTTCCAACGTGGCAATGGTGATGCCCTGGCCCCGAAACGGGTAGGTTTGCCCCTCGTCCTCCGTCCAATAGTAGCCGGCGTCTAACGCCTGAATCTCCGCCAGCGTCATTTCTTTCACTGCGCCGCTGCCATCGGTGGTACGGTCAACGGTGGCATCGTGAATCAGGACAAATACGCCATCGGCCGTCAGGTGGGCGTCCATTTCCAGCACATCTACCTCCATCGCCACCGCATTTTGAAAGGCCAGCATAGTATTGCTGGGCCACAACTGTTCGCCGCCTTGATGAGCGATGTTGATCTGCTGCCCCGGTTCAAATTGGGCAAAAAAAGGATGCGCCGCCACCGGCTCCACCCGCGCCCGCAAAATCAGGTACACCACCAGACCAATAACGACGATGACGCCGACTACGATACCAACTTTTCGCCACATATCATTCCCTCCGGTTTTTGCAAGACCCTAAGGGTTTCCGAAAACCCTTAGGGTCTCCCGATTACCTCTTGCACAATTGTATGAAGTTACGGCCGTTTCCCCAAGTAGCGCCCTGTTGCTCAAAATCGGTAATTCGTAATCCGAAGCCTGGCGGTTCACGCATCACGCATCACGCCTCCCGGTTTGCCCACCTCACGCCAATCAGTATAATCCCCACAAGACACTACACTACGGAGACAGGTATGGCAAAACGAGCAGTATTTCCCTTTACAGCAATCGTCGGGCAGGAACGCATGAAACGGGCGTTGATCCTTAACGCCGTCAGCCCGCGTATTGGCGGCGTCCTCATTCGCGGCGAACGCGGCACGGCCAAATCTACGGCTGCTCGCGCCCTGGCTGCCTTACTGCCCGATATGGAGATCGTGGCCGACTGTCGTTTTAGTTGTGACCCTAATCGCCCTGACCAATGGTGTGATGACTGCCGGGAGCGCCACGCCGATGGTGTGTTGGCCGTTACCATCCGCCGCACCCCCTTTATTGACCTGCCCGTCAGCGCCACCGAGGACCGGGTGGTGGGTACGCTGGACATTGAGCAGGCCATTCAGAAAGGTGAAAAGCATTTTGAACCGGGGGTCTTGGCCTCCGCCAATCGCGGCCTGCTCTATGTGGACGAAGTGAACCTGCTGGATGACCATGTTGTAGATTTGCTGCTGGATTCAGCGGCGATGGGTGTGAACATTGTGGAGCGTGAAGGCATCAGCTTTTCCCATCCGGCGCGTTTTATATTGGTGGGCACGATGAACCCGGAGGAAGGGGATTTACGGCCGCAGTTGCTCGACCGTTTTGCCTTTTCGGTCAACATCACCGGTCTGAAAGACGCCACGCAGCGGGTACAAATTATGGAGCGCCGCCTGGCGTTTGAAGTTAGCCCGGTGGAGTTTCAGGAAGAGTGGGCGCCATCGGAAAAAGCGTTGTCGGATCGCATTAGCCGGGCGCAGAGCATGGTCAACAAAGTGCGCTATTCACGGCGTGACCTGGCCTCCATTGCCGGGTTGACGGCGGCGCTGAATGTGGACGGGCATCGCGCCGACCTGGTGATTTTGCGCGGGGCGCAGGCTCATGCAGCGTTTCACGGCCGTGACCGCATCACCGACGAAGACATTATCCTGGCGGCCGAACTGGCCTTGCCGCATCGGGTGAAGGGGCGTATGTTCCAGGAGACGGCCGTGTCCGCCTCTGAACTGGAAGACCGCCTCAGCGAAGTGCAAAGCGACATGGGTGATGGCGACATGGACGGTGAACCCCAGGAACTCCAACAGCAGCAGAGCGACGTAAAAAAAAAGCCTTAGATTCTGAAATGGGCGAAGGGGCCGAAACACAGCAGCAAGCTGAGGCCGGCCCCCAACCCATCCCCCAATCTGCCCAGGACAGCAAATGGTGGGAGGGCGGCCAACAAGTTGCCGCCAAACAAGAATTCCAATCGCGCCGGCTAGACACGCAGCTAGACCGGCTGACGCGCAACCGCGCCGGTCGCCGTTCCCAGACCAAAACCGACCGTAAACGCGGCCACTACATTCGCGCCCGCCTGCCACACGGCAAAGTACGTGACCTGGCCTTTGACGCCACTATGCGCGCCGCCGCCCCTTATCAGTTACACCGTGACCGTTCCAAAATGGCGCTCGCCCTGAAACGACAAGACCTGCGTGAAAAGGTGCGGGTACGCCGCCAGTCCAACCTCATCCTCTTTGTAGTGGACGCCAGTTGGAGCATGGCGGTTGCCGAACGCATGGAGGCTACCAAAGGGGCGATCATGTCGCTGCTGACGGACGCCTACCAGCGGCGGGATCGGGTTGGGTTGATTGTCTTCAATAAGAACAATGCCAATCTGACGCTGCCTCCCACCAACTCCGTCCTGCTGGCAAAGAAAGCATTAGTGGATATTGCCGTGGGCGGTAAAACGCCGCTGTCCGCCGGGCTGCTGCTGGCGTATGAAGTGTTCCGCAAAGAGGAGTTGGTGCATCCTGACGTGATGCCGATGATGATTTTGCTGACCGATGGCGCCGGTAATGTGAGCATGTCCGATCTGCCGCCGCAAGTGGAGGCACACCAGATTGCTGACCATATCCGCGAGATTGGTGTGCGCTCGGTGGTGATCAACATGGAGCACGCCGCTTTTGACCAGGGGTTGGCGCGCCAATT
>CAADGU010000044.1 GCA_900696625.1 uncultured Chloroflexota bacterium | reverse complement strand
TCGACTACTTCGCGCACGGTGCGGGTTTCGTCTACGAGGGGTTCTTGTTCCAGAAAGCCGATGGTGTAGCCGGGGGAGATGACGGTTTCGCCGATGTAGTCCTGGTCTACCCCGGCCATGATGCGCAACAAGCTGGACTTACCGGCGCCGTTCAAACCGAGGACGCCAATTTTCGCGCCGTAAAAGTAGGAGAGGGAGATGTCTTCGAGGATTTTTTTGTTGGGTGGGACTACTTTGCCCACGCCTATCATGGAATAGATTATTTTTTTGTCGTCAGTGGTCATACGTTATATCTTCTATTGCCCCAACCGCTGCAACTCTTCCTGAGCAACCGTGGGGTCTAGTTTTTTGAAGAGGGGCTGGGGTTTGGGCAGCAGGCGTCCGGCGGGAATATCGTTTCGTGACCAGATGCCAACGGCCGTATCCGCCACATACGTCAACCCGGCGTGGCTGCGTGTTTGCTCCTGGTAGGTCTGCACCACCTGATCGCCAAATAGCTGCCCTTCTTCGCCCAACAGCGTGTGAATTTGCTGGCTGGTAAAGGGCAAAATGGGCGACCATAACACCTTTAGCCCGCTGATGGCTTGCAGCGCCGTATACAGCGCCCGGCCCGTCGCCGCCAGATCGGTTTTGGCCGTTTTCCAGGGGCTGGTATCTTCCAGGTATTGATTCACCAGGGTGGAGAGGCGCAGATTTTCCTGCACGGCGGCGCGGAATTTGCAGCTATCGTACAAAGCGGCGACGGTTTCAAACCCGGCGTCTACGGCCGCCAACAGCGCCGTATCCTGTTCCATCAGTGTGCCGGGATCAGGCACGTGACCCTGGAAGTAACGCTGGATCATGTTCAGTACCCGATTCACCAGATTGCCCCAGTTGCCGACCAACTCGGTGTTGTTGCGTTCCACGTACCCTTCCCAACTCCAATCGCTGTCGCGGGTTTCGGGCATCACGGCCGTCAGGTAATAACGCAGCGGGTCGGGATCATGCCGTTCCAGCGCATCCAGCATCCAGACGCCCCAATTCATGCTGCCGCTAATTTTGCGCCCTTCCATGTTCATAAATTCGTTGGCGGGCACGTTGTAGGGCAGGTTGAGGGGTAGGTGACGACCGTCATCATACAAACCCGACGCGCCTAATAACTGCGCCGGCCAGAAAACAGAGTGAAAGGGAATGTTATCTTTGCCAATAAAGTAGACGGTACGCGCCTCTGGATTTTGCCACCAGTTGCGCCAGGCTTCCGGTTGGCCGCTGTTGTGCGCCCATTCAATTGTCGCCGACAGGTAGCCAATGACGGCTTCAAACCAGACATAGAGGACCTTGCCTTCAAAATCGGGCACGGGCACGGGGATACCCCAATCCATGTCACGGGTGACGGCGCGGCCAATCAACCCCTGGGCCACAAAGTTGCGGGCGAAGTTAATCACCTGGGGCCGCCAAAACTCTTTGCCGTCATTCAACCACGCTTCCAGGCCATCGGCCGCCAGTTTGGGCAAATCCAAAAAATAGTGTTCGGTGTCGCGCAGTTCCAGGGCGCTGTCGTCCATCCGGCTGCGCGGGTTTTTTAGCTGGCTGGCGCTTTCAAAGAGGGTGTTGCAGTTGTCGCACTGGTCGCCGCGGGCACGGCCGTAGCCGCAGTTGGGGCATTCTCCTTCCACATAGCGGTCAGGCAAGAAGCGGCCCGCTTTAGGCGAATACATTTGCGGCGTGGTGTGGCGATACAGGTAGCCGTTTTCACCCAGCGTGGTGAATATGTCCTGGGAGACGCGGTGATGATTTTCGGTGTCGGTGTGGGTGAACAGATCGTAGGTGAGGCCCATTTGTTGGAAGAGGGTGAGGAAACGGCCGTGATAATACTGAAACACTTCCTGCGGTGATTTCCCCAATTCATCTGCCTTTACCGTTACCGGCGTACCGTGGCTGTCTGAGCCTGATACCATCAGCACATGATTGCCCCGCAGCCGGTGGTAGCGGGCATAAATATCGGCCGGTAAATAAGAACCGGTCACGTTGCCCTGATGAATATCGGCGTTGGCATAAGGCCAGGCCACGCAAACCAGAATGTACTCGTTTGTCATAGTGTTCGTGGCGTGATGCGTGATGCGTGATGCGTGAATCTGTCACGCATCACGCATCACGCATCACAAACTACTCTTCCTCTTCTTCCTCAAATTCCTCTTCCACTTCTTCTTCGTCTACATCTTCCTCTTCGGTCACTTCCGTCAGCGCCTCGGCCAGCAGTTCAAAATCATCTTCGTTGATGGGCAAATAGGTTTCTGCTTCCAAACGCAGCCGCCGGAAGCGGGGCTGGCTTTCTAGCTCTACCGTGTCCACTTCCACGCCATTGTCGGGCCGGGCGACGGTAGCGTCAATATCAATGGGGAAGAAATCTACCTGGTCCATGTTGACGGTGAAGAAATAATCTTTTGGGTTGGCCGATTTGGAATCACCGGTGATGGTGATAACGGCAAAAAAGGTGCGGCTTTCCAGCCCGTAGATGATCAGCCGGTCACCGGCCTTTACGGTAACCGTGCTGCCGGGTAGGGGGGCCATCACCATACGCTCGGCCCAACCAGGGAAGGTCAGTTCATCTACCGATGGGGTGCTGACGACTTTGATGAAGTGGTTGGTACCCTGGGCGGACTTACGCCGCGCCGATTTGCTGGCGGCGCGCGCTTCATATTCGGTGGCAATGTTTTGCCAGATACGTTCTTGCACAGAAATTTTTAGTTCTGCTTCTTCGCCATCGCTATAACGCACCAGCATAACAGGTGGCGTGATTTCCAATACAGTATATTCACCCTTGCGGTTGGCATAGGTGCCATTAACCTCAAACATGCTCCTTACTCCAGAGTAAAAAATGGGATAGGTTTACAATCGGTAACAATCGGCGTGCATAGTACCGTTTTCCCCTGCTCTTGGCAAGTGTTTTCAATTGTCAATTGGCTGTTTGGTCTGTTTTCAGGGGATGTTATTGAAGGATTGGCCGTTCCAGATGGTGTAGACACGGCCGTCACGGTCACACCCATCACGCACAATATCCGCATGTCCATCGTTGTTTACGTCCAATACGGCCAGACCGCCAAAACAGGCGTCGGCTATTTCTGTTAGCGTGGGGTAATTAAACACGGCCGTGAGTACAAATAACTGGCCCGTATCCGGCGACTCCAGCAGCACATCGGCGATGCCATCCTGGGTCAGATCGCCGGTATAGGCGAACGCAGCGTTGGGCGTCAGTTGGCGGCGGCTGGAAAGGGGGCGGTCGAGCAGCAGTTCCCACTGCCCGCTGCCGGTGGGCGTCAGCACAATCAGTTGCGCCAGGGTGGGGTATTGGCGGGTGCTGTGGCGCAGCAGGATCAATTCCGGTAAGCCATCGCCGGTAATGTCTGTCCGCTGCCACACGGCCGTGATCGGTGGTGTCTGCGCCAGCCATTGGCGGTTCAAATCGGACAGCGCTACCTCGCCGCGCAGGTTTAGCTGGTGCAGTAGATCGGCAGCGGGGCCTTTAAGGGCAGGTCCGACGACGGCCGTGTCCGGTATAATCTGCGGCCCGTCCAACCCCACCTGCCCATTTGGCTGTTGGGGATGGGTAAAACGAATCTGCCCGGCGTCGGCCACGACGGCCAGATTGCAGCCCAATTGCAGCGCCAGACCTTGCAGTTCGCTCTGGATGCCGATGGTGGCGCTACGGCCGTTGCCCGCTGACCCCTGGGCCACCTCCTGATACAAAAACACAATGTCGTTACTGCCTTCAAACAGTTGTACCTCAAACGTTAAGAGGTCTCCTGTGTCAAAACGGGGTATTTCATCCCATTCCACCACAAAAATGCGGTTGGGTGCTTCGCCTACCACTTCCGTTTCCAGATAGCCAACAAAGCGCAAATCCAGGTCATCCCAATACGGGGCGATCATATCGCCCATGCCGGTGGCCGGTTTGGTATCCAGGCAGCTATTCCGGTATTCGGGGCTGGCATTGGCAAATTGAAGATTGCCGTTGCTGCTGGCAAACAGTTCGGTATAGGTGGTGCCATAGAAGGTGAAGGCAAAGGGCAGGTCGAGTTTGATCGTACCATCCAGGACATAGAGGCCGGTGTCATTGGTGGCGTCAATGTAGGCATAGGCGGCGCTGTTTTCGCAGATGTAGCCATACAAATCGGGGCCGGGGCATAAGGCCACCGGCGGGCCATAATCGGCCGCATCCGACCGCCGCCACAGCAGCAATGTCGCCGCCACGATGACAAGGAAAATCAGGATAATACCCACCACACGCCACTTCATGGGCGAAGTTTAACGTATGGGGGGGAGGGGGGCAAGGTGAGGTGGTGAGCAGGTGAGGGGGTGAGTAGGTGATCTCCCAATCTCCAATCTCCAATCTCCCAATCTCTTAACTACTCCGCTATACTTCACTGCCATGAACGACAATAACAACAATGCCGATACTAATTGGCCGGTGGAGATTGTGCGCAGTGATAGGCGGCGGCGCACGGTGAGCGCGGAGTTAAAGGGGGGCACACTGCTGGTGCGCGCGCCACAGGGAATGACGGATGCGGAGTTAACGCCGATTATCGCCAACCTGCAAGAGCGGTTGGCAAAAAAGGTGGCGAAACGCAACCTGCCGCACACGGACGCGGATTTGGAGGAGACGGCGCGGCAGTTGAATAAGAAGTATTTCAACGGCCGTCTGCGCTGGCACTCGATTCGCTATGTGACGAACCAGAACGGCCGTTTTGGCAGCTGCACCCCTTCCCAGGGCGCCATCCGCATCAGCCACCGGCTGGCCGCCATGCCCGCCTGGGTACGCGACTATGTGGTCATGCACGAACTGGCCCACCTGGAAGAAGCCAATCACGGCCCTCGCTTCTGGAAGCTCGTCAACCGCTACCCCCTGACGGAACGGGCGCGGGGGTATCTGATGGCGGTGGGTTGGAGGAGGATGAGCAGGTGAGCGGGTGAAGGGGTGATTGCGGTCTGGGAATTTGCGATTACAGTAAACGGCAACCAAAGGCAACTGAATTGTGCGCAATCTGGCGGTGTGCCGGGCGAATGTGTTCGTCAATTACAATAAACGGCAACCAAAGGCAACTGAATTGTGAGGTGTGACGATGATTGAATTGGAAAACTTGCAACAAGAACTACGTACCCTGCCCAAAATGGAACGGCTCAAACTGGCCCATTGGCTGCTGGATTCGTTGGTTGAAACTTCAAGCAACGAACTCCCCCTTGCCGAAATGAGCAAGCAATTGTTCTCAGAGAGTGGGCCTCTATCAGAATGGGTTGGCATTTTTTCGGGTGGGTCAGGCGATACGGCCGAACGGGACGAAGAAATCCTGGAAGCAGAGATTGATAAAATGACTGGTTGGGGCCATCCATGAGCTATCTACTGGTTGCTCAAATCCCCAATTCCGCCGCAAACTCCCGAAAAAACTCAATCGCTGCCGGATTACGCATGGCGCCGGGGTTAACGGCCGTGTCCATCTCCATGCCCAGCAAAATTTTGCGGATGGGCACTTCCATTTTCTTGCCGCTGAGGGTGTAGGGCACATCGTCCACCTGGATGATGTCATCGGGCACGTGGCGCGGCGAAACATCCTGGCGCAGCTTGTGGCGGATGCGCTGCTTGAGATTGTCGTCCAGCACATATCCTTCACGCAAGACCACAAAGAGAGGCATGTACGATTCCCGCCCCAATAGTTCCAGGTCAATGATCAGGCAGTCTTGAATTTCCGGCAGGCTCTCCACTGCCTGGTAAATCTCGCTGGTGCCCATGCGGATGCCCTGGCGGTTGATGGTGGAATCGGAACGGCCGTAAATCACACAGCCCCCCCGCTCATTAAACTTAATCCAATCCCCATGCCGCCACACCCCCGGATACACATCAAAATAGCTGCCCTTGTACCGCGCCATCGCCGGGTCATTCCAAAAATAAAGCGGCATGGAGGGCATGGGCGCGCTGATCACCAGTTCACCCACCGCATTGACCACCGGCTCGCCCGCCTCGTTAAACGCCTGCACCTTTGCCCCCAACGACGCCCCCTGAATCTCCCCGGCATAAATGGGCAAAATGCGCGCCCCACCCACAAAGGCCGTACACAGATCGGTGCCGCCGCTCAATGATTCCAACGCCAGGTGGGCGTTTACGTTCTCATAAATCCACTGAAAACCGGCCACCGTTAGCGGCGAGCCGGTGGAACCCACGCCACGAATCCGGCTCAGGTCATACTGCCGGTTGGGCTGAATCTCCGCCTTGATACAGGCCGAGATGAAGGCGGCGGATGTGCCAAAGTAGGTCATGCCGCTCTCTTCGGCCAACTGCCATAGGGCGTTCATGTCCGGGTAGCCGGGGCTGCCGTTATACAGCACCACGGCGCTGCCGGTGAGCAGGCTGCCCACCAGGTAATTCCACATCATCCAGCCGGTGCTGGTGAACCAGAAGAAGCGGTCGCCCGGTTTCAAGTCGTTGTGGAAGGTGGTGGCCTTGAGATGTTCTAGCAGGATGCCGCCGTGCCCCTGCACAATGGGTTTGGGTAGGCCGGTGGTGCCGGAGGAGTAGAGAATCCACAGCGGATGGTCAAAGGGGAGTTGGGCGAAGGGGATGGGGGTAACGAGGCGTTGGGCACGGCCGTTGCCCAGTGCTTCATCCCACAACATCGTATCTGCCAAAACGGCCGGCTCTGCCAGATGGGGTACCAAAATGGTATGTTCCAGCGTCGGCAAAGCCGCCTGCAATTCGGCCACAATAGCGCGGCGGTCAAAGGTTTTGCCGCCGTAATCGTAGCCATCCACCGCCAACAGCAGCTTTGGCTCAATCTGGCTGAAGCGGTCCAACACGCTGCGGCTGCCAAAGTCTGGCGAACAGCTAGACCAGACTGCGCCCAGACTGGCGGCGGCCAAAAAGGCAATAATCGTCTCCGGGATGTTGGGCAGGTAAGCCACCACCCGGTCGCCGGGCTGAATGCCCAACTGCTGCATGGTGTGGGCCAGGGCGGCCGTTTGTTCATAAATTTGTTGGCGTGTCAGGGAGATGAGGGGGCGGTTTTCGGCTTTGTAATAAATGACTGGCTGATCGGCGGCCATCTTGTGGAAGATATTTTCGGCGTAGTTGAGGCGAGCGCCGGGAAACCATTCGGTTCCAGGCATGGCGAGAGAGGGAAGGGGGGTCACGGCCGTAGCCGATGCCTGTACCTCAAAATAATCCCATACACTCTGCCAAAAGGCGCCCACCTCCGTTACCGACCACTGCCACAACGCCGGGTAATCGGTAAAAGCCAGCCCCCGTTCCCGTGCCAACCAGCGCATGTAGTGGGTCAGATTGGCGGCTTCTTTCACGGCCGTTGTGGGCGTCCACAACAAATCGCCTTCACGAAGGTCGCTTTCACGAATTGGTTCCATACCTGAATGGTAATCGGTAATCGGTGTTCGGTATGTTGGCAACCGTTTACCGATTACCGATTACAGGCATTAGTTCGCCATCGCCATTAACGGGGCCGTACTCGGCCTGACATCACCCAACGTGGCCGCCATGTTGGTGTCCACAAAGTAACATTCACACGCCTCATCTACCAATTCCGGCGTGATCTGCACCGGCATGCCTTCATAATCACAAATGGCAATGATCACTTTCACAATATCACGTGGATGCACCGCCTGCATCACCCGCCCCCTGCTGCGGTATTGTTTTTGCAGCAGGTGGACAAAACTCTTCTTGTCAAACGGCACGTTGTACTGCTTACAAACAGACATGAAAATCTGGTAGAACAGCTTTTCATCCGGGCCACCCACTTCCACCTTCATCTGAATACGGCGCAGAAACGCGCCATCCACCAGTTGATCCGGGTCCAGGTTGGTAGAGAACACAATCAACTGCTTGAAAGGCACTTCCAACGATTGCCCCGATTGCAGCCGCAGAAAATCAACCTCGCTTTCCAGGGGCACAATCCAGCGATTGAGCAGTTCTTGCGGGCTGATCTGCTGGCGGCCGAAGTCGTCAATCAGGAACATGCCACCGTTTGCCTTTAGCTGCAAGGGGGCCTCATAGACTTTGGAAACCGGCTCAAAGCGCAAATCCAGGGCATCCATCGTCAATTCACCGCCAACCATCACTGCCGGGCGCTGGAAGAGCCGCCAACGGCCGTCAATCCGTACCTTTTCCGGGTCACTGTTAAACAGGCTGCTGGTGTGAAAAGGGATGTCTCCTTCTTTGACGGGCAGATGGACGTGCGGGTCATAGACACGGATAATTTGCCCACCGACGGTGATGGCATCAGGTAAATAGATGGCGGCCCCCTGCCCCAATAATTTGGCGATGGCTTCAGCTACGGTAGTTTTGCCGTTACCGGGCGGGCCATACAAAAAGAGTGAGCTACCGGCATTAACGGCCGGGCCAATGCGCCGGTGAAAATTGTCCGGCAAGATCAGATGGCTGAGGGCGTTTCTCACCTGATCGGGTTTCACCCGCTTTGTATTTTGGGTTTGTAAGATGATGGCTTCGTTGTAGGCTTCCACAGAAACGGGGATGCGGCCGACGTATTGGCTGCGTTCAAAGGCATCGCGGGCGCGTTTGGTGCCTTTATCCGTTAGCCCATAGGTGAAGCTGAGGCTGCCCAGTGAACCGGCCTTGGTCACTTCTACCTGATGCTCTTGTTTCATGCGGCTGAGCAGGTCATCAATGATGCGGGCATGGACACCCATCACCTGGCTGAAGCGGGCAATGTTGACGTCACCTTCGTTAAAGAGCATCCGAAAAATCATGTCTTCCAGGAGAGCTTGCGGTACGCCCATCTCCTCTAGCTTCATAGGGGGCGCTAACAATTTCATCAATCGGCCGGTACTCATGGGTTATGGCTTCCTTACTTGATTGTTGTGGTAAAGAACGAGATTGGGAGATCAGGAGATTGAGAGATTGACAATCTCCTCATCTCCCAATCTCCTAATCTCCTCAGCTTAATAATTGTATCTTGACGCACTCACTACCTGCACCTTGCCAAGTATAGCCCTGGCCTAACCGGGAACGTATAGGAATATGGGGTGAAAAACTACAGGGTGTGTTGTTGAAATCGGCGGTAGCTGGCGGCTATTTTAGCAGATTTTTTTCTGACCGGGGCAAGCAATATATGAAGCCAGACAAAGACCTACGATTTGTCAGAGAAATCGGAGGTCTGCATCGTTCAGGTTGATTTGGTGATGATTTTGAACCAGAGGTTCGTTATTTTATTCGGGAGGGGGTAGTGGCAACACGGCCGTACCACCCCCATCCCCCTCATCCACATCCAGCAACACTTCCGCCACGGCCGTTACCCCATCTCCATTCACCCGCGATAGCCGCCCTTCACGCACCACCGCTACGGAAGCGACATGGTCGCCTTCGCGTAAATCCATCACCCGCACCCCCTGGGTGTGGCGGCCCTGCTGAGAAACGTGGTCAACGGAAGTGCGTAAGATGATGCCCTGCGCGGAGATGCAGGTCACTTCATCACCGGAGGACACAATGCGGGCGCTGACGATCTTACCCGTGCGTTCCGGCGTCAGCACCATCGCCCGTACCCCCTGGCCGTACCGCCCCTGCTGCCGATATTCGTCTACGGCCGTCCGTTTCCCGTACCCCTTCTCTGTAATCACTAACACATCGGCGGCCGGCGTCACCACATCCGCCCCGGCAATGTTATCCCACGCATCCAGCTTCATAGCGTACACGCCAATAGCGTTGCGCCCCATCGGCCGCACATCTTCCTCGCTGAAGCGAATGCCCCGGCCCTGTTCGCTGACCAGGATCAAATCCTGCCCCCCTTCCGTCATCTTTACCCAACCCAGCTTATCATCCTCTTCCAGGCTAATGGCAATCAACCCGCTGGGGCGCACATAGGCAAACATGCCGATGCCCACGCGCTTGATTTTGCCTTTGCGGGTGATCATCGTCAGGTATTCGGCGTCTTCAAAGCTGTGAACGGGCAGCACGGCCGTGATCTTCTCCTCAGGCATCAATGGCAAAATGTTCATCACCGACATCCCCTTCGCTGTGCGATCCAGTTCAGGAATATCATACGTCTTGATGGAATATACCTTGCCCCAATCGGAGAAAAAGAGCAGTGTATTGTGTGTGCCCGCCGCCACCAGATGCTCTAGCTGGTCTTCCTCGCGGGTACTCATGCCGATCAGCCCCTTGCCACCGCGCTGTTGAATGCGGTAAGAGGCTACCGGCGTCCGTTTCACATAGCCCCGCTGCGTGATGGAGACAAACACATCTTCATCGGGGATGATGTCTTCCATGTTGATGTCGGCTGCCAGGCCAATCGCGATCTCCGTGCGACGGCCGTCGCCATACTTCTCTTTCAGGCCGGCCACATCCTCTTTAATCAGCCCTAAAATCAACTTGCGGTCGGCTAACAAACCCTCTAAATACGCAATCTGCGCCGTCACCTCCTGGTGTTCAGCTTCAATCTTCTGCCGCTCCAACGCCGCCAGCCGCCGCAACTGCAAATCCAAAATGGCGATGGATTGGGCTTCGGACAGGCCAAAACGCGACATCAACTGCGCCTTGGCTGCCTCCGCATCATCCGCCCGGCGAATAGTCTCAATGACCTCATCCAGATGTTCCAGGGCAATGAGCAGCCCGACCAAAATATGCTGCCGTTTGAGCGCCTTATCCAGTTCAAACCGGGTACGCCGTGTGATCACCTCCACCCGGTGTTCAATGTGAATTTGCAGGGCGCGCTTGAGTGACAACAGCCGTGGCTGCTGGTCCACCACCGCCAACATTTGCACCCCAAACGACGTTTGCATCGCTGTGTGTTTGAATAGCTGGTTCAATACTTTCATCGGTTGCGCATTGCGTTTTAGCTCTACGATGATAGAGGTGCCATCTTTATCCGACTCGTCACGAATATCAGAAATATCGTCAATTTCCCCTTTTGTCACCAACTCCGCCATGCGTTCGATCAGCATCGCCTTGTTCACCTGGAAGGGTAGTTCGGTGATGTTAATGCGCTGGCGTTCGGGGTTGCGGGGCAGTTCTTCAATTTCCGCTTTGGCGCGCACCACCACTTTGCCCCGCCCGGTGGCGAAGGCGCTGCGAATGCCCTCTGTGCCCACGATGATGCCGCCGGTGGGGAAGTCTGGCCCCTTCACAAACTGCATCAAATCTTCCAGGGTCACATCATCGGCTTCATCTGCCCGGTCAATCAGATAGCTAATAGCGTCGCACAGTTCGCTGAGGTTATGTGGCGGGATGTTGGTGGCCATGCCTACGGCAATACCGGCGGAACCATTGAGGAGCAAGTTTGGCAGCCGCGCCGGCAGCAGGGTTGGCTCAGTGAGACTATCATCAAAATTAGGGCCAAAATCTACGGTGTCTTTGTCAATATCTTCCAGCAGTTCATGGGCAATGCGGGCCAGCCGGGCTTCCGTGTAACGCATGGCCGCGGCGCTGTCGCCATCAATGCTGCCAAAGTTACCCTGCCCATCCACCAGCATATAACGCAAGGAGAAGGTCTGGGCCATACGCACCATGGCGTCATACACGGCCGTATCACTGTGCGGATGATATTTACCCAACACTTCACCGACGATACGGGCGCTTTTGCGATGGGGGGTGTTGGCGCGGATGCCCATATCCCACATGGCGTAGAGGATGCGCCGGTGGACGGGTTTCAGGCCATCCCGCGCGTCAGGCAGGGCGCGGGCGATGATGACGCTCATGGCGTAATCCAGGTAGGAATTACGCATTTCGTCGTTAATGTCAATCTGATTTACAGTGCCAATTTCCAAGTTTCAATCTCCGAAAAAAGACCACCAAAGGGTGGCTGCTTATCTGGTGTTGCCGGTTTTTAGACCCATCAAATTATACCCTATCTTATGTGAAAGAACGAACCCGGCTCCGGTTCGTAGTAGGCGATTTATCGCCGGTAGAAGGCGATAAATCGCCCACTACAAACAAGATATTGACAAAGGCAAAAACGGGCTTATGATGCGCGAATAATAGATTTCCATCAGGTTGGCAACCTATATTGCCGGAGGACAAAATGAAGTTGTATGATGCATCCAAATTGTGAGGTCAGAACAGTGAATGACCAGGTAGGCGTGGGCGTTTTTGCCACCGCCTTCATCCCTGCCGGTACCATTGTGTACGTCGAGGACCCGCTGGATATTGTCATCTCCCCCGATAACCCCCTCTTACAAAACCCCCTTTTACGCCCCACCATTGATAAATATGCCATCTTGGAGCCAGGCGAGCGCCGCGTGATTGGCTGGGACGCGGCCAAGTATGTGAACCACTGCTGCCACGCCAACATGATCAGCACCGGCTATGGTTTTGAAATTGCGCTGCGGGATATTCAGCCGGGTGAGGAGATGCGTGACGAGTACGCGCTCTTTAACCTGGGCTGGACGATGGAATTAAATTGCCATCAGACGGAGGGCTGTCGCGGTGTGCTGCACCCGGATGATTTTGAGCGATACTGCCCGGTCTGGGATGCGCAGATTCAGGCGGCGCTGCGGCTGGTGATGGATGTGCCGCAGCCGTTGTGGCCTCTTCTGGATGCAGAGACCAGGGAGGCGGTACGGGGCTATGCCAATACCGGCGAGGGGTATCGCTCGGTGGCGGTGTTGAAGATGGGGACGGGCACGGCCGTAACCTTTCATTGATGGTAGTGACCAGGGGGATAACACGCTGGTTGTCCCCCTACTTGTAAAGGGTACGGCCGTTGCTCCGGCCAGCACCCACCCGCCGTTACAAAAAACGCGCCCAAGCCCCCTGGTTCACAATGGACAACACCCCCTTCTCCAGTATCCTGGCCGTGCCCCCTTCACAACACTGGCGAT
>CAADGU010000043.1 GCA_900696625.1 uncultured Chloroflexota bacterium | reverse complement strand
CACCAAAACCATAAGGAGAAAGCAAGCTATGAAAAGATTTGCCCTGTTATGTCCCCTGCTGTTTGTATTGTTATTGACCCTGGCCGCGTGTGGCGGGCAATCCCCCACATCAACACCGCCCCCAACGCAACTCCCCACGGCCGCAGCGGTCGTGCCCGAACCCGAAGTGGCCGAACCCACTGACGAACCGGCTGAAGTAACCGTCGAATCCACTGCCGAGACAATGGAAATGGAAACGGCCGTGACCAACGCCGTCACCGTTTCCGACCAAAACCTGACCGAAGAGTTTACCGTGACCATAGACAGCGTCACGGCTGATGTGCCCGGTTGGATTGTCATTCACGCCCAGGCAGACGGCCGTCCGGGTCCCGTTTTAGGCCATGCTCCTGTGGCCGCCGGTGAAAATCAAAATGTCACCGTGACCATTGACCCCGCCGGCGCTACCGAGACCCTGTTTGCCATGCTGCACATAGACGCTGGCACAATGGGTGAATATGAATTTCCCGGCGACGATATGCCCGCGATGGATGCGGACGGCAATATGGTAACGCCGCCGTTTGCCCTTCTGGGCGGCCTGCCGGTGACGGCGCTGCTACAACTGGCCGAGAGTGATGAACTGGGCGTCTATCTGGTGGACGCGGCCGGTATGGCGCTGTATACCTTTGCCAATGACACACCGGGTGTTAGCAATTGTTATGATGCCTGTGCATTAGCCTGGCCGCCATTAGAAGTGGCGGCTGGGGAAGATGTCACGGCCGTGGCCGAACTGCCCGGCGAACTGGCAACCACCGAACGCACCGACGGCACGATACAAGTTACCTATGATGGCTGGCCGCTTTACTATTGGGTTAATGACGCCGCCCCTGGCGAAACCACCGGTCATAATTTCCGCAATGTATGGGCCGTCGCCCGCCCCACCACCAAAGTGTTGTTGGGCGGCAATGAAGAACTCGGCCGTTTCCTCACCGGGCCAGAAGGTCTCACCCTTTACCGCTTTAACCCCGACGAACCGGGATTGAGCAACTGCTACGATGATTGCGCCTTTTATTGGCCGCCCCTGCTGCTGGATGAAGGGAAAGCGCTTACCGGCGGCGCTGGCGTGGTGGGCGAATTGGGTACCACCGAACGAGATGACGGCACGGTTCAGGTGACGTATGGCGGCATGCCTCTGTATTACTGGATACTGGATGAAAATCCGGGTGACGCCACCGGGCAGGCTGTGGATGATGTCTGGTATGTCGTGCCACCCTACACCGTAGCGATGGGCAACAGCACCGAACTCGGCGATTTCCTGGTGGCTCATAACGGCATGACGCTTTATCTCTTTGGCGTGGACGAAGAAAACGTCAGTGTTTGTTATGATGAATGTGCCATCAACTGGCCACCCTTGTTGCTGGAACCAGGTGAATTACCCATTGGCGGTTTTGGCGTGACGGGTGAATTGGGCATTACCGAGCGCACCGATGGCACGCTTCAAGTGACGTACAACGGCTATCCTCTTTATTTCTGGATTAACGATGAAGCGCCCGGCGACACAACCGGGCAAGGTGTGAATGACGTCTGGTTTGTGGTTGAACCGTAAACCGTAGCCGGGGTCACTGGGGCAGCCTATGCCCCAATGACCCTGTTTTAACAGATACGCGGCAGTTGTTCGCCAATTTGCATGGGGATGACCCGCGTACCGCCGATGCCGGTTTTGGCGACGAGCAGGCCGGGATGTTCGGCGACGACCTGGCCGATCACGGCCGTGTCCCGCCCCAACTCGTGCCCCCGCATCACCGCCACCACCGCCTCTGCCTGATCGGCCGGCACGATGGCTAACAATTTGCCTTCATTCGCCACATAAATCGGGTCCATGCCCAACAATTCACAGGCCGAATGTACCGACTGATTCACCGGGATTTTCTTTTCGTTCAGGGCAATGCCCACGCCGGAGCTGTGGGCAATCTCGTTTAGCGAAGAAGCCACGCCGCCGCGTGTGGGGTCGCGCAGCACATGAATCTGAGGGCAGGCGTGGATCATCGCCGCAATCAGCCCATTGAGCGCGGCCGTGTCGCTGACAATAGGTGACTCAAACGCCAGCCCCTCACGCACGCTCATAATCGCCATGCCATGGTCGCCAATCGTGCCGCTCAATATGACCACATCTCCCGGCTGCGCCCTGTCTGGCCCAATTTCCAGGCCATCGGGAATCAGGCCAATGCCGCTGGTGTTGATGTAACCGCCGTCGCCGTGCCCCTTGTCCACCACCTTCGTATCGCCGGTAATCAGGGTGACGCCGGCTTTGGCGGCGGCTGCGGCCATGCTGTCCACAATGCGCGCCAACGTTTGCATGGGCAGCCCTTCTTCGATGATGAACCCGGCGCTCAGGTACAACGGCCGTGCCCCACTCATGCTAATGTCGTTCACCGTACCATTTACCGCCAGATCGCCTATGTTGCCACCGGGAAAAAATAACGGCCGGACCACAAACGAATCGGTAGACATTGCCAGCCGCGACCCATTCAAAGAAAAAACGGCCGCATCCCCCAACGCCTCCAGCTT
>CAADGU010000042.1 GCA_900696625.1 uncultured Chloroflexota bacterium | reverse complement strand
TACGCCAACAGACACGGCAACACCGGCAGTCACGCCTACGAACACCGCAACGCCAACCAGTACGCCAACGGCCGTTCCCTCAGCATCCATTACGGTCTATAACACCGGCGCATTCTTTGTCCACTATTACGTTTCGTACAATCTACCCGGCTTACCTCTCCAAAGTCTGTATAGTGGCGTTTTTAACATCAACCAAGGTGTCACCCTGACAATCCCAGGAGAGGCAACGAATGTTGGTGTGTTAGTTCAGCATTATACGGGCATAACCGGATGGCAAACGACGTGCACTCGTGCGTATGCGCAAGCGACAAGTGTCGTCATCATTGTCAGTGGCACGACGTTTTTGCCAACCTGCACGGGCGGGTAACTCAAAGGAGAAAATGAAATGACAATCAAGGTGATCGTTGAATTACAGGCTAAACCGGGCAAACGGGTTGAGCTTAAGAATCTGATTGGGAGTATTGTGGCCAAACATGGATCGGATCAGCGTGGTTTTTTGGGCAGTACGCGCTACGAGGTGCTCGACAACCCTGACATATTGGTTGAGATTGCCGATTGGGAGTCGGCTGAGGCGCGGGCGGCGCATATGCAGGAAGCTATGGCCAGCGGCGTCTACGCGCCTCTGGGAGAGCTGTTGGCCGCACCATTCAGGGCGACAGTCATCAGGCAGTTGCCCTGAGGGGCAGGAGGAGGGTTTCTATTGAAAAAGCTACGGCCGTTTATCTTCCCCCTGCTTCTCATCCTGATCTGCCTGCTGGCTGCTTGTGGCCGCGCTGCCGCCAACGAAGCCACCATCACCATCAAAGAGATGGCCTTCGGGCAAAGCGAAGTCACCGTCAAAGCCGGGCAGCTCGTCACCTTGCGCCTGGTCAACCGGGACGGCTATACCCATGCCTTTGATATGGACGCATTCGAGATTCACACGTCGCTGGCGGCCAATGAAACGGCCGTGTTGCGCTTTACGCCAGAGAAACCCGGCCGTTACCCCTTTTATTGCAGCTCACCCGGCCACGAGATGGCCGGTATGGTTGGCACGTTAATTGTAGAACCGTAGGTGCGACGCACTTCCAAAGTGCGTCGCACCTGGATTCAAGGAGAAAAAACATGATTGGTAACATCCTCATTTTTTTGGTAGTCATTGGTTTGACCGTGCTGTTTGGCTGGTTGACTTACCGGGCGGTACGGGCTAAGAAATTGTGGGTAAAGATTGTGGGCGGATTGGCGGCGGGGCTGTTGACGTTGATTTTTACGGCCGTCGCCTTCTTTGGCGGCAAGGGCGTCAGCGCCATGTACTTCCCCGGCGCTCCGCCCGCACCTGAACTGGCGGTAGCGGGCACGCCGGAGCAAATCGCCCGCGGCGAATACCTGGTCACGATTGCCTGTATGGGCTGCCACAGCCAGGTGGGGGCCGATGGCGCCCCCTCGCGCCAGCACCCGCTCAGCGGCGGCTGGAACCTCTCCGAATATGACGGCTTTGGTTTTATTGGCGATATGGTGACCGAGAACCTGACGCCGGGCGGCAAACTCTCCGGTTACAGTGACGGCGACCTGTTCCGCGTACTGCGTTATAGCGTTAACCAAGAGGGGCACACCGTGGGCGTGATGTCCTTCATGCCCTACCGCGAATTGAGCAACGAGGATACGGAAGCGATTATTGCCTATCTGCGTTCGCTGCCGCCTACGCCGACCACCGGCCCGACCGGCGATAGAATGAATTTTTTGGGCGTGACCATGTTGGGCGCGGGCATGTTTGGCGAGCCGCCCCCGCCCGCGCCGGCCGTTGTCACCGCCCCGCCGCCAGGCGTGACGGCCGAATACGGCAAGTATGTAGCCACTTTTGGCGAATGTCGCGGCTGCCATGGGCCAACTATGACCGGCTCGCCGGCCACGTCGGTCAGCCCGGCTGTGCCTAACCCACGGCCGTTTGTCAGCAGCCTCACCCTGGAGCAGTTTACGGCCATGATGCACAGCGGTGTCAAGCCGGATGGCCAGCCCTTCCCGGCGACAATGCCCTGGGAAAATGCCTCCAACATGAACGATGATGACCTGGCCGCTTTGTACACCTATCTGACAACCCAACCCTGATTTAGAATCAAACACAAAAAGGAGAATTTAAAATGTCAGCTATTGCTAGCAAGCCCCTTGATACCCGCAGTTCACTGCTTCGGACCATTGTCCTTGGCGGCATGTTTATCTTTGTAGCCCAGACCATCCACATGTGGATCGTTTACAGCCTCATTCAAAAGACCCCGTTTGTTGTCTCCTGGCAATATATCGCCAGCGGCGCATTGGGGATGTCGGCGTTCGAGGGCGGCGCCGCCACCGCTTTGGTCGGGGTCTTCTTTCACCTGACGATATCCTTTGCTGTTGCGGCCGTTTTCATCCTGGCCGCTGACCGCATTCCCCTTTTGCGCCGCCATGTTATCGTCGGCTCGCTCCTGTATGGGTTTGGCGTTTTCATTGTCATGAACATGATTGTCACACCGCTGAGTGCAGCGCCGC
>CAADGU010000041.1 GCA_900696625.1 uncultured Chloroflexota bacterium | reverse complement strand
GGGAGGCCATCGTGGCCGCCAATATGTTGCCGGGGCCGGATGTGATTCTGTTCTCCCTGCCGCCCGCCAGCCAGATCATTACCCTTGTGACCGAAATGCCTTTTCTTGAAGATGATGTAACCGTAGACGGCAGCGCCGCCCTATCGCTGACAATTAGCGGCAACAATCTGCATCGCATCTTTGAGATTCGGCCGAACGTCAGCGTGACGCTCACGCACATGAGCGTCATCAGTGGATTTTCGACGAGCGGCGCCAGCGGTCTTAACAATGTTGAAGGTATCTTGACGCTTAATCACGTTACCCTCAGAGGTAACAGAGCTACCAATTCCAGCTCTTTTGGCGGAGGAGTGAACAATTACCAGGGTATATTGATTGTGCATCATTCCACCTTTGTTGATAATTCGGCCGGGCACGGTGGGGGCATAGCTAACCAGCATGGCAAGTTAGTTGTCAATGATAGCTATTTTGAGGGCAATGTGGCTCACAGTGTAGGCGGCGCTGGCGGCGGCATCGTTAGTTGGGGGTCTTATGGGTCTGGAGGGGTCATTAACGTGATAAGCAACACAACTTTTGTAGAGAATACGGCTCCCTACGGCGGTGGCCTGGTGGCTGGCGGCGTATTAACGCTGACTCACAGCAGTTTTAGCGGCAACGCCGCCACTATTTTGGGGGGTGGCATGATCAACGACGCGGTAGCTGTCATCAGCCATACAACCTTTTTGAGCAACACGGCCGTGCAACATGGCGGCGCTATCCATAATCACCATTCACTGACAGTGCAAGATGCATTGTTCAGAGGCAACACAGCTGGTCAACAGGGCGGTGCTATTGTCAATAGTGATGATTTTTTCCCCGGAACCATTCTGGTTACCCACAGCCTGTTCCAGGAAAATGTAGCCGGATATGGTGGTGGTATTGCCAATTGGACGGGGGATCAGGTAATGGTGCGCAACAGTACTTTTAGCGCCAACCAGGCGATCACGGCCGGGGGTGGCATCAGCAGTAGCCAGTCATTGTGGTTGAACAATGTGACGCTGAGTGATAATGAAGCGGCCGTTGCCGGCGGGATTATCAGCAGTGGCGTACTGACCATGAGTAACAGCATCATTGCCAATAGTGTGGGTGGTGATTGTGCCTATAGCGGCTTGTTTAATACCAATGTGCATAACCTGGTCGAGGATGGTAGTTGTACGCCATTGTTGAGCGGCGACCCTTTGTTAGGGCTGCTGGCGGATAATGGCGGGGCGACGTGGACACATGCGCTGCTGCCCGGCAGCCCGGCGCTGGATGCGGGGGATGACGCGACTTGTGAACCGACCGACCAACGAGGGGTTACACGGCCGTTGGATGGGGATGGAGATGGCACGGCCGTGTGTGATATGGGCGCAGTGGAACAAGAATTGACTACTCCACCACCACCCAATTTCCGCGTTTACCTGCCGGTCATATGGAAAGAAGGTTAAAGGACGTTGGCGCTGATCTACGGCCGTCCCACATAGACAGTTCGCGCTGACGGCCGTATAATTAGCAGTAACTTCAACTTAAAAAGATGACCAACGGCCGTGCCCGGCCTGGGTCTGAGCAAAGCCTGATCATCCTACATGGTCAGGCTTTTTTTGACTAAACCTGACAGGTCAATTGCTTAGACCCTAAGGGTTTTGAAAACCCTTAGGGTCTTGACTAAAGGAGTTTATAACATGAAAAGCCAACATTATATTGAACTGGATGAAACCTACAGCGCCCACAATTATCACCCGCTGGATGTGGTGGTGGAGAAGGCCGAAGGGGTGTGGGTGTATGATGTGGACGGCAAGAAGTATCTGGATTGCCTGGCGGCGTATTCAGCCGTGAATCAGGGTCACTGCCACCCCAAAATTATGGACGCGGCCATTTCCCAAATGCACAAAGTGACACTGACTTCGCGCGCCTTCCGCAATGACCAGATGGGGCCATTTCTCAAAGAGATGTGCGAGTTGACGGGATATGATATGGCCCTGCCCATGAATACGGGCGCAGAGGCAGTGGAGACGGCGATCAAAGCGGCCCGCAAATGGGGCTATGAAATCAAAGGTGTGCCCGATGGCGCAGCGGAGATTATTGTGTGTGAGGGGAATTTTCACGGCCGTACCACCACCGTTGTCGGTTTTTCCAGTGAACCGGCCTACAAACAACACTTTGGCCCCTTCACCCCCGGCTTCAAGATCATCCCCTATGGCAACATTGACGCCCTGCGCCAGGCCATTACGCCCAACACCGTCGCTTTTATGGTGGAGCCAATTCAGGGTGAGGGCGGCGTGGTCATGCCACCCACCGGTTACATTCGCGCCGCATATGATTTGTGCCAGGAACAGAATGTGCTGTTTGTGGCCGATGAGATTCAGACCGGCTTCGGCCGTACCGGGAAATTGTTTGCCTGCCACCATGAAGGCGTCAAGGCGGATATGACCATTGTGGGCAAGGCGCTCAGCGGCGGCTTTTATCCGGTCTCGGCCGTATTGGCTGACCGGGACATTTTGGGGCTGTTCCATCCTGGCGATCATGGCAGCACCTTTGGCGGCAATCCGTTGGGCGCGGCCATTGCCCGCGCCGCGCTGGCGGTGCTGGTGGAAGAAAATCTGGTGGCGCAGTCGGCCGAATTGGGCGCGTATTTCAAGGGGCGGCTGGAACGGATTGAAAGCGAACATATCAAAGAAGTGCGCGGCAAGGGGCTGTTTATTGGCGTGGAATTGAATACAAAGGCGCGCCGTTTTTGCGAGGCATTGCAAGAACGGGGCGTGTTGTGCAAGGAAACGCACGAGAATGTGATTCGTTTTGCGCCGCCGTTGGTGATCAGCAAAGAGGAAATTGACTGGGCGCTGGAACAGGTAGAGCCGGTGCTGATGATGCCCTAGT
>CAADGU010000040.1 GCA_900696625.1 uncultured Chloroflexota bacterium | reverse complement strand
TTGCAGTCGCGGGCGGCGATTCTGGGGTGGGCTGACCTGGGGTAGCAGACACGCCCGTGATCGTCGTGCCCGTTTCAATCGCGGGCGGCGATTCTGGGGTGGGCTGACCACCATACCCACTGAAACTAATACGCCAGATGACGTGTTTCAATCGCGGGCGGCGATTCTGGGGTGGGCTGACACCACGCCCAGCGCCAGCGCCTGATCAAGGCGTTGGTTTCAATCGCGGGCGGCGATTCTGGGGTGGGCTGACTTACGACGAAGACCCGCGCATGAAGGGTATTTGTGAGTTTCAATCGCGGGCGGCGATTCTGGGGTGGGCTGACAAATCCATGCACAAATCCCGTAGCTCCGCCTCACTAGTTTCAATCGCGGGCGGCGATTCTGGGGTGGGCTGACTAAAGAAATCAAACCGCACCACGACGAACAGATGGTTTCAATCGCGGGCGGCGATTCTGGGGTGGGCCCCAGACGTGGGGGAAGTTATCGCAAAAAATGGCGGAGATGGTTTCAATCGCGGGCGGCGATTCTGGGGTGGGCGGCTGCCAGGCCAATAGCCCACCCCCTGGTTGTTCAGATGGTTTCAATCGCGGGCGGCGATTCTGGGGTGGGCCAATAAACGCCTCGATCATGGGACGGTTCAACGTAGATGGTTTCAATCGCGGGCGGCGATTCTGGGGTGGGCCCCGCCCTCATCATCTGCCCGGCCAGCCTTAAGCTGGATGGTTTCAATCGCGGGCGGCGATTCTGGGGTGGGCTTAATTTTTGTTTCCATGAGAGGCGTTCCTTTTGATGGTTTCAATCGCGGGCGGCGATTCTGGGGTGGGCCCGCCCAGACGCGGCTGGCGATTGAGGAGTTGAATCGATGGTTTCAATCGCGGGCGGCGATTCTGGGGTGGGCTTGGCTTGATTGCGCTGTGGGTAGACGTGTTGGCAGATGGTTTCAATCGCGGGCGGCGATTCTGGGGTGGGCGGGATGGCCCCGGCGGGCAGTTGCGTGTCCAGGTCGATGGTTTCAATCGCGGGCGGCGATTCTGGGGTGGGCTGACTCTCGATTTCCCCTCTGTTTTGTCCCACATTAGTTTGTTCCAGTGCGCTTTTGTGGCTTATTATACCCTTTTTGGAGGGTAAATGGGAGGCTTTTGGGCGGGTTTTGCCCCACCGGGTAGTTGTTTGCGAGCGGGTCGGGTTTTTGCATGGTTTTTAGGTTTTTTATATGCCCATGTATGCGGTTGTTAATGTGCTTTTCCCCTGTATTTTGCGGTTTTTTCTAGCGCGAGCGGGTGAGGGAGGTGGGTGGGGGGCGGAGGCGCTCGGGGGGAATTAGGAATTAGGAATTATGAAGATTAGGAAGTTAGAGTAAGTATAGCTTATCTTCTTTGGGAGGGGAACTGCCGATGGTTTCGGCTTTGGATTGGCAGGATTGGCAGATGTGGTAGATGCGGACGTTGTCTTCGGTTTCTTTGAGGATTTTGTCCAGGCGGTGACGCAGGGTGATAAGTTCTTTGTCGGTGAGAAAACATTCAAAGATGCTGTATTGGGTCCATTTGCCAAAACCGCAGAGGAGTTTGTGGACTTTGGTGCGGCGTTTGTCGTTGGAGATGTCGTAGGCGATTAAATACATGGGAATTAGGAATTATGAATTAGGAATTATGAATGAAGAGAGGCCTTCATAATTCATAATTCCTAATTCATAATTTATCTTGTTATGAAAGGTGGGTAGGATGGAATTTCGTCCATGAGGGTTTTGGCGAGCAGGCGGGCCTGGAGTTCCAGGCTGCGGCGGTAGGTGGCTTTGTAGTTGAAGGTGGGGTGGGTGATGGTTTCGTCAAAGCGGGCTTCGAGGCGGGTAAGGAAGGTGCGACGGCCGTAGTCAGTCAGCCGATAAGCGCCAAATTCTTCTACAAAGTGCTTGCGCTGGATTTCGCCGGTGTTGAAGAGGGCGAGGACGACGGAGTCTACGATGAGGGGGCGGAACTCTTCCATGAGGTCGAGGGCCAGGGCGGGCTTGCCGTATTGGCTGCTGTGCAGGTAGCCGATGTAGGGGTCGAGGCCGACGGTGTAGATGGCGGAGGTGATCTGGTTGAGGAGGATGGTGTAGCCGTAGCTGAGCAGGGCGTTGACGGGGTCGCGGGGTGGGCGGCGGGTACGGCCGTGGAAGAGGTCTGGTTCGTTGAGCAGGTGGGGGAAGCAGCCAAAGTAGGCGGCGGTGCCGGCGCCTTCGAGTCCTTGGAGACGGCCGTAGGCAGAGTTGGTCTGGGGGTGGCGGGTGTCAGGTAGTTCGGTGTCAGGTGTCAGGTGGGAGACGGCGTCGAGGGTGTTTTTGAGGGTGATGATGGCTTTGCTGATGTGTTCGTTTTCGCGTTTGCGGTTGGCGCGCATGAGCATGGTGCGCATATTTTGCAGTTTGCCGCTGATGAAGGCCTGGGTGAAGTGGTGGTGGCGGACGGGGTGTTGATGGGCGGTGGTTTGGGCCAGGCGGAGCTGGCCGTTTTTGGTGAAGGCGGGGGCCAGGTGGCCGTGGAAACGGCCGTAGGCATCAAGAAAGGTGATTTCGGCGTGGCGTTCCATGAGGGCGGCAATGGCGGGGCTGGTGAGGGTGGCGTTGCCCTGGACGACGACGCGGTCTATTTTGGTGAGGGGGACGCGCACTTTGTTGGCGGGGCGGTTTTGGCGTTTGTCTTCAGGGATGATGACCAGCAGGGTATCGCCATCTTTTTTGACGGTGGTTTGTTGTTCGGTTAGATAGAGGGTAGCCATGTAGATTTCCATAATTAGGAATTAGGAATTATGAATTATGAAGGAAGAGAGTGTTTCATAATTCCTAATTCATAATTCATCCTTTCCCCCCGGCGTGTGCCAGAGGTAGGTTTGGGTATTTTGGTGGAAGTTGGGTTCGGTGTCGCAGCCGGTGAAGTGAATGGTGAGACGGCCGTTGACCTGCCAGCCGCTTTGTTGCAGTTCGTTGAGGGTGAGGCGGACGGCCGTGCTGTCGTGGGCCTGGGTGTGGAAGGTGGGCGGGGGCAGGATGTCTTCGGTTATTGTTTCTTCGATGGCGGCGGAACGATCCCAGGCCAGCGGCAAGAGACAGTTCTCTCCTTCGCGGGTGAGGGCCAGGCAGACGAGCCAGCCTGATTCGTGGGGTTCCAGATCAACCAGGGAGAATCTGGCCCCACGCCAATAGTAAACGGGCACAAGGGAGAAATCATGAATGATGAACGATGAATTGTTCATAGGAATTATGAAGGATGAATTATGAATTATGAAGGAAGAGGGGATTTCATAATTCCTAATTCCTAATTCTTAATTGCTCCACTTCATCGGGCAGGCAGATGGGTTGGATGGAGCAATGTTTACATTTCTGGCGTTCGTGGATGGGGGCAGGGATGTGGTTGGTGGTGACGAGGTGGTGGGCGTGGGCGACGGCCGTTTCTGTTTTCTGGCGCAGGGCGTGATCAAACGCCACCTGGATGCGCCGCCGGGAGCGCCAGTAGAAAATTTCGCCCTGCTCCACTTGTTGGCCGGTCATCTCTTCCAGGCAGAGGGCCTGGGCGCATAGTTGGATTTCGTCGTTGTCCCATTTGCCTTGCTGCCCATGTTTGTATTCAACTGGGAGGAGGGAATCCCCATGTGACTCGACAAAGTCGGCGAAACCGGCGATTTGCAGGCGGTCTGACCAGACCCAGAGGCGGCGGTGGATGGCGCGGCCCTGGTCATCGGTTTCGCGGCCAGGTTTGTCGGCGCGGTTTTGGTGTTGGTAGGTACCTTCGAGCATGGGGGCGTTAATTTCCAATTCACCTTGCACGTACATATACCAGAACCGGCGCGGGCAGTAGACCAGTTGGTTGAGGTAGGAGAGAGGGAGATAGTCTTCCATGGGAATTAGGAATTATGAATTAGGAATTATGAATTATGAATTATGAAGGAAAAGGCCCTTCATATTTCATAATTCATCCTTTCTTCTTCTTGACTATGGTTGTGAATATGGAAATGAGTTGGTCGGTTTCATCAAGTAGAGACGTGATTTGGTTTGGTGACATGATGTTAGATTCAACAAGGAGTTCCAACCAAAAAGCAGTCTCATCCAGTTCTTTCAGACAATCGCCCATCTTGGATAGAAACTCGGCATCTGAACGAGCGCGATAGGCTTCACGGTAATTGGAGCCAACGGAGGTTGCTGAACGCAAAACTTGCTTGCCAATCACTTGTGCTTCTTCGCTTTTGGGCAAAGCGGTATACAGCCGGATAATTCTCAGGGCAAAAGTCTTCGTCCGCTGTCGTAAATCATACTCAGCCACTCTTCTCTCCCTCCTTCATAATTCATCCTTCATAATTCATAATTCTGTTTACCTGCCCCATGCCCTGGGTGGTTTTGCTGCCGATGCCGGTGTAGAAGGCCAGGTCGGCCAGGCGGTTGAGGTGCTGGATCATTTCGGTGCCTCCTGGTTCCAGTATTTCAAAGGTGACTTCACCGGCAAAGCCAACTTGTTTGCTGCGGCGATATTCGTACATGTGGGTTTTGATGTCATAGCGGGCGACGACGACATGCTCGATGCAAAAGTGGCGCACCGCTTCTTTGGTTTCGCTGCCAGCTAAAGTGTCCCAGTAATCGGCGATCTGGCCGAAGACGAGGGGGGGATCGGGCAGGATGTGCATGTGGCGATGGGGGGCGCTGCGCATGCTGAAGGCGGTGGGGGTGCGGAAGTGCAGGCTGATTTTTTGATGGTGGGGGTCGGTGACGTCGGCTGTGGCCCAACGGTCAAAAAGTGCGGACAGGCTATCATAACCGGCGAGCTTATGGCTGCCGGGGGTACTGAGGATTTCGCTGACGTGAAAGGTGCTGTTTTCTAACTGGATGGTGGGGCGGTGGCCTTGTAGGAAGTAGCTGATGAAGGTCTGAAAGAGGATGGGGTCGAGCAGGGTGACGCGCAGCCAGCCTTCTTGTCCGGCCTGAATGTAGAGTTGACCTTTGCGGCCACGGCCGTAGCCTTCCAGGGGGGAGACGGTGAAGGGTTTACGGCCGTGTTGATCGTGAATGGCCTGGGAGACGGCGGGGTCTACCTGTTGCAGGATGCTGAGGAAGGCAGCGTGGGCCAGGTGGCCCTGGGTGGCGCGCAGGTGGGTGTTGTGTACGGCCGTGAGGCGGATGATGAGGGCGTAGAGGTCGGGAGAGTGGGTCATGGCGCTTTCCTTTTGTTGTATAATATCGGCCATATTTGAGCGAAAGGAATCTAAATCATGGTCACAAAACAGTTGATTATTGATGAATTGGAGGCGTTGCCGCCAGAGAGCTTCCCTGAATTACAGGCATTTATTGAGTTTTTGCGTTTTAAGTCTGAAAAAGAGCCAAAAAAGCTAATCCAGCTTGGTGGACTTTGGAAAGATTTGCCCCCGGTGACGGAAGAGGACATGGCTGAAGCCCGCCGCGAAACGTGGGGCCAATTTGGTGAGCGAGAATTATGAGCCGGTGGGTGACGGATACACATGTGCCGGATATGCCGGATCGGATTATTGCGGCGACGGCTTTGCATTTGAACCTGCCTTTACTCTCTCGTGATGGACAAATTGCTCAAGTACCCTCGTTGACAGTTATCTGGTAAAGAGATTTTCCCCTCATCATTCGTCGTTGGTCTCATTCAAATAATGATCGCCTCTGATTTCATACGGTCGCGGATTTTGAAGGCGATTTGTAGTTCGGGGTAAGCCAGCCAGGCGGCTTTGCCGATGTAGGCGGTGTATTCCACGCCGTGCCGATCATCAAAATCTATGATGAGTTTACGGCCGTAGAAAGGCGCATGATGCAAATAATAAAATGCCCAGTTTTTCATCTTTGGTTCGATAAGGAGGACGGTGAGAAATTTACCGGCCAGGGCGTTTTGAATTCGGCCGTCCAGAGGAAAGGGATCCCCTTTTCTCTCGCTGGCCCGCAAAGAAAAGCCGGAGAGGGCCACGGGACGGCCTTCCCAGGTAGCGGTGAATTCCTGTTGAGATAGCTCTGTCTGGTAATGCAGTATCAGGGTCAGGCGCGGGTCGCGGTGGCGGCGGATACGGCCGTAGAATTCGCCGGTGTAATCCGTGTCGCCGTGCCACCGGGTAAATTCGGCGCGGCCGTCATACCAGGTGACATCGTAATTTTCTACCAGGTGGAAAAGGTCATGCTGGTTGGTAGTTTCGCTGGAAAAGAGGTGGTCTTTGTCGTAAATGACGGCCGTTGGCCCCTGGAAGGAATCACGGAAGTTGAAGAGGGAACGGCTGAGATGTACCTGGCTTTGCACAAATTGGCGTAACGCATCCTGGCGTTCGGGGATACCAATCACCCGCTCATCGGCCAGATAAGGTTCCAGGGCGGCGGCCGTGTATTCCTGGCCCATGCCGTTGAATTTGAACCAATCGGCCACGTGAACGGCCGTGTCGCGGTTAAAGGGCATTGATTTTTTACTGCCGTCTAGCCATTTTTCCCGATAGTACAATTTTTGAAAGTAGCCGGTGAGGGATTTATAGCTATGGCCACGCACACCAAACAGGTCGCGCAACTCCTGGTATAGCTCTTCCAGCAAAGGCTGTTCCTCTGGCTGCACCATTTTGTCAGCGCGGTAGATGGGGTAGAACAGTTCGGTAATGGCCCAGGATTTGATGTAGCCGGTGAGGGTGTGTTTGTGGGGCAGGTGGTCGGCGTGCTGCTGTACGATGCCTTTGAATTCGGCGCGGCTGAGGGTACGGCCGTCGTAGGCTTGTAAAGCGGTGTAGGCATTTTCATTGAGGAGGGCAACGGCCGTACCGGGCGTGTCGCTCTCCGCCTTGCCTAAAACGCGCCCGGCGCGGCCGATGCGCTGGATGAGATCATCACCGTAACGGGCTTCACAAATGAGGAAGTCTATGTTTTGCCGCTTTTTGCCCGGCTTGACGAAGTTGTAGCCGATGTCTACGGTGGGTGTGGCCAGAATGAGGGCGCGGCCAGTAGCCTGCTGCCGTTTTTCCTCCGGTTCGGGGCCGGTGATGCGCCCCATCTGGCTATCGCTGAAGGTCCGGCGCAGGCTGGCGTATAACTGGTTGATGCGGGTAAGGGCGTCGCTGATGATGGCTCCGTCACGGCCGTCTTGTTGTACCCATTGGCCTAAGTAAGTCTGATTGGCCTGTCCCCAACTGACCAGATCGTCGTTGGCCAGAGTCAGGGTAAGTGAGGCCAGCGTGGGTGTGGTGGGGTAAGCGGCGCTTTCTGGCAGTTCGTTGTCGGGGCTGACGTGCTGCCATTTGTCGGCGAAGATGTGGGTGAGGTATTGGCTGACGTGCTGGCTGGGGGTGGCGGAGAGCAGGCAGATTTTGCGACCGGCGTGGGCAAAGTAACCCATCTTCTGGCTCAGCTTGAAGAAGAAGAGGAAAAAGGCCAGTTGTTTCTGATCGTAGTAGTGGAATTCGTCAATGATGATGTAGCTGAAGCTGGACAGGAAGCTCTGGAACAGGTTGCGCCGGTCGTGCGCCCCATATTGGAACATGAGGGCGTAGTAGAAAATGTCGGGGTTGACCACCAGGACAAGCCCCTGTCGCTGCTGTGCGTCCGGTAAAAATTCACGGTAGTTGCGGATGAGGCGGTAGAGAGATTCGCCGGTGCGCATTTGCAAATAATCCCCTTGCTCGACTAGCTGCTGGCCGCGCAGACGGTTGGCGGCAGCGGTGGCGGTGAACACCTGGAAATCAAGGCCGTATTGCTGGATGAAGCCGCGGGCGTCGTCGGCGTGCTGGTTGAGCAAGGCGTTGGTGGGGGCGACGAGCAGGACGTTTTTCTTTTGTTTGTCCAGAGCAAAGAGGTGCAGCAAGGCGGCGCGGGTTTTGCCTGTGCCGGTGTTGTAGCTGTTGAGGACCAGGTAGTTGTTAGGATCTTGTAGGGCTACGGCCGTGCGGTATTGGTGATACAACGGCTCTTGCGTGAGGCTCCAGGGGTTTTCTGGTGCAAGTTTCTCGGTTTGATCTGCGAGATGAATCGTGATCATGATAGCAGCCCCTTCGGCCCCACTTAAAGGTCTACCCCAAAACGCATACCAACGGGCAGGTGGGTGGTTGTGTTGAGCCGGTAACAGCGGCCGTTCACCACCCCATTCTTTACCAGCGGCGTCGGCGGCACGTTTACCAGGTCGAATGTAAGCAGCGTTGTTTCCGGGCTGAGGTCGGCTGGGTTGAGCAGGAAAGGCACGGTAATGGCCTGGGCTTCGACTTCGGTGTAGGTTGCGGCTGTGGCCGTGACACGTGCCTTGCTCATAAATTTGCCCAGACGGATGTAGCTGGGCGGTTGGTATGGCTGGTGGCTGATGACGTAAAAGATGGCTTCGTTGTCTATGGCCAGGAAACGGATACGGCCGTGCTGCGGCCGATTTTCCAGACCCACTTTCTTTTTCTCGCCGGTGTTCGTCTTGACATACCAGGCGGAACCCTGTTTTTCCGTCCAGGCACCGTCGGGTCGGGTAACAATCGTATTGTTGGCCATAGCATACCAGTAAGCGTCTGGTTGGGCGTTAAATTGCGCCAGCAAGAAGCGAGCCGGGCCGGTGAGGGTGGCCGGCGTGATGTAAATGCCCTGCTCGTTTAAGGCAGCCAAATGCTCCTGATACAAGATAGAGCCATCGTTGAAATAGGGCGTCTGGCACAACCCCAGGGCGTAAGCCAGGGCATAGTTTCCCACCAGCGGCGCGGTCTGGAAGTAGTTGCTAATCTCCTGGCTGCTGAAGAAGGTGGGCTCCAGCAGCGTCAGATGGCATTGGTAAATGTAGACCATCATCCCTCCATGGGGAAATTATGAAGGATGAATTATGAATTATGAAGGAAGAACCGCGCTTCATAATTCATAATTCCTAATTCATAATTCCATAGTTGGTGGATTGGAGCAGGTTGGCCACGGCCGTTTCGTCGCCATAGAGATCGATCATTTCCTGCACCAGTTGGGCCACATCCGCGGCGCTCAGAGCCAGCTTTTGGCCGACCACGCGATCCATCAACTGCGTGGCCGCTTGCTGCACGGCCGTATGCACCGTTTCTTTCGCTAATGGGAAATCCAGTTCGCTATTACCGGCGCTGAGCAAATCATAAGCTGCCTGCGTCAGTTCCAGGTTGCTGAACAATTCACAATCACTGAAGACCACCCCCAGCAATTCATTGTGTACCTTGCCGATACGCGAGGAAACGGCGCCATAGCGGGAGCTACGTAAAACGTTGCCTAACACGTATTGGAATTCGCTGGCTGTCAGGTCTTTCAACGTTTCCATGTCCAGGAAAACGGTTTGTGGTTTGACGTATTCATCTTCTCCCAGGCCGGTCATTTGCTTTTTTGCTTCACGGTCCCACGGACTGCTACTATCAAAGGGGGCGTTAAACGTTTTCGTACCTAAAACCTGATGCACCGGATGCAGGCTGAAGGCATCGTCGGTAATGACGCGGGCTTTTTGGGCGCCGCCGCCGCCGGCGGCGTAGCCGTAAATCATGCAGTCCATACATTTTTCGCAAGGATTGTTGCGGTTGAGGGCGCAAATGCCGTCTTTAGTGCTAAACAATAGCTCATGTCTGCGTAACAATTCCCGACCGGTGCGCCGTTCGACGGCCGTCTGTTTACGCTTGCTAATCACCACCCGTTGAATCGGCTCGCCGCCGTTTTGCCCGGCCAGGACAAACTCCTTGCTCAGCGGCTCGCCGCTGCCCTCGGTGCGGAAAATGGCCTCGCTTTCAATCCAGCGGGCGACGATCAGGGTGACGTAACGGCCGTGAGGGTAATTGCTGTAAGTGGGTAAAAAGTGGCTTGCATACTGGTTTAGAATGCTCATGGTTTCTCTTGCTCCTTTTTATTGATTATCGCTTTCACCAGTCTCTTGTTGTCTGGTAGGGATTTGCTGACGCATGTAAAACATGAAGGCTGAGCGCAACAACTTTTCGTCGGCCAGCAGCCGGGTACGGTTGCCCTGGTAAACGCTGTGATATACCTGGTCGAAGAAGAGATTCACAAAGTCGTTGGCATACCCCATTTTGCGTTTGCCAGGCGCATATTGCTCATCGGCGATCCGCTCCAGATATTCAAATATATCTTCGGCAATCACAGCTTTGAGCGCCTCATCATCAAAGGCCATACTGCGTTGATTGAGCTTCACAAAGACGTGATCCAGCGGCGTCATCAGCGAGTTTTTCTTCAACGTTTTGCCGCGTAAGCCGCCCTGCCAGGCGATCTCGGCCAGTTTTTGTAAATGCTGGCTTAACTCGGTCATAAATTTACCTCCTTTGTTTAGGGTTAAGATTTTTAAATCGGGCAAGATTTGCTGCGCCAGGCGAATTTCCAGCCATTCCGGCGCGCTTACTTTCTGGTCGCCGCGCACCCGCGCTTCCAGTAACTTTTCCACAGTGTAATAAACGTACAAGGGACCGTTGGCCATCGCCTGCACAATAGCCAGCACTTCGTCGCGGCTGCTGGCGGTGCGTACCCGGTTGGCAATCTGGTGTACGGCCGTTGCCTGCCGCCATAAATCTACCAGCGGGCCATCGGTAGCCTGTTGTAAATCGGCGAAACGGCCGTAATCGTTGCGCCCCACCAACCCGCGACAAGAAAGGGACACGTTGTCCACGTACAGTTCTACCTCTGGCACAAAGGGGGCCACCGGCGATTCCGTGAGCATCACCCGCAGCCCCAAGTGTCTCTGCAATACCAGCGCATTCCACAAAGCAAAGAGGAAACGCTGGCTGTCATTGTCACCGGCCGGATTGATGGGGAAAATGAGGCGATTGCCGACTGTATTACGGGGTACGCGGGGCATGTAGACGCCATAAGGATGGGGTTTGCCAGCTTTCGTTTGCACCGCAAATTTGGGATCAATGCCGCTGCCGGGTTCTGCCAGCGTGGTGTGTGTATCACACCAGAGCGCCCGCACAGTGTCCGTCGTCTGGCGAATGGCATCAATGTTTTCTCGCAGAGCAGTAATAAAGGGCGCCGGTAAAAAGCTGTAGGGGAAAAAGTGCAGGTACATTGTTTTTTCGCCACGCACTTCTTCAAAGTTCAACCGTTCCACTAAGAATTGAAGCTGGCAAAGGCGGCAGATGTATTTTTTGGGTTCGCCAGGGCCGCCGCGCAGCCGGTTGGAGAAAGTCTGCACGGTAATATCGGAACGCACATCGTTGGTCATCCATTTGTCTGTTGGGAACAGGGTGCTGCAATGGACACATTGTTTGTGCTGGTTACTCATATATTCATGCAAGTGATCGCTAAATTGGCTGACGGCCGTTAACCGGACGTTCCCCATTGGCCCAAACAAAGCATAACGAGCCAGATAGTCATCAAACAGGTCGGCTTTGTCGTCTTCTCGTTCACTGCTTTCCAGCAGGCGCATACCATCGGCCTCAATCAGGGTGTAAAGGGTTTCGTGGCTGTGCGCCAATTCGGGCATCAGCACGTAAGGGCGGTCCCACAAGCTGTCAAAAAAGTTGAGCCATTGGCGGGTGGCAGTGGGCACATCTAGCAGGTTGTAGATATGTTCCCAGGCATCGGGTATCTGTTGTGTGAAATGTTTGTTGAGAAAGATGTAATAGGTGCGAACCAATTCGCCGTCGCGCAGGTGGTCGGCGTTAAGGGGTAACAGAGTGTGGGAATCGTTGAGCTTCTGGCGCACGGTCACGGCCGTTTCCGGGTGCAGCGTCGCATTCTTCTCAAAACCACGTTCTGTACGCTCGATTACCTTCCCCAACAATACTTCCCGATCCAGGCTGCGACTTTGGACGCGGGCGTGCATGGTGTTCCACAATCTTTCAAAAGGAATGCCCAGTTCCAGGCATTTGGGGTCCACCTTAATCCC
>CAADGU010000039.1 GCA_900696625.1 uncultured Chloroflexota bacterium | reverse complement strand
TTCGCGGCAACAATTGCAAAGACCGCCTGCGCGGTCTGGGAACCAGTCGGCGAAGGCCGACTTTGCCCTTGTAGGCGCGGTTTCAACCGCCGGCTAAAATGTCAGATTATGCCCTTCGTTGGTATAACACCCCGCGGCTTGCGCCACGAGTAGGCTAAATCGGCGCTGACGTCCCACAAGCGTCGGGCCAGCGTTTCATCCTGAGATGTGGGTGACGGCCGTGCCTCCCGCTCATCCCGAAAATACCGCCCCGTTACATTTGCTACTTCCGGCGCTGTTGCCAGATAAAGTGAAGTCCGCGCCCCTTCGGCCCAACTGAGACCGGGGCGGGACACGCTGCGGGGCAGCCCGGAATAGTCGCGCCCCAGGTTGGTGTCTACCACACCGGGATGCAGGCAGTTGGCGGGCACGGCCGTGCCCGCCAGCCGCCGCGCCAGTTCACAGGTAAACAGTACATTCATCAATTTGGTATTGGCATACACCTGCGTGGGGCGGTAGCCTCGTTCCGCTTGTAAGTCGGCAAAATCCACCATGCCGCCCGTGTGAACTTGCGACGAGACATTGATAATGCGTGCCGGGGCGCTGTCCTTCAACATGTCCAGCAGCAAATCGGTCAGTAGAAAATAGGCCAGATGGTTGACGGCAAACTGCCGTTCCAGCCCATCCACCGTCACCTCACGCTGCCGGGGGATCACGCTGGCATTGTTGATCAGCACGTGCAGCGCCTCATGCCGCGCCTGAAAATCGGCAGCGGCCTGGTGGATAGAAGCCTGCGAGGCCAGGTCGCACAGCAGCAGTTTCACGTGAGGGTTGCCGGTCGTTTGTTGCACGTCGCGCACGGCCGTTGCCCCCTTCGTCTCATCCCGGCACAACATCACCACCTGCGCGCCCCGTTCTGCCAGGCCCACGGCCGTGGCATAGCCAATCCCCGTATTCGCCCCCGTCACCAGACATACTTTGTGATCCATACTCTTCATCCCGGCGTGATGCGTGACGTGTGATCCTTGAATGGCCGTCACGCATCACACGTCACTCGTCACGCATCACACGTCACATATATCTTTGCACTTTCCCCCCGCTCCGGTACAATGTATCTTATCAATGAACACCATCCTGGCAATTTGAAAACTGAATACAGCAAACGGCCGTGCGGGAGAGCATCTGTAAGGTAAACGGTAATCGGTAATCGGTAATCAGTCACCGATCACCGATTACCGATCACCGATTACCGATCACCGAAGGGGCAAACGGCGGACAGGCAGCTCACGCGCTTCTCCACCGCGAATCTCTCAGGTAAAAGGACCGGACGGCAGGGTGTATCTGAAAAATGCGTAACCATACGCATACCGAAGGGGCAACCGGCAGGCGACAACTCGCCCGCTGCCAATCTCTCAGGTTAATGACAGAGGACGCTGGCAAAACGCCGTTTTGCCTTGCGTCCTTTTTTATTTCGTTGGGCAAGGGCAAACCAAGTTTGCTGACATCTTGCCCCCATTAAGGAGTGAAAACCATGTCCAAAATCCCTGCAAATTACCGTTTTTCCAATGATGATGAATGGGTACGTGCCGAAGGCGATGAAGTGGTGATTGGCATCACCGACCACGCCCAGGACGCCCTGTCTGATATTGTTTACCTGCAACTGCCCGATGTTGGCGACAGCTTCGGCGCGGGCGACGCCTTCGGTGTAGTCGAATCGGTGAAAGCGGCCGCCGACCTGCTGATGCCCATTGCCGGAGAAGTCACGGCCGTGAACACCCCCCTCATTGATACCCCCGAACTCGTCAACAGCGACCCCTACGGCGACGCCTGGATGATCCGCGTCCGTCCGGACAACATAGCCGATGTAGATGGCCTGATGGACGCGGCCGCGTATGAGAAGTTTTTGGCGGAAAGAGAGTGATCGTAGCTCGTAATCCGAAGCCCGTAATCCGAAGTCGGTTTACGGATAACGGTGGGTCTTCAGGAATTCAGGGGGTTGACAACCCGTGAAACGTGAAACGTGACCAGAGAGACATCACGTTTCACGCCTCACGTTTCACGCCAAACCCCACGAAATCCCAAAGAGCCATAACGGATTACGGATAACGAAGTGAGGAAACCCATGACAACCCACGAAATCATCGAAGCCGGTGAGAACGGACATACGGCCGTGCCCAACCACGACATGCTCCGTCCCGCCGACCGGTTTGTTAAGCGTCACCTCGGCCCGCGCAGCAAAGAGGTGACGGAGATGCTGCATACCCTGGGCCTCAACTCATTGGATGAATTGATAGACCAGGCCGTGCCCGCCAACATCCGCATGAAAGGGGAGTTGAATTTAGAACGGCCGAGGAGTGAAACGGCCGTACTCGACGAACTGCGTACCCTGGCCGACCAAAACCAGGTCTACCGCTCCTTCATTGGCATGGGCTACAGCGACACCGTCACCCCGCCCGTCATCCAGCGCAACATCCTGGAAAACCCCGGCTGGTACACCCAATACACCCCCTACCAACCCGAAATTGCCCAGGGCCGGCTGGAAGCATTGATCAACTTCCAGACCGTGATCACTGACCTCACCGGCATGGAAATTGCCAACGCCTCCCTGCTGGACGAAGGCACCGCCGCCGCCGAAGCCATGACCCTCTGCCAACGCGCCATGCCCCGCAGCAGCAAAGCCAACACCTTCTTCGTGTCTGAATTGTGCCACCCGCAAACCATCGCCGTGGTGCAAACCCGCGCCGAACCATTGGGCTATCACGTCATCGTTGGCGATCACACCAGCTACGACTTCAGCCAGCCCACCTTTGGCGTGCTGCTGCAATACCCCGCCACCACCGGTGACATCCTCGACTATGAACCCTTCATCCAGCAGGCGCATGAACACGGCGCGTTGGCCGTTGTCGCCGCCGATTTGCTGGCGCTGGTACTGCTGCGGCCGCCGGGCGAAATGGGTGCGGATGTGGTGGTGGGCAATTCGCAGCGGTTTGGTGTGCCCATGGGCTACGGCGGCCCACACGCGGCCTACATGGCCACCAAAGACGAACACAAACGCATCATGCCCGGCCGGCTGATCGGCGTCTCCATAGACGCCCAGGGCAAACCCGGCTACCGCCTGGCGCTGCAAACCCGCGAACAGCACATCCGCCGCGAAAAAGCGACCAGCAACATCTGCACCGCGCAAGTGCTGTTGGCCGTTATGGCTTCGATGTACGCCGTCTATCACGGCCCGGAAGGGCTAAAGCGCATTGCCCGGCGCGTGCGGCTGATTACTCAAGTGGTCGCCGCCGGATTGCGCGAATTGGGCTACGAACTCAACGGCGAGCCGGTATTCGACACGCTGAAAGTGAGCGGCGGCCCGCTGGCCCAGGCTCAAATTCAGGCGCGCGCCGTGGCGCGGCGGGTCAACCTGCGCACCTTTGCCGATGGCGCAGTCGGCGTCTCGTTGGATGAGGCCACCCGCCGCC
>CAADGU010000038.1 GCA_900696625.1 uncultured Chloroflexota bacterium | reverse complement strand
GTTTTATCACGGCCGTCTCACCATCACCAGCCCCGGCCTCAACCAGGGAACCACCGTGCAGCTTTGGTGGCCGCTGCGCCAGGAGCAGGGGATGGGTGACGGGTGACGGGTGACGAGTGACGGGTGACGGGTGACGGGTGACGAGTGACGAGTGACGAGTGACGAGTGACGAGTGACCGGAGAGATCACGCATCACTCGTCACGCATCACGCATCACGCATCACGGTTATTGCCGTAGCATCACCGGGATGTACAACGGTGTGCCTACCACCACCTGCCGGGGCGGGGAAACGTTGTTGCTTTCATTTGCTTCGGCGATGGCCTGGAGCGAATCCACCATGGCGTACACCTGCCGGTAGAGTGGGCCAGGGTCAAAACCGGCGGGGATGGTGAAGGTGAGCACGGCCGTTTCCCCAACCCCTAATTCGGCAATTACAGCAAACCCGTTGCTCTGGGTGATGGGAATGGAGTCGCTGAGGACGATGGCCGGGTGCAGGAAAATGTCCGTCTGGATGGAGGCGGTGATGGGCATATTGCCCACGTTGGCAATGGTGACGGTGAAACTGACCGGCTGCTCTGGCCGAATCCAGCCCGGCGTCAGCAGGTGCGGCGCACCGACGACGGCCAGGTCAACAACAGGCGTGTCGGTGATGACGATGGTGTGGGTGTCGGTGACGGTGTTGAAGCCGTGTGAGGCCATGACCAGCAGGTCAAACGTGCCGGTGACGGGGAAGGTGAGGCTAATGGGCACGGCCGTGCCGTTGGTCATCGTCAGGGTGGGCGTGTCGTCCAGGTACCAGGTGTAGGTGATGGGGTCGCTGATGGTGGTGGGGGTGACAACGGCCGTGAAGGTATACGTTTCCCCGGTCAGCCCCAACGCCGGGCCAAAGATGGTGACGCCTGCCAGCAAGGGGCGCACATCTGTCACCGTCAGCGATGCGGAGACGTTGTTGGTCTCGTCACTTTCAACAAGACCATTGTCCGCATCTACCATGGCGTAGACGGTGTGCGTGGGCGGCTGGTCGCCAAAACCAAGTGGGGCCAGGATGGTGACGGTGAGGCTTTCGCCGGCTGCCAGGGCGGGCACGGCCGTGTAGCCGCTGCTCTCTGTAATGGGAATGCCCGTTGTCAACACGACGGTGGGGTCAATGAAGATGTCTACAAAAAACTGGCTGTTCACGTCGGCGTCGCCGCTGTTGGCGATGGTGACGGTGAAGGAAACCGGCTGCCCGGCGGCTACCGGCAGCGGCGTCACCAACTGCGGCGCGCCGACGACGGTGAGGTCGGGAATGAGTGTATCGGTGATGATGATGGTGTGGGTGTCGGTAACGGGGCCGCCGAGGGGGTTCACGGCCGTGACCGTCAGCCCATACGTTCCGGTCAACGGCCAACTGAGGTTAATGACATCGCTGATGCCGCCGGTGTGGGTGATGGGCAAATGCCCGTCGGCCTGCCAGACGTAGGTGATGGGTGTGGTGGCGTAAAAGGGGGCGGGCACGGCCGTGAAAGCATAATCGGTACTGGCATAACCAATCGCCGGGCCGTGGATGTCCACCGTGCTGAGCGGCACGTTCACCTGGCCGCAGCTATCGTCCCAGCGGATGAATTCCAGCAGCAGGTATGACCCCTCCTGCCCATTTGCTGAGAGTAGATAACCGGCCACGCGGAAGAGGGCAAAGCCAGACATCTGGTAACGGGCATTGCTACCCGTCCCGGCAAAATTTTGATAGATAGGCAGTCGCAGCACCCGCCCCCAATCAATATGCCCTTCCAGCCTGTCCTGTACCGCCGCACTGTTGACCGCGCCGGTACTGGCCATGACCCAATTGCCCAGGTTCATGCTGGTATCAAAGAAGTCATTGTAATCTATGTACCCATAAACCCGATGTGGGAATGGGGGATTAGGTGGGTTTTGACCCGGAGCCACCGTCACATAATCCTTACTATCACCAGGCCAGGTCAGGCCATGTTCCAAGACAGAAGCAGTTGAGGGCACATACTGATTCCACTTCAGCCAGCCAAAACCACCGGCATCGTTTTCCACCAGGAATATGTCTCCTTGTTGCGCGTCTGGCAGCGGGATGTCTGACCTGTGGTCGAAGAAGCTGCTGTAGGGCGGCGCCGGGTTGGGGTAAAAGTTTGGCGACCCTGTAATGGTTTCATAGTATGCCTGGGTGACGGAGCGCGCGCCTTCCTGGATGGTCATGGGGAAGGCGGCGCAGCCCACGGTGGGGTCTGATGTGGGTATCAGGGTGGGCGGAGTTACTTCCCACTGGTAGGTGTCTTGATACCCAACCGTGACGCGGGCCATCAGCCGTCCGCCGGGGAAGGGGATGCAGTTCGGGTCATTTTGCGGATCGCTGTAGTCACATTCTGCAGGATTGCCGCCAGGGAGGGTGATGCTGTAGGGTGGCGTAATCCATTTATTGCCACAAGATGGCCCAGGGATGCAGTTACGGACCTGCCCATCCGGATCAGGGACGCCGGGCTGGCCAAAAGTCAACGACCAGTCGGAGATTGCCATTGAATCAAAATAAAAAGTGATGGATGGCATCGTATCAGGCTGGTCAAAATCAAATAAAGAAATGGTGATCTCTTGCCCGGCATACTCTGGCCCCACGTATGTGAGCGGAATGTCTATAGGGAAGGGAAAATTGGAGTTCAGAGGCAGATTTTGTATGGCCTGCACGGTGACGCCTTTGGCGTGGTGGGAACCGGGATTGTTCAGGGCGTGCAGGTTACGGGCATTCACGCTGCCGGGTACAGTGGAAACGTAAGAGGGTGGGCCGGCCCAGATTTCAAAGGCGTTTTCCGATGCGCCGCTGACGGTGGTCACGTCCAGGTAAATGTACCGGTCGCCCGTTTGAGGATCGGTGACGATGTTGGGCAGTTCCGAGGCCAGGTTCATTTCAAAACCGCCCGGCGAACCAGGGTCGGCCGGTACGCCAGTGGCGCCGGGGATTGAATAATAATCAAAACTCTGTTCATCAGCGCCGGGGGAGACCCACTGCATGTCAGTGAAGTGATCGCCGTTGTCCCGCACGCCATCACCCACCTGCCCGGTATAGGCCGCCAGGTTAACGCGGCGGTAGGCGCCGCCATCCGGCTGGAAGTAGTAAAGCTGGTAATGGGTAGCGGTGTTATACGCTGCGGTGTAACTGGAAGGTTCGCTACATTGGCCTGGTGTAACCGAGCCACGATTTTCATCCACGCGGATGAACCAGTAAGGGTTGATGGCTTCCAGCGGTAATATACCATTTTGGTAAAGCGCCGGTTCGCCGGTATTCACCTGACAGGAGTTTTTGCGGTTATTGCTTGCCAGACAAGTGCCGCTGCCGGTGGCGGACAGGCCGGCATCTTGGGCGGCCTGGGAGCGGGTAAAGTTGAACGGGCCGCTGGCATTGACGTTGATGGAGTCGGGGTCAAATAGCTCCACGCGGAGGACGGAAGTGCCCGCCCGCTGTTCGTAATCGGCGGGGATGCGAATGCGGTAATGGTACGTGTAGAAACCGGGCTGCCATTCACTGTTGAGCGGCGAATACGGGTCGCCGTAGGCGGTGCAAATGTCCGGGCCAAAGAGAGCGGCGCTGCTGGTGGCGAGAATGCCCGATGCCTGGTTACGGCTGGTGTACAGATCACGGCCGTGTGGCAGATCAACCACCATGCCCTGGCTGCACGGAATGGTGAAGGTCTGGCTGACGGTAGCGCCGCCGCCGGACACGGCCGTGACCGTCACCGTCATTGGCTGCTGGGACACGGTGCGGTTGATGGCCTGGGAAAAGGAATCTCTGTGCCCGGCGGCCCAGCTTTGCACCAGAACGCCGTTCCAATACAGGCTCAGGGTTTCGTTGGTGGGCCATTCTTCAAAGAGGACGTGCAAGGCTACCGGGCCGGGGTCGGTGGCGGGGACGTCACAGTTGGGCAGCAGCTTGAGGTACGGTGGATCGTCCGGGGTGTGGGACACAGCGGCGGGGGCGGTCGCTGTGAGGAAGGCGCGGGACACGGCCGTTGGCAGCAGCAGCCCTATTGCCAGGACAAAAAGTAAAACAGAAAAACGGTTGAACATGATATTTCCTCCCCGGCAATCGGAATGTGATTGCCGCAACAACTGTGGTCTGATTTTGCCAATGTAGTCGGCATACGTTTATTTTCCGTTGATCAGATAGCGCCGGTCTTGTTCCGAGGCGATCAATCGCCTACTACAAACGTATTCATTTCCTCTCATTTACGCACCAATGGCAGGTATAACCGGTAGGTGGGAGGTACGGCCGTCGCTGTGACAGTAGACGATGGCGTCAACGTTGGTGTTGGTGTATGGCTGGGCGTCGGTGTGGGTGTGTCGGTAGGCGTTGGCGTGAAGGTATTGGTAGGCGTCGGCGTATCGGTAGGGGTTGGCGAAGGTGTGAGCGTCGGCGTGGGCGTCTGGTTGTCGCAGGGGGTGGTGAAGTAGACAGAGTACTCACCGGAACCAGCACCGCCGACGGCCGTAACTACATAGGTCGTTACCGTTTGCGGCAGACTGCGTGTGAATGTTTCGGAAAAAGTGCCGGGGTGGCCATTTGCCGACCAGTACGCTATGTTGACTCCATCCCAGTTAAGGGTCAAGGAACGGTTAATTGCCCAGTTGACAAAATAGACGGTAAATGTCACATCGCCAGGGTCAGAGGCCGGCCAGCCACAGTCGGGCAGCACATAAATGTAACCTCCCATTGGTGTTGGCGTGGGTGTGCTGGTTGGCGGCGTCCCCAGGACAATGGTCACGTCCGTGGTGCCGTCGGTGAGATTTTCCACCACCAATACATGCCCGACAATCAAATCATCGGGATCCACAGGCAGCCCGGCGAAACCGGGGCACTCGAAAGTGCCGCCTTCTTCCAGCACGCCTGAAGCAATCAGTTGACCGCCAATTGTCACGTCCCGAACTTCCACATCGCTGCCCACAACGCCGGTGATCCAAATCGTATTGTGGGTATCCAGCACGTAGTGGGCAAATCTGACTGCGCAAGGTGGGGGTGGCTCGTCCGTGGGTGTTGGTTCGGGCGTAGGCGTGTTGGTTGGCGCGATGGTTGGTGTGGATCCTGGCGTGGGCGGGGGATCAGGCGGGGGCGGGATGGCAATGGTATGCGTGTCACTCACGGGGCCGCCATGGGGGTTCACGGCCGTGACCGTCAACATATGCGTCCCGGTCAGCGGCCAGCTCAGGCTAATGACGTCGGTGATACCGCCAGTATGGGTGATGGTTGGCTGCCCATCCGCTTCCCAAACGTAGGTGATGGGTTGGGTAGCGTCCAACGGAGAAACAGTGGCCGTAAAGGCATAACTGGTATTGACATCGCCTGCAATCGGGCCGTTGATGGCAACTTCCTGGGGGGCCACACCAGCCTGACCGCAGCTTTCATCCCAACGGATGAATTCCAACAGCAGATATGACCCATTACTGCTAAGTTGATAACCGGCCACGCGGAAGAGGGCAAAACCGGACATCTGGTAACGCAAAGTACTGCCTGTCCCGGCAGTTGCATAATAAACGGGCAGGCGCAGCACCCGCCCCAAATCAATATGGCCTTCTAATATGTCCCGCACGGCATTACTAACAACTGCGCCGGTACTGGCCATGACCCAATCGTCTATGTGCATGGAGGTGTCGTAGGGGTCGTTATACTCAATGTAGCCATAAACTCGATGGGGGAATGGCGGGTTAGGCGGTTCTTGCCCACCGGCAGCAACCGTCACATAATCTTTGCTGTTGCCCGGCCAGGTCAGGCTGCGTTCCAGGTTAGAACTATTATCCGAAATGTACTGATTCCACCGCAGCCAGCCAAAACCACCCGGCCCGACGCCATTTTGCACCAGGAACATATCGCCGGCATGGACGGGGCCACGCAAGGGCACGTTTGGTCTGTGGTTGATAAAGCTGCTGTAGGGTGGCGCCGGCTGGGGATAAAAGTTGGGCGACCCTGTAATGGCTTCGTAGAGCGTCTGGTGGACAGAGCGCGCGCCTTCGTGGATGATGATGGGGAAGGCAGAGCAGCCGACGGTGGGGTCGGCAGCGGGCGGTGGCGTGGGCAGCGTTACCTGCCATAAGAAGGTATCATAATATGAATCAAGAAGGGTGCCGCTGCGATAACGCGCCATCAGCATACCACCGTAAAACGGTGTGCAGGTTTGCGGGTCTGGATTGGTGTAGTCACAATCTGTTTCAGTGGGCATGGTGATGGTATAGGGGGGCGTGACGAATTGATTGTTGCAGTTGTCCAAACCTGGCAGGCAGTTACGCACACCGCCATCGGGGTCGGGTACACCTGGCTGGCCAAAAACCATTGACCAGTCACTGGGGTGGGTGGTATCCAGGGTGATGGTAATAGGAGATGCACCTCCCTGATCGATGTCAAAAACGGTCACATTTACGTCAGAACCGGCATAGGGAACATCGAGGGCTACCAGGGGGATGTCTAAGAGGAAGTGGTAATAATTGTTCAGGAGAAGGTTGGTGATGGCCGTTACTTCCACCCCTTTGGCGCTGTGGCTGCCGGGGGAGTTTAGCGCCAGTAAGTTGCGGGCGTTTACCTCACCGGGAACTGTGGCTGTATAAATGGGCGGGCCGGCCCAAATGTCGAAGCTGTTTTCAGATGCGCCATCCTGGGCGGTGACATTGAAGTATAAATAGCGGTCGCCGGTATCCGGGTCTACCATGATGTTTGGGGCTTCGGTAGTCAGATCAATTTCAAAATCCCCTGGTGAACCGGGATCTACAGGCACGAAGATGGGTTGATCGTAACTGGGCGACGCCCCAGGCGAGACCCAGCGCCGGTCGGTGTTATGGTCGCCGGTATCGCGTGCGCCATCGCCCACTTGCCCGGTGTAATGGGCCAGGTCTTGCCGTAGGATGCTGCCATCTGGTTCTTGGGCAAAGTAAAGGAGTTCAAAGAGGGTGCGGGTGTTGTAACCGGCATTGTAGGCAGTTGG
>CAADGU010000037.1 GCA_900696625.1 uncultured Chloroflexota bacterium | reverse complement strand
GTCTCTACTGGGCCTGGCAGCGAGATGCAGATCTTCTTGCCTGTGATTACAGCACCGTAGCGTTAAAGTGATTTCACAGTGGATTTGCAAAACAGGGCGATCAAGAGATTACAGGTGTTCTAACTGGTTGACTGACAAATCTCATTTTTCAACCGCGGAGGGCGCAGAGAACGCAGAGATTTCTCCTTTATTTAACCTCCGCGCCCTCCGCGCTCTCTGCGGTTAGATAAGTTTTGTCAGTCAATCAGGGTGTTCTAATTAGAAGCTTTGTTGCTGTTTATTGGGTTGCCGGAGGGTTTGTGGCTGCCGGAGCGAGCCTGTTATTGGTGATTATTTTGAGTGTGATAATGTTTCTTTCCATCTTCACCGTAATTGGTTTGTTCATTGCATAGTACTAATTGGAATGCGTATGATGTTCCCTGGCTTAGCCTGGTCATCGTTGCGTTTTTTGTTGGTATGGCAGCTGGTATTGCCGACATCTACGTAGCCCTGTCACGGGGTGGCAACTATTTCCAGGTGTGCCAGATAGACAGCGGCAGCAGCGTCTCCCTGGCCTTCAGCCGCGCCAACCGTCTGCACGTCGCTTACGAACAAGACGACCAAATCCTTTACCTCGCCGCCGATCAGGGGACACACCCGGTCGATGTGGAGCCATCCTCGTTGAATACGGCCGTACCCCGCAAGTGGTCGTGGATGAACTCAACTGGGCACACGTCCTGTACGAGCAAGACGGTAGCATCTTCAATGCCAAACATCTGTCGGGCGATGCCTGGCTAACCCAGTTCGTCGCTTATGGCACCAATCCGGTCGTCATGCCCTTCTACAACGAGAAGGAGCTAATCTTGTGGGCCATTCCCACCGGTACTTACTGGTTCGGCATCATCATGGCCGCGCCCTACAATGGCGAGATTCGCGTCTTCCGTTACCTTTCCTGGTTCAACGTCTGGGAGCAGGTGGCGGCCTTTCCCATCCCGCTTGGCGAAGAGTTGACCGGCCCCGTTGGTCTGGACTTTCTAGCCGTTAGCGCAGAAGAAGCCTGGGTCTATGTCCCCTAGGTGACCGGCCGACCGGGGTCGGCATGGCCGTTTCCAGAACCGCCGTTGCCCCTCTACTCCCAACCCATCTACGAAGCGGTCAACCCGCTCTTTCCCGACCAGATCGCCAACCCAGAACACATTTACAATGGCCTGAACGCCGTTCTCTGGCGTAGCGAGGATACCCTTTTTGATGCTGGTTTAAGTCAGACAGTCAGCATTTCCACCCTGGGGGCACGATCACTTTTGAAGCCTGGGGATTGGCCGAAACGTCCGTTGATGGTGACATGTTTCTACAGCTAGGCATCGATCCCACCGGCAGCGATAACTACTGGTGCGGCGCGGTCTTCCGCAGTCGCTGTGACTACCTCTCAACCCCCAGGGATGCTATCACCACCGTGCCACATTCGTTTGCCAGCCACCAGCTCTTTTTTGGTCGTTTGATGTTTCGCTTCTGCGTGCATTGGCTCTTGTGTGCCTCTACGGCCGTAAAATGTGTGGAATTCAGCACGGCCGTAAACAGCAATTGTGGCGCGAAAGGAAAATGGGTGGCACGGGCGTGCTTTTTGGGTGAAGGGGTGGGGCGAGACTGCCATAACCCTATTCCATCACCATGTCTCTGACCCCATCCAACAAACGGCCGTTTGCCGTAGGTAAACGGCCAATGAAAACGGCCGTCCTCCCCCCCTCTATCCCCCAAATCCCCGAAAACCCCCAAAAATCGGTATATTTATACCGGCAATCGGTATAAATATACTCTGGATCAAAACCAAAAAATCCGTAACATTATGCCTATGATTCACACGGCCGTCTGGTGATGAGCAAGCATCAGATCAGATAGCCGCCAAAACCATCTGGGCGTCTGGAACGCCTGAGGGATCAATAATTTGCTGGTAGGTGCATAACCCAAGCACGCACCAGGGAAATAACTGACCTTCTCTGTTCACGGCCCAAACCCCATATTCAGTTCAACCTGTTATTCCCGTTACCCTCAGGGGTGGTTGCCGGCTGCCTGTTGGCCGCAGCCTGCCTGGGGGGTGGGGGAATGACCGGAAGGAGTAAACACATGAAACGTATCTGGCGTACTGCCCCTCTCTTCACCATTATCGTACCGTTCATGGTGTTGCTGGCCGCCTGTACTACCCCCGGCCAACCGCAGCCATCCGACTGCATCAGCAACGGTATCGGCATCATCCCTACCGCCACACGGCAGACCGACCCCGACCTGTTCAACCTACCCCCGCCGCCTGACGGCGGGGATGATACGACCTCCTGCCCAACCCCCATCCCGGTAGATATTGTGCCTGACACATTCCCGGAACAATTCGTCGCCGCCGAGGTGGTCAATCTCTCGTTGGACATTGCCAACCAGGAGTTAACAGCCACGGCCGTGGGGGATGACATGCTGGCCGTCGCCTGGCTCAGCCAGAGCGACATTTATGTGGCTCTCTCCCGCGGCGGCAATCATTTCCAGGTGCGCCGGGTAGACAGCGGCAGCCACGTTTCCCTGGCTTTCAGCCGCGCCAACCGGCTGCACGTGGTTTACGAACAAGACGGCCGTATCCTCTACCGCGCCGCCGACCAGGGAACACACCCGGCTGACACAGCGCCTATCTTTGTTGGCGAGGGGCACAACCCACATGTCATTGTAGATGAACTCAACTGGGCGCACGTGCTGTATGAACAAGACGGCCGTATCTTCAAAGCCAAACACCTCTCCGGCGACGCCTGGCTCAACCAATACGTCACCGCCGGCCGGATACTGGCCGCCTACCCGTTTTACAATGACCAGGGTGGCAACGTTTTTGGCGTCCCCAGCAATGCCTACTGGTTTGGCCTGTTCCTGGCCGTCAGCGACGGCCCACAGATTCGCCTGCTGCGTTACCTTTCCTGGTTCAATTTGTGGCAGCAAACGGCCGTCTTCCCCCTGCCGCCCGGCGAAACCCTCAGCGACCACACGGTGGGGTTGGATTATCTGGCCGTCAGCGCCGAAGAAGCCTGGGTCTATGCCGCCTGGGTGACGCAACGGCCGTCTGCCATACCGCCAACCCCCCTCTACGCCCAACCCCTTTACGAAGCAGCCAACCCGCTCTACCCCGACCAGATTGCCAATCCCGGCTACATCCACACCGGCCTGAATGCCGTCCGCTGGCACAGCCAGGATACTCCTTTCGACGCCGGCCTCCGGCAAACCGTCACCGTTCCCGACCCCAACGGCGCGATCACTTTTGAAGCCTGGGGATTAGTGGAAACAGCCGCCAGCGCAGACATGTCCCTACAGATCGGTATTGACCCCACCGGCGGCGACAACCCCAACAGCCCCCACGTGGTCTGGTCGGAAGCGACAACGGCAGCCACCTTTACCTCCTTGAGTATCACCGTGCCCGCGCAGGGCAGCACGGCCACCCTCTTCCTGCGCGGCACGTTGCATACAGCCGCTGTCTCTGGTACGGCCGTCTGGGATACGGCCGTGATCCATCCTTCGACAGGCTCAGGGTCAGCGCTGGTTAATGGCGACTTTGAAGGCCCTTTCATCTCCCAAGATTCCATCACC
>CAADGU010000036.1 GCA_900696625.1 uncultured Chloroflexota bacterium | reverse complement strand
GATTTTTCGGCGTATGGGGGCACGGCCGTGTATGCCCCGGCGGGGGGTACGGTGGTGGTAGCCGAACCGCTGTATGTGCGCGGCGGCGCTGTCATCCTGGATCACGGGTTGGGCATTTATTCCGGTTATTATCACCTGTCGGATGTATTGATCACGGTGGGTGAGGTGGTGCAACCAGGGCAGACAATTGGCGCGGTGGGCACTACCGGCCTTTCTACCGGTAATCATTTACATTGGGATTTGCTGGTGAATGGCATCTGGGTAGACGCCCAGGCGTGGCTGGCGCAGGATATGGCTTGTTGGCTGCTGGCGGGGTGGGCACGGCCGTGTGAGAATTGACCTTGTATCTCGGCCTTTTCAAATAGACGGTAATGGCGATAGACCACATACCCCAGTTTAGCCTTCTTATGTGGTATTGTTAGCTAAACGGTGGAGCAATCGCTTTCTTGCACATAGTTGCTTATGGGACTATACTTTTCTCGTAGTACCCCAGTACTGTACAGCAAATATATTTGCTAAAGTTGACTCGGCTCAGAAGGTCAACATGCTCGCTATCCGTTTCCCTCAACCTTATAGTGTAAAAAGAGTTCCCTGGTCTTTTTAAGCTGGCTTCCCGCCAGCTTTTTTGCTTGAGCTACAGGAGGTGATTACCTGGCAGGACACATGAAGAGATGCCCCCCATGAACCACAACTACTTTATTGGAATGCAATTAAGCACACTGTTAAGTACAAAATCTCAACAACGGTGTACAAATAAGGATACCCCTGATGAAACATTATCGTAAGATTCTTAGGCCACTTGCTGTATTTGTCTTACTGTTCAGCAGCTTGACGGTACTGGCCCAAGGCGGGTCATCAAACAGGCAGGAAACGCCAGGCCACCAGGTAGAACAACCGGCTCCCAATTCACCCGGTAACGTTCAATTTTTAACCGGGCCCAACCAGGGAGCGCCATTGGACATTGCCCTCGATTACATTCGGAAAAACCGGACGCTGTTGAGTCTTACCGGTGCAGACATTGCCGACATGATTGTGACCGACCAGTACACCAGCGACCACAATGGCGTGACCCATATTTACCTGCGCCAGCGATTCAACGGTATTGAGGTTATCAATGGTAACATCAACATCAATGTCGCCGCCGATGGTAGTATTATGAATTTGGGTAACAGCTTTGTTACCAATTTGCCAGCGGCTATTGACCGGCAGTCGCCGGGGCGCACGGCCGTACAATCGGTAGAAGCAGCCGCTCGCCACCTGGGGCTGCGGATCACACAGCCAGTGCGCGTTGAGCAGGTGCAGGGTGGTCAGGCCCGCGAAATGGTCTTGAGTGATGGCGGTATATCCCTGGAGCCAATTCCTGCCAGGTTAGTCTACCAACCAGTGGCCGACAATGCGGTGCGGCTGGCCTGGAACCTGGAAATTGCCGAGGTGAGTGGAGAGCATTGGTGGAACATGGTAGTTGACGCCACGTCAGGCACCGTGCTGGCCCAGATAGACTATGTGGACCACGACCATTGGGGTGATCTGGATTCAAGCGTGTTTAACGGTCCATTGCCAGTAGCGCGTACAATCACGGCCGTTCCCCAAAATGCTCCTTCTATGTTAGTTGATGGCGCAGCCTACAATGTGTTTGCCATGCCTAAAGAAAGTCCTAGCGATGGGCCGCGCACCCTGGAGGTAGACCCGGCTCATCCTGTCGCTTCTCCCTTTGGCTGGCACGACACCAACGGCGCGATCGGCCCGGAATTCACCCGCACACGCGGCAATAACGTCCATGCTTATACCGATGTTGATGCCAACAACGTGGCCGATCCCGGCAGCGATCCAGATGGTGGCCCAAGTCTCTACTTTGATTTCCCGCTCGATCTGGGCCAGAATCCACCTGACTATCGGCCGGCAGCCGTCGTCAACCTGTTCTACTGGAATAACATCATCCACGACGTCTTCTATGGTTACGGCTTCAACGAGATGTCGGGCAACTTCCAGGTAAACAATTACGGCCGAGGCCCCACCAGCGGCAACCTGGGCGCCAACGACGATGTGCGTGCCGAAGCTCAGGATGGCAGCGGTACCAACAATGCCAACTTCGCCACCCCGGTTGATGGTTCACGGCCACGCATGCAGATGTTCGTCTGGACGTACCCCTTCGTCAACCTGGTAACAGTGAATGCCCCCTCACCCGTTGCCGGTGATTATGCCGCCACAAACGCCAGCTTTGGGCCGCAACTAACGGTGACAGGGCCACGTACCGCTGATGTTATTCTGGCGCTGGACCCGGCCAATGCTGCCGGCCCGTCAGAAACCGATGGCTGTTCACCGTTGACCAACGCGGCTGAAGTGGCCGGAAAAATTGCGCTCCTGGATCGTGGTACCTGCCCATTTGTCGATAAGGTATTCAATGCCCAGAACGCCGGAGCCATCGGGGTAATCGTCGCTAACAACGCTCCTGGCGCCCCAATTACAATGGGTTTTACCGCTCCCATTCCCACTATCATCATTCCATCGGTCATGGTAAGCCAGGACAATGGTAACTTGTTGAAAGCCAACCTGCCGCTGAACGCCACATTAAGTGATGCCGGTGCGCTGGCCATCAATCGAGACAGCGACCTGGACAACGGCGTCATCGTCCATGAGTATGGTCACGGTATCAGCAACCGCCTGACAGGTGGCCGAACCAACGTTAGCTGTCTGGGTAACCAGGAGCAAATGGGCGAGGGGTGGAGCGACTGGCTGGGGCTGGTGCTGACAACACACCCTGACGACACAGCCATGACCCCTCGTGGCATCGGCACTTACGTTATCTATCAGCCGACTGATGGCAACGGTATCCGGCCAACTCCCTACACCAAGGATATGGCAATCAACCCCTCCACCTACGATACGATAAAGAATCCGGCCATTACTGTGCCGCACGGCATCGGCTACGTCTGGTCTACCATGCTGTGGGATGTATATTGGAACCTGGTACACAAGCATGGTTATAACCCGGATGTGTACGGAAACTGGACGACCGGCGGCAATAACCTGGCCATCCAGCTGGTAATGGATGGCATGAAATTGCAGCCTTGCCAACCGGGCTTTGTCACCGGGCGTAATGCCATCCTGCAAGCCGACCAGGCATTGACCGGTGGCGCCAACCAGTGCGAAATCTGGCAGGGTTTTGCCCGGCGCGGTCTGGGTGTTAGCGCCAGCCAGGGCAGCAGTAACAATAGGAACGATGGTGTGCAAGCATTTGACCTGCCACCAGTCTGCGTCCCCACGTTGTCATTGACGGCGCCGTCACCTACACAATATAGTGACCCAATCACCCTAAATGCCACGGTCAGCCCGCTGCTCTTTGGCGGTTTACCGGTAACCGGATCGGTGGAGTTCTTTATCAACGGCAGTTCAGTCGGTACCAGCGCCATTAACAGCAGTGGTCAGGCCACGTTGTCTGTGCCCAATACCCGTGCAGCCGGTAATTACAATGTGACAGCGACCTTCAGCCCATCAGGCCCTGAGGAAGTAAACAGCAGCAGCGCTGGCCCGCTCACATTGACCGTGACAAAGGAGAACGCAGCCTCTACCTACATCGGTGATCAGTTCATCACCACCGCAGGGCCAAACATCAACACCGCTCCTGTGCTGCTGGCAGCCAACCTGACTCAGGAAGACGATGGCTACCCTGGGGATATTACCCTTGCCCACGTTGTCTTCGAGCTGTTCAAGTCTGGTAACATGGGTAACACGCCTGACCAGACGGTTGGTAACGTCCCGGTTGATGCGGCTGGTAACGCACAGATAATCGTTGATCTGAGCGCGGATATATGGACGGTAAAGGTGAAAATTGAACCGGCGAACAGCTACTGGACGGCTAACCCGGTGGGGATTGACATTATTATGGTTGCCGTGGGTAGCACCGACCGGCGTGTGACCGGCGGCGGTTGGGTTCCCGACGGTGACAGTTCTAATGGCAAGGGTAACTTTGGCTTTACTGTTAGCCCACAGCGGAACGGCAATCCACGCGGTAATGCTATCTTTGTTTTCCGGGGTAACGATGACTATGAGTACGTCGTTAAAAGCACAAGCTGGCAAGGTGGCAGCCTGGTATTCCTGGGAAATCCAATTACAGGGGCGCGCTTTAATGGCCGGGCGACTGTCCAGAAAATTGACCCGGCCACTGGTGAGATTGTTGCCTCTTTTGGTAATTACAGCTTCATCGTGGATATCGAGGACGGTGATCTGCTGAATCCTAAGGGTCCGGACTACTATGGGATTCGCGTGTTTGACAACAACGGAAACCTATGGCACCAGGTTGGCGCCCCCGGCGTGCCAGTTCAACTTGGCGGTGGCAACGTAGCTATCAAGGGCTAACTTGTCGCCTGTATTGGCATACTCACCGCGTTAAGATATCGGGGGGTACAGGTAATAAACCTGCCCCCCGACAATCTATCACTTATCACTTTCTTTCCCTCAGGTACATAGCAATGGCGTCGGCGGCGAGTTGGTTGCCGGCCTGGTTCCAGTGGGGGTCGGCAAAATGATAGAGTTCGCCGGCTTCAATGCTTTTTTGCCAGAAGATGGGAGTCAGGTTCAAGAATTCAATGCCGGCTTCGGCCATGAAATCGCTGAGCAACTGTTCCTGGGCACGCTGGTTGGCCGTGAACTGGTCATAGCTCAGGTAGCGGGGGTCAAAAAGGAGACGGCCGTGATCCCCCTCACTTAACCGCGCCGTCACCGTGCGTTCCAGTACATTGTTCACATCCACCTCATCCCACACCCGCGACCATAACACATGCTCCTTGCTGGGGATATACACCACCACCAGATGCGCCCCTTGCGCCTCGGTTAATGCCTGGAGTTCTAATAACCCTTCTTTCATGGCCGCGAACTCGTCAGAACGAGCCAGCGTCTCATAATCGGCGCTCAGCGGCAGCAGGTGAACTTCCTTAAACACCGTTTCAATTTCGCCAACTTCCGTGCTGGCGGCGACCGGATAACGGTATTTCACCGGCGCAGTTTCTTCGCCTGGGAACAATTTGTCCCACAGATAACGGGCAAAATGAGGCGTCAGCAAACGGCGGCGCAGGGGCACATCTTGCATATCAAAT
>CAADGU010000035.1 GCA_900696625.1 uncultured Chloroflexota bacterium | reverse complement strand
GTAATTGGGTAATTAGGGCATCTCAGTTACCCAATTACTCAATTACCCAATTACCAATTTGCTCAATTACTATCTTTAGTTGTTCGCATTCAGCCAGTTAAACCTGGCCAAGTTCAGGGCATCATCGCTGGCGGGGAAGTAACCGACATCCACGACCTCATCGTTGACGTAGGTGAGGTAGAAGTTGACGAAAGCGGCGACCTGCGGTTTGGCGGCCATGATGCCGGCGTCGGAGTAGATGAACAACGGCCGTGCCAATGGATACGTGCCATCTTCCACATGTTCGGCCGTCGCCTCCACACCTTCGATGGGCACAATCTTCAGCTTACCGGCATTCTCTTCATAGTAGGCATAGCCAAAGTAACCGATGGCGTTGGCGTCCCCTTCCACACCCTGTACCAGCACATTGTCGTCCTCCGACAATTGCAGGTTGGCGGCAGAGAGGATGGGTTCCTCGTTGGAATCGAAGATCGCTTCGACGAAGTAGTCAAAGGTACCGCTGTCGGTGCCGGGGCTGAAGCGGATGATGGGGGTGGCGGGCCAGCCTTCGCGTACCTCAGCCCAGGTGGCGGCGGTGGAGAAAGCCAGCGCCAGTTCTTCCAGGGTCAAAGTGTCCACGAAGTCATTGGCGGGGTTGATGACCACCGCCAGGGCATCGGTACCCACACGGAACTCAATCGGTTCCCGGCCAATGGCGCGGCAGGATTCCACCTCGCTGTCGCGGATGGGGCGACTGGCGTTGGCAATGTCGCTCTCGCCGGCCACACAGAAACGTTCCAGGCCGGCGCCAGAGCCGATGGAGTCTACGGTGATGTTGCCGCCGTACCCTTCCTGGCGGAAGCGTTCGGCCATGCGTTCGGTCAGCGGGAAGACGGTGGAACTGCCGGCCGTGATGATATCGCCTTTAACCGCCAGCGGGTCTACCGCGGGCAGCGCCATTACCTGCACCTGCTCGGTTATAGTCTCTACTACCGTGACTGTTTCCACGTTGGTTTCGGTGACGGTTTCTACGACCGTTTGCACACGAGTCACTTCCAACGTTACCGTTTCGGTGATCACCTGCGGTTCGGCGCTGCCACTACCGGAACAAGCCGCCAGGGCGGCGGCAGCAATCAACAATACAAAAATGAAAAGGTTGTTACGCATCATTCTTCTCCTGCGTGAATTGGGATTTGGGCAAAAGGAAATCTAGACCCTGAGGGTTTTCCGAAACCCTCAGGGTCTACGGCACACTCTTTCGCCTTTTAAGATACTGCATAGAAGTTTAGCCCCGGTCAGTTAAAATTTTGCGACTGATTGGTTAACATCTGGCTATGGCTTTGTTAAGACAGGTTATCAAATCGTTAACAACATGTTAACAAATCCGGTCTGTTAACTTTTTGTTAAAGTGGGTAAAATTCAGCCCCGGAAAAACCAACATCCAACGGGAAGAGATGGATGCGAAAAAAACCTATACAGTCAGACCCAGATTGGCGGAAGCCAACTCACCTTGAAAACCAAACCGGGCAAGCAGTCAAAATCATCTTCATTTTGCTGCTTGCTTTTTTGTTGTTAGGGGGGTGCAACGGCCGTGCCGCCACCACCTCAACTACCCCCTCAGCCTCCCGCGCCATTCAAAACAAAGGCTCCGACACCATGGTCAATATCGCCCTGGCCTGGGCCGAAGCGTACCGGGAGGTAGACCCCTCGGTGAGCATTGCCGTCACCGGGGGTGGCTCTGGCACCGGCATTGCTGCCCTGATCAACGGCACGGTTGATGTGGCTAACGCCTCCCGCGCCATGAAAGAGTCAGAGTTTGCCGAAGCGCGGGCGAACGGGGTTGAGCCGGTGGAGCACGTGGTGGCCATTGACGCCCTGGCCGTCATCGTCCACCCCGATAACCCGGTGCGGGAACTCACCATCCCCCAACTGGCGGCCATCTACACCGGGCGCATTCTCAACTGGCAGGAGGTGGGCGGCCGTGATGCGCCGATTGTCTTGCTGTCGCGGGAGACGAATTCGGGGACGCACGTTTATTTCCTGGAAGAGGTAGTGCGACAAGGGGACAGCAATAACAAGGAGATTTTTGCGCCGCAAACGATGTTGATGCCTTCCTCAGTCGGCATCACCAGCGAACTGCGCCGCAACCCGAACGCCATTGGCTATGATGGCCTGGGGTATGTGGACCCGGCGCATGAGAAGGTGGTGGCGGTGGCCGAAGATGAAAACAGCCCTTTTATCTTCCCCACGATAGAAGCGGCGTCTTCGGGAGAATATCCCCTGGCGCGTGACCTGTATGTGTATACCGCCGGTGAGCCGCAAGGGGTGATTGCCGAGTATTTGCGTTGGATTTTGGGGCCGGTGGGGCAGCAAATTGTGGCTAATTTGGGGTTTGTGCCGTTACCAGGAGATTGACCCATTCAGACCTGACAGGTTTTTCAGGAACCTGTCAGGTCTTGGTATTGAAACATGGCAACATACGAAGAAATCGAACAAAAAAGAGAGGACACGGCCGTATCCCGCACACCACGACGACGCAACGGCCGTGAACTGATCATCGAGGGACTGATTCTGGCCTCCGGCGTGTCGGTGATAATCATTATCACTCTCATTTTCCTGTTTTTGCTGAAAGAGGGGCTGCCCGCCTTTACCTCGCAGCCGATCAGCACTTTTTTGGGCCGCCGCTGGTATCCCATCGAGGAGATGTATGGGCTGGCGCCGCTGCTGGCGGGGTCGCTGTTGGTGACGGTGGGGGCGGTGGTGATTGCCGTGCCGTTGGGGTTGACAACGGCCGTGTACCTGGGTGAATTTGCCCCGGACTGGCTGCG
>CAADGU010000034.1 GCA_900696625.1 uncultured Chloroflexota bacterium | reverse complement strand
TGGATCGGTTTGATCGTGTCCAGAATCCAGGGGCTGACGTCTTTATCTTCGGAATAAAAATATTCAATGTCAGCGATGCACCAGACGCCGCTGACCAGCAGCTTGGGGTGCCGTTTCACCACGTCCGGGCTGACCAACACCTGTTTGATCCCCAGGTTGGCAAAAGTGGCTTCGTACACGTCCTTTTTCTCGTTCAGGTCTACGCTGATTTTGTCAATGACCTTGTGCCGCCCTTTTTCGCGGATGGTGGAACGAATCAGCCCGGCTTCGTTACGATGCACGTAATGGCGGGCCAGAATCCCTTTGACGGTTTCAATGCCTGACTGGATGCTCTCTTCGTCGGAGGTGGCGCAGTATTGACCCAACAGGTATTCCAGCACATACGAAGGCACAATGGCATTGCCTTTGACCAGTTTGACCAGGTCTTTGCGGACTACCAGGCCGGGGAAATAGCGGTTAATTTTTTGGTCTAGTTGGTTCATGGGTCATTCATCACCCCTTGTCATTCCGAGTGAAGTCTTCGGAACGAGGAATCTTTCCCCGCGTCCAGCGTGAAAGATTCCTCCTCGAAGACTCGTCGGAATGACAAGGCAGTAAAAATCAAAAATCGAAATCACCGGTAAACGTGCGTTTCAGGGTGTAGCGGGCTGATTTATATTCCTGGTAATGGGTAGTTTCCGCCACCTGCTCCTCCAGGCGCAGGATGATCTCCTGGCCGTTGGCCGCGTCGGCTTCGCGCGTCAGGATAAACTGCACCGGTAACTCCCGCTCTCGTTCGTTTTCAGAGCCAAAGTCAAAGAGAAGTTCATGCTGGTCGGAAATCAGCGTACCGGCCTGGGTGTACAGCCCCACCCGCAGCCGGCGCGGCTGCACTTTGACGGTGGCTGCTTCCGTCTGGTAAAAGCGGATGGTGAGCTGGCTGGTGGTGATGACGGTGCTGCCGCCGCGCAAAATATCCACATTGACCTTGCTCACGTCACTTTGCCGCTTTTTGTTGATTTGAATGACGGGCACGACGATTTCTTGCAGCGCCGCGCCCCCATGCACATAGCGGCTGCCCGCCCCTTTCAGCCGCAGCCGGTTGATGGAATTGGGCAGCAGTATCTCCATATCACCGGCCAGCCCCACATCGCCGGCCGTCAGCTTCTTGAAGCCGCGCCCGGCGATCAGCCCATGCCCCAACACAAAACGGCGGTTGCTGTGCAAAATTTCAGCGCCCCCGGCCGGTTGGCTGGCAAAATCGCTTTCATCTAATTCGCGGTGCTGGTAAATGAAACCGTGATCGGCCGTCACCAGCATATTGGTCACGTTCGCCCCCGCCAGCCGCTTGATCAGCAGAATCAACTCCGCTATCGTCTCTTCGGCGGCGTCAAACACCCGCTCCTCCGTGTCCCGTTTATCGCCAGTGGCGTCAATCCGGTTGTGGTAGATATAGACCACTGTATGGTCGCGGAACAAATCCCGGCTCTCTTCCCGGCTCATGTTCAGGAACTCGGCCGCTTTCACGGCCGTCCCCCTTCCCTGCGCTGCCTGACTCAAAATTTTGCGCCGGTTTTCTGTGCCCGTTGTACTTTGCCCGTCCACCAGCACCCCCTTGCCATCCGGGGTAAAGGCCAACTGGGCATGGGGTAACAAAGCGGCCATGCCCAACGGCGTGAAGCTGGGCAGCCCCGTCACGGCCGTTGTCAGATGCGCCTCATACCGGTCTTCCTGGCGGATGCGGGTTGCCAGTTCCGCGCCAATCTCATAGCGCAGGGCATCGGAAATGATGACAAACACCTTATTGTCGCGCCGCAAAAAGGGGGCGACCGCGTCTTCATAAAAATCGGCCTGGCGGGGGAGGGCGGCGGTGTGCCAATCGGTGAGACCGTCTACCACTTCCTGCCAGCGGTCATTCAACGGCAGTAAAAACTGGTTGGTATACCGGTTTTCTACCTCGTCCAACATCTGTTCCAACAGCGTCCGGTGTTCTGCCTGCCGCGCGTGGTAAATAAACTGGCGGTAGAGCTGATCCAGCAGATACCACGTCTGGCTGTATTGCTGGAGGCCCTGGGCAAACGAGTGGATGGATAACGTGACCTGCTCCAACCGCTGCAAAAATTGGGCGCCCTTTTCGATGGCCGCATACAGATGGGCATACCGGCCAAACCAGGCGGTCTGGCGGCGCTGGTGGATCAGGCGGGTGCAGGTATCGCCGTTGATCGTCCGCGCCGTCACCGCCTGCGCCAGGTCGCTCAAGATTTTGCGGTCAATCAGTTCAAAGCTGTCTAGCTCCAGCAACTGTTCGTAGGTGCGCCGCAGCAAATCCTGTTCTATTTGCAGAACGGCGGCGCACTCGGCCGATAGGGTGGCAAAGGCGGCCTGAAAACGCACGCTGTCTTTCCACCGTTTCAGGAAAACAACCGCATCCTGATTCAGGCTGGCCGGTTCGCCCAAGCCCAGGGCGTAGGTTTCTTTGAACAGGGTGAGGGCAAAATCACGCATACCGGGCGATGCTGACCGGTAGCCGTACTCCCGGTTGGCCCGCTCCCACAAAAAGGGTTCCAGCCCACTGCGCTGGAGGCGGCGCATCTTCTCATCTCGCCCTTCAGCCAGTTCGGCCAGCAGATGTTCCAGGATGGTATCCAACCGGGGTTCGGCGTCGGCGCACACGGCCGTCATCTTCAGCTGCACCAGGGTGGGGGGATCGTCTTTTTTCAGCAGCGCCTTGAGCGCCGCCCGCCGCTGGGCGGATTTGAAAAAGTCGGCGTGGTCGGCGACCACTTCGGTGAATTCGACCGGCAGCCCCAACTCGTGCAGCCACAGGCCGGTCTGGTCGGCGCGGAACTCGCCGTAGGCCAGTTGCACGTCCAGCAGCCAGTTATCCAGGTTATCCGGCGGTGGGCCGGGGTGGTAGAGCAGGAATTTTTGTGTTTTTTCCTGGCGCAGCAGCCGGTATTTCAGGCCAAACTGGTTGTTGCCCAGTGTCACTTTTTCTACGCCGGGCAGGGAGACGGCGGCAAACTCTGCCTGGAGTTCTTGTTTGGCGTCGTACCAGAAGACGATGCGATGCCGTTCAAACAGCCGGATAAGGGCCTGTGCAATTTCGTTCATGTGTAACCGGGTTTAATCCTTGTAGCAAACGGCCGTAATCCACAGGCTGCTTCAGATACGCCAGGCAATCGCCGTCATGGTGCTGCTGTTGGCGTGGAATGGGTAGCAAGTGCTTCGGCACGGTGATTGATCTCCGCCAATAATTGGGGGGTCAGGTGCATCTGGCCCGTTTCCACGTCTACATCAATGGCCCCCACTTCGCCTGCGTCACCTGGGGTTGTCAGCGACAAGATGACCGGCACGCGCCAGCAGATACGCTCCCCCACGGTCAACGATGGGGTTCCGGCGTGCATCATGTAACTGATTTCGCTCAAAACAAAACTGTTTACCTTCTGCCGGGCCGCTACGGCCGTAAAATTGACTTCGGCCGTGACTTTGATGTCCACTTCCAGCCGTCCGGTCACCGGCAGGGATTCAACTATGACAGGCATTTGCGCCTCCTTATGACGGTCATCTTTCAGATGATATTGTGGCTGATTGTACCATTTTTATCCGGCAATCCGTTATTCCGGTTGTCCAGTGGTAGGGCGGCGGGTTACGATGTGATGGCGTTCAAATGATCAGCAAAGCCCTGTGAGATTTCGTTCATACCACTCATTCCCACTCTGAACTCAAATCTTTCCAGGTAGGGTTATGTGATTGGAGCAAGGCAATTTTCTTTTCCCGGCGCCAGGATTTGAGTTGTTTTTCACGGGCAATGGCCTCCTGCACATCACCAAACGTTTCAAAGTATACCAGCCGGTTTACCTGATAGCGGGCGGTGAAGCTGTCGGGATGTGTTTTATTTTTATGCTGGTATACACGCTTCTGCAAGTCATTGGTCACGCCAATATACAATACCTGGTTAAAACTTGCCATCATGTAAACGTGATACTGTTTCACCGTTCACTGCCTCCCTTGCCCTGTCATTCTCAACGAAGCCTCTTGCCCTGTCATTCCGAACGTAGTCTGCGGAGTGAGGAATCTTTCCCCTTGCCAACACGCGCTACCGGCCACCGCGAAAGATTCCTCGCCGGGGACGGCCTCTCCCCATGTCATTCCGAACGAAGTCTTCGGAGTGAGGAATCTTTCCCCTTGCCAACACGCGCTACCGGCTACCGTGAAAGATTCCTCGCCGGGGACGGCTCGGAATGACACGAGTGATGGTTTGGAATGACTGTCTTGCCCTGTCATTCCGAACGAAGTCTGCGGAGTGAGGAATCTTTCCCCTCGCCCATACGCATTACCAGCCACCGTGGAAGATTCCTCCTCGAAGACTCGTCGGAATGACACGAGTGGTGGCCCGGAATGACACGGGTGATTGGCCAGGAATGACACATTCACTTTGTCACTCCGACAGGCCCGCCACTTTCTTGAGCGCGGGGCCGAGTTTGTTGTAATTGACTTTTACGCCGTCGTCCAGGTCAATGGCCACCTGGCGGGTGGCCAGGGGGTAGAGGACGTCGTCCTCGTAGTCGCGCAGTTCTTTGAGCGTTTTGTCCATGTCGGCGACCTCTTTGAGGGCGCGGGTTTTGTCGCGAGCGGTGGTGGTGGCGCTGATGCTTACCCCTGCCAGCAGGTTTTTGCGGGCTTCCAGTTTGGCGCGGAATTCGCGCAGGTAGTCGTTGAGGACGATGGAGACGGTATCTGGCCGGTAGCGGTGCATGTAGATGAGGACGTTGAAGCTGCCGCGCGGGCTGCTGAACAGCCAGTAGATGGGGCGCTTTTTGTACAGGCGCACGTGGTGGTCGTAGAAGTCGCGCAGGAAGTAGCGGCGGATGTCGGTGCCCAGGGCGGCTTCGATGAAGGCCAGGTTGTCGGCGTAGTAGGTGTCGCCGAAGGTGAGGCGCAGGAATTTTTTGAACCGTTCGCTGATGTCGTCGGGGAACCAGTCGCCGTCCAGGATGGGGATGGCGTTATCGCGGTCGGGGAGGAAGGGGGAATTATGAATTATGAATTGTGAATTATGAATGTCACGCCTCTGCTCCTCTGCTCCTGCGCTTCCCTGCACCTTGCGCAAGTAATCCTCAAGCGTCTCGCCCTGGTTGGCGAGGATGAGGCCGGGGGCGTCCAGGGAGTAGCGGCCGAACATGCAGCCCACGGCGTAGCTGATGAATTCGCGCAGGGTGTCGGCCAGCAGGCGCAGTTCCCGCCCTTCTTCGCCTGGCGGCCAGTGAGCGGCCGACGCGGCGTCGGCGAGCAGTGGGTAGTGAGCAGTAAGCACTGCCAACTGCTCACTGCTCACTGCTAACTGCCCACTGCCATACCGATAATGCGGATTACAGGTGAGGGTGATTTCGGAGAGGGGCACATCCGGGGTGAGTTCGTCTTGCAGGCCGTAGGCGGCGATGAAGAGGCGGTTGTTTTCCTCTTCCAGCCGCTGCATTTCTAGGGTGGCGGCCTGCCACTGGCGGCGCAGGGCGGTGCAGGTGGCGGCGAGGGATGCGCCGGGCTGCCGGGCTTGCAGCAGGGGCAGGGTGCTGAAATCCCATGAGGTTTCGTAAGAGTCCCAATCGTTGCGGCTGTAAGCAACTAAATCTTCAACAATTCTTGTTACCAAAGGAGTCTGATCATTAATGGTTTCGAGAATAGGAATCCTACGGATTTGTTCTGCCTCATAGTTAAGAGTTGGAGATAGCAGCCCCATCAAATATTTGACTAGACTGGTGTTCAACAAACCGTTCAGAATAGCCAACTGAGTATTATCTTTTACAAAAATCGAAGAACCCGCTACATCAAAAATAAACCCTTGGGGAAAATATCTAATTGCAAAAGTGCCACTTGAAATCTTTGACCAACTTACTGATGGTTGGAAATAGAAAATCTGATTTTTTAGCCGTCCTCCTGGTCGCGTCTTGTTTAGTTCTTCATGAAACTCTTTGATTTCGTAACCATCATTCCAATAGTTAATGACATACTCTTGGTTTCCATACCAACGACGGAAATCCCCTCCTTTATTGTACGGAAACCATTTTTGCATACTTTTTCTTGCTTGTACAAGATTGTTCAATCTAAACCCAATCTTGCCATTAGCAACTTCAAACCAGAAGCGTAAGAACCTGTTATTGTCAGATGTTGTTGCTCCCTGTTTAGGTTCAGAGATTTTTTCTAATGGAAATCCACGTTCAAACACATCTCTAACACTATTACTTGACCAGTAGGCGATGGGGGAGCCGGGGATTTTCTGGAAGTCGGCGGCGGCGGCGCGGTAAAAGTAGCCGCAGTCCGGGTTTTGCACGGCTTCCAGGGTTTTGGGTCCCTGATTTTCTGCTCCACGAAAATCTGAAAGACGTACATAACCGCCTCGATAGTCCGGTTTGTGGGCATTTTCCAAAGTAAATATGCAAATGGGTACCGTTGCTCCAGCAAACCCAGAATACTCAAGCTGTACCAAAGATGTAATTGTTTTATTACCAATCAAGAACTCGCGTAGCTTCTCGTAAGATGAAATAAACATCCACACAAACGGGGTCATGAACCCAAGCTGCCCATCTGGTAGGGCTAGTTCCAGACCGCGAATAATGAAAGCTGAGAACGTGTCAGACTTTACATCTTTGTACTCGTCATTTAAGAATTTCTTGAGGCGGTCGTTCACATTGCCCATATAGGGTGGGTTGGCAATGACCACGTCGTAGCGCCGCGCCAGGGGGATGGCCTGGGCCAGGGCCTGGGCCAGGCGGCGGCGGCGGTCATGGGCGAACAGGTCGGTGGCGCTCTGGTCACCCAGGTGAGCGCGCAGGTGGGCCAGGTGGGCGGCGCTGAGGTGGGGGCGCAGCAGGGAACCCAGGTTGTCGGCTTCGCGGAACAGGTTCAGGTCGTGGCGCAGGGCGGCCTCGATGTCATTCCGCCACTCCATCATGTCATTCCGAGCCGTCCCCGGCGAGGAATCTTTCCCCTCGGCCAACGCGGAAGATTCCTCCTCGAAGACTCGTCGGAATGACACGGCGCGGGGGGAAGATTCCTCACTCCCTTCGGGGGTTCGGAATGACATATTCATCAGGTGGGGGATTTCCTGGTCTAGCTCGGCGTCGGTGAAGGCGAGGGGGCGAAGGACGGTGATGGCGGGCAGGACGCCGCGGCGGAAAAAGCGGCGGTCACGGGCGCGGGCCTTCATCATCAGGGCAAAAGCGGCTAAAGCGGCGGCGCGTTCGTCAATCTCCAGCCCCACCAGGTTTTTCTGCAAAATCAGCCGGGGGATGTCCGGCGGGTTGTACCCTTCC
>CAADGU010000033.1 GCA_900696625.1 uncultured Chloroflexota bacterium | reverse complement strand
GGAGTGTGCCGAGCATTACGGCTTTCTCATCGCCCCTTGCCGACCGCGCACGCCACAGCACAAGGGGAAGGTAGAGCAGGGTGGTGTCCATTACCTCAAGCGCAACTTTCTCGGTGGTCGGGAGGCGGCCGGCCTGGGCTTCGCCAATGCCGCGCACTTTCATTAGTCTGGTCTTGCTGGCCTGCGCCAGTTGATGTAATGATCCAAACGAGTCGAGCAAGTCGGCCGATAATCCGGGCGCATCGGCCGTGCCCAACACGAGCGCCAGCAGTTCGGTGGTGGCTAAGGCGCTGGAACCGGCCTGATGCAGGCGGTATAACGGCCGTTCTTCGGCCGGTAGGTCACATACCCGGCGGCGTGCCGGCGGGTGATTCTGTGCCGGTACATAGATAACGAGAGGTAATTGCGTGGGCATGGGGTATTCCTCCTTGGCGAGATTCACCCCATGCGGCGCGTTTAGCGCCCTATGTTGCTTCTATCAGAGGCTTTTTCAAGAATAATGTGGGTGCTGCACAATGGCTGATAATCAGGAATTAAACAAACGTCAGATAATCCGGCGGCGCATAAAAACTGCGTTTGCGCAAAGGTTCAGGTGACTCCTGGCGACATAGCTGTCGCAGCCGTTTCATCTGCGTTGCAGATTTTAGAAGGTAGAAAGGCTCTTTAATGGGGCCAACTGCGGCCGTCCAGGCAGGTGGCGTCTGGCCCGTGCGTAGAGCCAATAACTCTAATAAGGCCGCCGACAGGGACAGGAGTTGTTTGTCATCTGTTTGTGGTGGCGATACATTGGCTAATTCCGGCTGGCTACGCAAAAAATCCTGTACCAAACTGCGTAGCTCTAAGCTATCACGCTGCAAAGCCGCCCGTGCTATTTGCTCAATTTGCACCATAGGTCGTTTCCCATAAATCTAAAAAGGCATATTTAGCTTTCAATTGCTGTCCCGGTACGAGAAAAGGCTCAACACTCTGCCAAATCTCATCTTGAGACCCTCTCAACTCAGTCAAGAGGAGTCGGGCATCCGCAATATCTACATCATCGCGCCAGGCTGAGAGCTTCATCGCCAGGAGCTGCTGGACTTCTGGCCGTCTCACGATAATACCCGGTGCCGAAAAGATTACCGGTCCTTGACTAACGCCCACCAGAAAACCTTTTGCGCCATCATTAAGCCAATCATCCGGCCATCCCCGTTCTTGAGCAACCTGTTGAGCTAACTCGCGGGCAACACGCGCCTCTTTGGGCGATACAATATAGACATCCACATCATGTGTTGCTGGCCGGGCATTGTAAGCCAGCACCATCACGGCACCACCTACGGCCAGCAGATCAATCTGGAATCCATGCTCTTTCGCTATCTGGCCCAGGCGGGTTAAAGCATCAATAATGTCCTGCTGTGATAATAAGGCCATCTTCTTCAATAGTATACATCGTTCATTGTCGTCCAGTAACGGGTTATACTCGATTCTACGTTCAATAAACGAAACTCGTCCCATATAGCGTATTTAGTGCCCAGCTTTATTCCGGCTGGTTCTGCTCCCAAAGGGCGCGCCATACCCCCAACAATCCTAACCGGGCAGCGGCAACGTCTAGCTGTTCCCGCTCCAATTTCTTTCCTTGCAGGCGGATAATGGAGGCGATGTCGTCCAGGTGGCGCGTAGATTGGCTCTCTTGATAGGCCCGTAGTTTAGCGGCAATGACGGCCGTTGGCGTCAGGTAAGCAGCGCGACGTATCTCATCAAATGGCAGATAGACCCGGCTGGCAATCATCGCCTGCAATTCTGGCTCTACCGGTACATAAAAATCTGTTTTGATGTGATAACCCAGGTGGATGACCGTGAAAAAACCGCCGTTCATGGCCCGGTTGACCGCGATTTCATCTACATGATAGTGTGTTTTGGCCAGCGTTCGCGTAAAAAGGGGAACTTCTAGTCTCGTTGGGCTGAGAAGAATGTCCATGTCCTGTGTAAATCTCGGTTCCCCATAAGCGATGACGGCCACGCCGCCCCAGATCGCGTATTGGGCGCCAATGGCTTCTAAGACGTCAATGACGCCACCGAAGGCCTGTCCATGTTCGTAATCATTCATGGTAGCAATTCCGGCGTCACGCCGTAAACCAACCGCCGGGCCTCTGTATCTATTTTTGCTGCTGACCAGTCGGGGTTTTCTTCGGCCAACAGGAGACGTTTTTGGCGCAGGGCAAAATCGGCGGCGGCAAAAGCGCGTTTGTTTTTCTCTGGGACGGATAGCTGGCGCAGGGCCTCAATGAGTTCCCAACTGATAGATTCATAGGAAGAATGGGAGGACGGCCGTGCCAGAGGGGGGTATTGCAAATAATATCCCTGTATCTCTGGCCGACGTGAATAAGCGATGCGAACGCCCCCCTGACGTAAAGCGGCCAAATCACGGGCCAATGCTTCGGCCGGTACTTTGCCCCAACAATTCTCGTCACCCAATTGAACCGCAATCGTTGCCCATATTTCTTCGCGGGGATGGGGACGGCCGTCGGCCAACAGGTCAATGAGCGCCGCCCGGCGGGCGGCAATTTTGTCCAGTTGCATGTGCCCGGCCATGGCAGCCAGGCGCAGCCGGGTTTGGGGCAGTTGGTCTGGCTGCCGGGCGGCTCGTTCCCAGGCCAGGGCCGGATGTTCGTCTCTGGTTTCCATACAAACATTATAGGCAAATATGTGTTTGAACACAATTTTGCTCACAGATTGACGGGTATCTCTCCATCAACCAGTATCCTCGGCATCACGACGCTGTTGGTGGTTAGCTGGGCCGATAGCAAACAAGAGCCAGTGGCTGCATGACTATTCACTCTCCAGGCCGGCCATTGCCAGTCGTGTTTGCAGCCCTAGAGCAATGAAGTCATGCTCAATGTATGGCGTTTCTTCTCGCGCCGGCATGTTGGTGAGAGCCTGGTGCAATGCCTGGCCTAATGCCCCTTGCAATTCCAACAGGGTGAGCAAGATGAGCTTGTTTCGCGGTTCTGTCGGCTGTTGTTGGACATCCGTAATGGTCTGGTACAGCATGTTGGCCAACAGGTTGAAGGCTGACGCTTCTAACATACCCGGAATGAATTCCAGGCGTAGATTGATGAAACGGTTAAAGGCTACGACAGGTTTGACGGCCGCCAGCGTTTCCGGCGTATGTTCGGCAGTAAATGTGAG
>CAADGU010000032.1 GCA_900696625.1 uncultured Chloroflexota bacterium | reverse complement strand
GCGACTTTCGTGGTTTTGACTTTGGTGATACCGGGCTGAATAGCCTGCTCATTCCCCGTGTGTATCCCCATGATTGGCACGATGTGATGAGCTACAGCAACAACCAGTGGATCAGCGACTACACCTACGTCGGCATCAAAAACTTCGGAACGCTGTTGACAACGTCCGCCGCAAATCTGAGTGGCAGCGCGTATCTGCAATTGAGCGGCGTTTTGTTGCCTGACGCCCACGAAGCCGACATGACGCAGGTGCGGTACTGGGATGCATTGGGCTTCACCCCCACGCCGCCCACACCCGGCGTTTACCGCATTCGGCTGCTGGATAGCGGCGGCGAACTGGCCCACTATGACTTTACGCCGGTGGCAGGCGAAAATGACAGCGCCTTGCTTATCAGCGAATTTGTGCCTTTTGCTTTGGGGACAACGCGGGTGGAAATCACCCATCCCGGTTCTGGCAGCCTGGTCTGGAGCTATGACCTCAGCGCCAATGCGCCGACCGTGAACAATGTGCATCTGGTCAGCCCGCCCTCGCCGGTCAGTGGCATGGTGACGTTGGATTGGGAGGCGAGTGATGCAGATGGCGATGCGCTGACCTATGATGTGTTGTACAGTGACGATGGCGGCGTTTCCTGGCAGGTGATTGGCATGGGGCTGACGGTAACTACGGCGGAAATTGACACGGCCGTACTCGCGGGCAGTTTACAAGGGCGTTTCAAAGTCATCGCCAATGATGGTCTGAACCAGGGCGAGGCGCTGAGCGTCGCCTATAACGTGCAAATGAAAGCGCCCCTCGTCACCGTCATCAGCCCGGCCGATGGGCAAACCTTTATCTTTGGCGAAGCGGTGTACTTTGCGGCCGAAGTGTATGATTTGCAGGATGGAGACGTAGCTTCTATTCAATGGCGTGACCAGACTAACTTTCTGTTGGGTACAGGCACAGAATTTTCGCAAGATGATTTGATCATTGGCGCCAATGAGATTACGGTCACGGCCGTGAACAGCGAAGGTTTGTCTACGGCCGTGACCTTCACCATTTACGTGGATGACGAATTATTGCCGCCAGCCCCGGCCCTGACCGTTGGCCCAGACCAGGTTAGTTTCTATGTAGCCGACGGTACGACGGCGCTGCAAACGACAGTAATAGCGGTAAACAATGTGGGCGCCGGGGAATTTTCGGTGACGGTCTCGGAAAATGCGCCCTGGCTCAGCGTTAGCCAGTCCGGTAACAGTACCCCTCTGCAACTGACATTGACGGCCAATCCTGCTTTTCTGGCGTCAGGCCAGGTTCTCAGCGCCAACCTGTTAGTGACGGGCAGCCTGGACGGTAACAGCCAGACGGTGGTCGTGCCCGTTTCGTTTGGTATGGGTCAGATTACGCATCCTGGCGGCAGTGGTGGGAGCAGCCTTTATCTGCCGGTGATTTTGAAGCCGTAAAACGTGATGCGTGATGCGTGAGGTTTTGTCGGTCGTGCCCCACGCATTACACACAAAAAAGCCCTTCGCACACAAGTTGCGAAGGGCTGTCCCTTAAACCTCCCACCAACATCTGGCACAGCGACAATAATGATGGGGAATCGCCATGTAAGTGGCGATTCCCCCCTTTTCCGTTATCCGCGCATGCTGGGGCGGGTGAGTGAGACCCCGGCCACCATTCCTATGATGAAGAAGATTAAGGCAATGATTATGAGTGTTTGTAATTCGACTTCCATCTTGTACCCTCTCCTTTCGCCCGTTTATTAAATCGTCCCCTCTTACTGCGCATTAAAACACAGCCACAGCAAATTGTCAACTTAACGACAATTAAAAAGACATTCTGACAGAATGTTGCCAGTTTTTTGTGAGAGATGGCGGGGGAAGGTTACGGCCGTGACCGCAATTCTCAATTTGAAATCAAAGTTTCGTAGGGGTGGGACGGCACGGGTTCCATTTGGGCAAAACGTATGGCCCGGTCTCCGTGCCGTCTCACCTCAATCGGCCAAAACGGGGTGAAACAGGCGGGAGTTGACGCTTTTTTTCATTGCAAAGGTATCACCCGCCTGTCCCACCCCTGCCACAAATCTTGAATTGAGAATTGCTGCGGCCGTGACAAAAAACAAACCTGCCCTACCCGTTCTCTGCTATAATCCCCTCATTCAATCTCTTCATAAGGGGACAAACAGATGCAGGCAAATCTAATCACGGCCGATCCACAAATTATGATGGGAAAACCGGTTATCGCCGGTACACGCATTACGGTAGAACTCATTCTGGAAAAGCTGGCTGCCGGGGAAATAGTTGAGCAGTTGTTGGTCGCCCATCCGCGCCTGACCCGTGAAGGCATTCAAGCGGCAGTGGCATATGCGGCGTAGACGCTGCTTTAAGACAAAATCCGTATTCGTCTCCAAAAGCGTTAGAAGAAAAGCCAAAGCTGAAAATGGAAGTCTCAAAAAAGCGCAGAAATTTAGTCATTGCAGGGCTGGCCTGGTTGGTATGGCTGGTGGGGTTACTGCTTTTTAGCCTCTACACTTCACTGGTTATTCAGACTGATCCACGAGTACAGATGCTGCTGAATCCATCTTTTGACTGGGGACCAACCTTAACAACGTATGATGTGGTTAGCATCTCTCCGAACTTCGCAGAACGATGGCGCGTTTCTGATATTTTTGTAGACCCATCTCGTTCAGGAAACAGCCTGGTCGCTCTGGATGATAGTCTGTTTTTTGTCGGCAGCACCAATCAAGGCGACTTTCCGGCTCTGCAGAAATTCAATTTACAAACGGGGCAGCATGAATGGCAAAACCAACCAATAGAAAGCTTCTCACTCCTGGTTAGTGGTAGCAATCAAAACGTTATTGTTGGACAGCATATCCCAAGCCAGATCACAGTTTATGACGCTCGAT
>CAADGU010000031.1 GCA_900696625.1 uncultured Chloroflexota bacterium | reverse complement strand
CAAATCTGGTCACAAACGCGCCGGCCTCCCAAACCTCCTACAATTACAGTGGCGCGCCGGCCGGTTTTTATGAACTGCGCGCCCGCGCTACGGACAACGCGGGCAACATCCAACCCTGGAGCGGCCCCCAGGCTTCCACTACCATCGTCGGCCATCCGGTCGCTCAGATGAATCCCATTTCGCCCAACATTGTGACCGACCCCATTGCTACCTCTATTCCCATTAGTTGGACCATCGAATTGTTCAATGACACTTACACGGTCGCCAGCATTGAGATTTGGGTGCGCCAGGGAACTGGCGCCTGGTCCCGGTGGAGTACATTTTTAGGCACAACCACAAACACCCCATTCCCCTTTGTCCCTGGTGATACGGTATACCAGTTTGAGGCGGTGGCTATCACCAATAATAGCTCGACGAATGAACCTCGAACTAGCACACCAGAAGCCAGCTTTATTTTGGACCAGGAAGAACCGTTTGTGGTGCCGATAGCCTACATGCCACTGATATTCGATGATGGGAATTAGGTGATTGGCGCAATGACCGGGGTGTGTTAGACTTTGACACAAGATGAAGATGATTCACACTTTAACCCACGATCCTGTGCAACATGGCCCGAAGTCGCTTCGGGTTCGCCGTCACCATTTTGGTGAATGGAATAATGTCCTGGGTTAAAGCCGCGCTGGTCTGGCAGCATGTAATTGGGAGAGACAAACCCTCCCCGGCAAACCCGGGGAGGGTTTTTTGTTGTAATTGGGTAATTGAGTAATTGGGTAATTGGGTAATTACTCAATTACTTAATTACTTAATTACCTCTTTTCAGAGGTAAGATGGCACGAACTGACATTCGCCTGGCGCTGCCGAGTAAGGGGGCGCTGTATGAGGGCAGTTTTGATTTTTTGGCGGCGTGTGGGCTGAAGGTATACCGGCCCAATCCGCGCCAGTATGCAGCTACGATTCCGGCGCTGCCGGGGCTGACGGTGATGTTTCAGCGGCCGGGCGACATTGTGGCCGGGGTGCGCGAAGGCAGCGTGGATTTTGGCATTACCGGCTATGACGTGCTGGCGGAGAAGGCTTTTGGCAATGGGCACAAAATCCTGACACTGCATGAGGCGTTGGGGTATGGCCCTTGTACGCTGCATCTGGCTGCGCCGGAGGAGAAGCCGGTGCAGACAATGGCAGATGTGGCGGCCTGGGCGGCAGCGTTGGCGGCCAACGGCCGTACCCTGCGCATTGCTACCAAATTCCCCAACGTAACCGGGGCGTTTCTGGATGAACAGGGGGTACGGCCGTATAAACTGGTCAATGTGGAAGGGACATTGGAAATTGCCCCGGCCATCGGGTTTGCCGACCTGATCGCCGACCTGGTGTCGTCGGGAGTGACGTTACGGGATAATCATTTACGGCCGTTGGACGACGGCCAGATTCTCGCTTCCCAGGCTGTTCTCATCGCCAACAAAAAGGCGCTGCAAGAGCGCCCCGACGTGCTGGCAATCGCCCGGCACATGCTGGAATACATTGAAGCCCACCTGCGCGCCGCCGGCTCCTACCTGGTGACGGCGAACATTCGTGGCGCATCACCGGAAGCGATTGCCGCCCGGATGCGCGACAAGGCGCATATTGCCGGGCTGCAAGGCCCCACCATCAGCCGCGTCATCACCCACGACGGCACAGACTGGTTTGCCATCAACATTGTGGTGCGCAAGCCCGACCTCTTCCCGGCCATCGCCGAACTGCGCGCCATCGGCGGCAGCGGTGTCATTGTCGCTCCCTGCACTTATATTTTTGAAGAAGAGCCGGTGCGGTATCGGGCAATGTTAGATGCGTTGGCGGATGGGGATTAAGAGATTAGGAGATTGAGAGATTAGGAGATTGAGAGATTGGGAGACTTGTCCTGAGCTTATCGAAGGATTGGGAGAGTGATTAAGAGATGATCAAGATGCTTACCGTTCAAGAGGCAAAGCAAACAATTTTGCGGCGGGAGATGGCGTTGGAACCGGCGGTACCGCCTGCTTTGCAGGCGCGGCTGGATGAATTGTTTGGCGCAGGGGCAACGCCGGACACGGCCGTCGCCACCATCCTCCGCGCCATTCGCCAAGAGGGGGACACGGCCGTACACCACTGGACGGCCAAAATAGACCGGGTGGCGTTGGAAAGGTTTGTGGTGGATAAAGAGGAATTGGCGACGGCCGTGTCCCGCATCCCCGCCGATTTAGCCGGTGCGCTCCGTTTTGCCGCCGACCGTATTCGCCAGTTTCACAGCTACCAGCCGTTGCCCAACTGGACAACGACCGAAATGGGTGGCCGGTTGGGGCAGCGGGTAACGCCCATTCAGCGGGTGGGCGTTTATGTACCCGGCGGTACGGCCCCCCTGCCTTCCAGCCTGCTGATGGGCGTGATTCCGGCGCAGGTGGCGGGGGCGCCGGACATTGTGGTGGTGACGCCGCCGGGGCGTGACGGCCGAGTACCGGATGTGATTCTGGCAGCAGCGGCCATTACCGGCGTGGAAACGGTGTATACCCTCGGCGGGGCGCAGGCCATTGGCGCGCTGGCTTTTGGCACAGAGTCCATTCCCCGCGTGGAAAAAATTGTGGGGCCAGGCAACCTGTTCGTGACGCTGGCTAAAAAGCAAGTCTACGGCATGGTGGGCATAGACGGGCTGTATGGGCCAACGGAAACGGTGGTGGTGGCCGACGAGTCAGCCAACCCGGCCTGGGTAGCCGCCGATATGCTGGCGCAGGCGGAACATGACGTGTTGGCAACGGCCATTTTGCTGACGCCATCACGGGAATTGGCTACGGCCGTGCAGCACGAAATCGCCCGCCAACTGGAAGACCTCAGCCGGGGTGAGATCATTGCCGTTTCGCTGGCAAACCAGAGCGGCATCGTCATCACAGCCGATATGGACGAAGCGTGCGCCCTGGCTTCTGCGTTTGCCGCCGAACATACCTGCATCGCCAGCGCCAATCCACAGCAATGGGTAGACAAGATTCCCAACGCGGGCGGCCTGTTCATCGGCGAGCGCAGTTTTGAGGTATTGGGTGATTATGTGGCCGGTCCCAGCCACACCATGCCCACCGGCGGCACGGCTCGCTTTGCCTCGCCGCTGAACGTCAGCGATTTTGTGAAAATCAGCAGCATTATCGAACTGGATGACGCCACCTCGGCCCAACTCAGCCCCATCGCCGCCCGCATTGCCCAGGCAGAGCAGTTGGATGGTCATGCAAGAGCGGCAGGAATGAGATTGGGAAATTGAGCAATTGGAGATTGGGAGGCTTGTCCTGAGCTTGTCGAACACTTGTCCTGAGCTTGTCGAAGACTTGTCCTGAGCTTGTCGAAGGCTTGTCCTGAGCTTGTCGGAGACTTGTCCTGAGCTTGTCGAAGACTTGTCCTGAGCTTGTCGAAGACTTGTCCTGAGCTTGTCGAAGACTTGTCCTGAGCTTGTCGAAGACTTGTCCTGAGCTTGTCGAAGACTTGTCCTGAGCTT
>CAADGU010000030.1 GCA_900696625.1 uncultured Chloroflexota bacterium | reverse complement strand
CTGCGGCTGGCCGTAGTCCACGCTGCTGTAGATGTGCTGGCGGCCGGCCAGGTCGGGCCGGTGGCTGATCTGTTTCGGCGCAACCAGGGTTTTGTATTCGCTGCGTACTGCGGTGAGTAGTGTCATGTCCCCATCCCCCTCTTGTACCCGGCTATCACGGCGGCCACCAGGAACAACAGCAGCCGGAACAATGCGCCTACCAGCCAGCCCAGCGCATAGGGCACGGCGGCAACGGTGGTCAGCGCCCACTCGCCGGGATGAATGGCGGCCATCTCCCGTTGCACTTCGGCAAGCATGGCGGGGGTCATGTAGTTTGTTGTCATAATTTGCGTACCCTCAGCCAGATCCAGCTAGTCAATGCATCGCAGGCGTGGTCGTTGCCATCCGCCGGGCGCTCGTTGAGGCTGCGCTTGCCTTCGGGGTACTTCCAGCCGGCCATGATTTCGTCCAACAGGTGTTTGCAGCGCCGGTGTATTTTCAGCGCCCGGTATCCCTGTCCATCGCAGACGAGCGAACGGGTTAGCGTAATAGCCGCCACCCGTGTGGACGGCTCACCTTTGACGGCGCTCGCCATCCAGTTGCGGGCCGGGATGTTCGCCCGGCGCAGACGTTCCCGTAGGGCTACGGCCTCATGCGATACGGCGGCCAGTTCCGGCAGCGGCCAGGCGTCATCCGTCGTTGGCTCCCCCACCGGCGGCCAACCCGCAGCGCACTTTTCCCGGATGTCTTCTATCGTGCGCTCCTCAAGCGTCTTTGTCTGGTACAGTTCATCGAATACCAGGATGTCACCATTGGCCTGCCGCTGGATGAACAGCGTAGCACGAGGGTCGATATAGCCATCGTCCACGCTGATTTCGTAGGGCCGGTTGCGGTCCGGTTCCTGGTCGGTGATATTCTCAGCCGTGAAGTTGTCGAGCACCAGCCCCTCGACAGCGGCGTACCAGTCGCCGTAGCGCCACGCCTGCCGCAATGCGCCGGGCAGGGTGTCCAACATCTGCCAGTAGGACGACGGCAGGTGAGGGTTGTCATCCGGCAGCGCCGGCACAAAGGCAAAATCAGGCTCGGTGCCTTGCAGCTCCTCCGGTAGCCGGTGCTCGATCCAGTAGTCCCGCACCCAGTTCGCCTCCGGGTTTGACGCAGCTACCATGCGCACACCGTCGAACCCAGGCCAGCGTAGGGAGCCACGCAGGATATGGAACGTGCGTTCCGGGTTCTTGGTCAGTTCATCGATAGCGATGGCTCCGTACTCTGCGCTCTGGTATTTTGACGGATCGTCCAGGTTGCGCAGGGCGATCACGCCGCCGCCGTACTGGTCACGTAGCCGGTACTCGCTGCTGCTGATATGGTAGCTGCCTAGCCAGGCGGGAAACTCCATTTCGATTTTGCTGATTTGACGCTCCCTCAGTGACGGGTAGTCCTCGCAGGCCAGCATGACCCGCATATTGCGAAAGCCGGCGATGGCGGCCTTGAGCAGAAAACGCACGAGCCACCAGCGCAGCCAGTAGGATTTGCCGGGTCCACGACTGCCGCCAAACAACGTGTACCGGCTCTCGTCTGCGGCGTCGGTAGCCATCCACTGTTTGTCGTGGAACTGGCACAGGTCGGAAAAATTCATCGGTCGATTACCAGTAACGGAGCGCCGTCTTTGCCGGTGACTTCACTCTTCGTCGGCGCATACAGGCCGATGATCTTACACCGCTGCTCGATGCACGACTGCACGCCGGCCAGGTATGCCGGGTTGCCAAGTAGCGTCTCTTTCTCCACGCTGGCCCGGCTGCGCTTTTTGTTGCGCCGTTTGTCCTTGCCCTCATCGCCATCGTCTGCGAACACGTCCTGTTTGGTCTTGGTGCGCTCGGTGCAGGACTTTTGCCACGCCTCCCAGTACGTCGCCTGTAAAATCTTTAATTCGGCCAAAGCCTTCGCCTTCGCCTCATCAACCTCGGCCCTTGCTTCTTCTCGCCACATCTTCGCCAAAGAGCGCAGGTCGTAACCTATTTGCTGATACGACAATTGATAGGGCCGCTCCTTGTTTAGTTGCTCGGCAATCTCAATTTGGCCCATCCCCTTCAGATGCAGCCGTTCGATATAAGCAAGGTCAATGCTTCTCTGCGTCTCAGTGCGTTTCGGTTTCGCCATTTGCAAACCAATATACAAACTGTACAAGTCCGTACTTTTGTGCTAAAATACACCTGTAAACAACAAGTTTGCCCTGGCGCTGTTAGAGCAGCCCAGGGCTTGGCCGACAGCGTTGGAGGCGCTATCAGCATGAGCAATCATACCACGAACGAACCCACGAATGAAATCCCCTATGGCTACTGCCAGTGTGGATGCGGGCAGCCGGCCCCGATTGCGCAATACACTTCTCGGACTAAGGGATGGGTCAAGGGGCAGCCCAAGCGCTTTATCAGCGGGCACAACAAACGAAGCTCGACAATACTTGACAATCCGAACCCGTCCGGCCTTTGCCTGTGCGGGTGCGGTCAGCCTACGCCCATAGCCAGACGCACGGACATTCACGCGGGAATTCTCAAGGGTGCCCCAAAGCGATACATCAGCGGGCATAACCGGCCATCCGGTAACTGGACAGGCCCTGCATGTGATTCCTCGTTTGACCGATTTTGGGAAAAGGTGGACAAAAGCAATCACGATGGCTGCTGGATATGGATGGGAACCAAAAGCCTTAGCGGATACGGTGTGATGCGAGTTGATAGCAAAACCACTCCTGCCCACCGTGTTTCCTACGAGTTGAATTGTGGCCCCATTCCGGACGGCTATTACGTTTGTCACCACTGCGATAATCCCTCTTGTGTTCGCCCCGATCATCTCTTTGTTGGCACCAGCACAGACAATAATCGTGACCGCGCCAACAAGGGCCGAAACAACCACGTCAAAGGCGAAGCGCACCCAGGCGCAAAACTGACCGAGCAAGACGTTCGCCAAATTAGGGTTCTCTCCGCAAGCGGTGTGTACCAAAGAGACATAGCCAAACAGTTTGGCATCTCTCAGGGGACAGTGTGGTACATCGTTCACCGCAAGATATGGAGCCATGTTGCCTAATTGATCCAGCCGGTCGAGTTCACGGTGCTTGGCCTCGTTGATGTCAATCAGCGTCGATTCACGCCAGCGCCGGTGTATTTCCTGGAGGTCGTAGCTCACCTGTTGCTGCGTAATACCCAGCTCGGCGGCAATGTCAACCTGCCGCTTGCCGGTCAGGTACAGTTCGGCAATACGGGTCAGGTCGTGCGCTCGTTGGGTCGGTGTGCGTTTCGGTGTTGCCATGCTACAAACTGATTGGTACAAACTAGGCCGCCAAAATCTCTGTGCGAATATGGCGCGCAATGCTGCGCATGAATAGCGGCGGAACGCTGTTGCCGATGCGTGCGGACCCATCAGAATAGCCGCCGACAAAAACAAACCTGTCAGGATACGATGCGCATCTCGCTAATTCCCGAACTGACAGGCTGCGACTCCCATCAGGCAAAAATAAAAACCCTAATCCGCCATAGGTGGTTGATTTAGGAATTGTCGGACAAGGACGCTGTGGATGGCAACGTATCCAGTTAAATCCCTTGCCGAACCTTTTCCCGATGCTTTCGCCCTGTCGAATCTGCCTAATCATCTTGGGATACGCATGTTTATCAGAAACTACCGGCATGATTTCATTGCCGGATAAATGCTCAATTGCGGTACTGAACACTACTAGACCGCTCTCCGCCTTCGGATGACTCGGCTCAATCTCCAAATCCTCACGCACGCCGATAAATATCATGCGCTCCCGGCTCTGCGGAACATTGAAGTACATGGCATTCATCAGGCGGGCGCTTACCTTGTACCCGCTGGCCTTTAACTCTCGCAGAATCTCAGCAAAGATGAGTTTCATCTTGCCTTTGACCATGCCTGAAACGTTCTCCATCACAAAGACTTTCGGTTGCAGTCCTCGCAAGAGGCGCACGTATTCACGAAACAACTGATTACGGTCGTCATCAAAGCGGCGCTTACCGGCCGTGCTGAACCCCTGGCACGGCGGCGAACCGTCGAAAACGTCAAGCTCGCCCGGTTGTAGACCAGTCATCTCCAAACACTGCTCTGTGCTCAACTTGCCAATGTCGCCATGATAGACCGGCACATCGGGAAAGTTTAGCCGGAACGTTTCAACGGCGTTGTTATCCCATTCGACGGCCAATAGTTCACGAAAACCGGCCATGCTGTAGCCCAAACTGCTACCGCCGCACCCGGCAAAGGTGCTGATGACCGTGGGCGCATCGTCTGCCCGTGGCGCAAGGTGCTGCTGCCACGCTTCGTCTAGGATAGCCGGGTAATTCATTTTTGCTCTATTGTCCCGAAAAGGCTTGCCGGTCTGCAACATGCTTCTGATATTTCTCGCTATCGCTCGCATAAACAGAGGAGGAACACTGTTGCCGATACGATTCCATGCGTCGTTTGGTGTACCAGAGAAAACAAAATCACTAGGGAAAGAAGCTATCATGGAGAGTTCTGCCGTGCTAGGTCTATGCTCGCCCCCCCCTATTTTCCATCGTGTTGGTTTTTGTGAATGGTCTTTCCCAATCGTCGGATGCGGCCTATACGGGGTAAGCCACTTAATCTCATAACCGGCCCCGTAGCTTCTTATGGCGGAAACGTTCGGAAACAAATCACTAACTAATATCGGCCTGCTCTCTGCAATCGGAAACCAGTCATTCATAGCTACGCCGGCCACTTGTGCCCACACTCCGGGCACTCATGGTATTTGACCTCATCTGCCACTTCCTCGCCGTATTGCTTGAACTCTACGTCAGGAGGCTGCAACTCTGCCAGCAGTGCGTCGAGTTCGTCCTGCCGCCACCAGTCGCCAACGTTCAGCCCCTCGCCCATGTGCGCAAGCAACGCATCGGCGTCAACCGTCCACGATTCGACGGCGCTGCGGTGCAAGGCCACCTGTAATTCACGGGCCGGGTTGTTGGGGTCTGCAAGGTCGAGATCGTTGAATTTGAGATACACCGGCTTGTGGGGACTAGCCTCGATCACCTCGACTTCTTCCATGCCGATCTCGCCAAACGCTATCTGCCGGTCATTGCCATCCACTAGATAGCCGTTGCGATCCACAATCCCCGCCAGCCGTGCGCCAAACTTTTCGATGCTGCGCCGGGTCAGCGCCGTGCCCCGCTCGCTGTGCTGGTTGATGTTGACTGGATCTTGTTTCAGTTCGCTGATGTGTGTCATACCCTGCCCCCCTTCAGCCTGCGCCCCGGCTGCAAAATCTGTGCTTCCAGCCACCGCAGCCGGCTATGCACGGCTCGAAACATCCATGTGTGCGTGTTGATAGCGGCCTCGTGTTGCCAGTGGCTATCGGTCAGCTCCCTGGGCGTCATGGGTGGCTGCTCGGTGTGGCGCTCCCAGGGCGTTTGGGGCAGCGACGCCAGCAGCACGCCGGGGAGGGCAAAGAGGCGGCGGCGGGTCATGCAGTTGCTTTTCGACTTTGCCATCGTGTTCT
>CAADGU010000029.1 GCA_900696625.1 uncultured Chloroflexota bacterium | reverse complement strand
CGGGGCTGCCCACTTTTAGCGCCGATGGTCGTTAAGGTGATGAGAGGTGCGCCGGTGAGAAAAGCGCCGGGCGCAAAACGGCCGTGGCTCCAACGCAAACTCGGCCCATCCAACCGGTGCCCGATGTGGGAAAACAACTTCGCCCCCGGCCCGCTGGAAGCAATCCGCCGGTTTATGGTATACCACCAATTCATCCGCTAACCTCCTGACTCAACCTTTCCGATATCCTGTTTTGCGAGCGCAGCGCCCGGCGCTGCCGGTAAGCTGAATCGTGCTTAACAACAATCATACCTGGAGAAACAAAAAGATGACAACCAAAAAAATTGGCGTTGCGGAGGTGGAGACGGATTGGGGGTTTAGTTAGAGGCGACGGCCGTTTCTGCCAGTACCTCTTGTAGCTCTTGTAGTAGACCGATACGGGACATGGGCTTGGCCAGGTAACGGTTGGCCCCGGCCTGCAAACCCTCTTGAACGGCATCTCGATGCACCTTGCCGCTTAACATAATAATCGGGGTGCCGGCCACTTCGGCATCTTCACGAATCAATCGGCACACCGTCAGCCCATCCATGGCCGGCATCATCACATCCAAAATCATAATGTCGGGATGGGCTTCCTTCACCATCGTCAATGCTTCAACACCATCACCGGCGCCACAGACCTGATAACCGGCCGGTTCTAACATCAATCGAAGGAGATTACGGGTTAATGGTTCATCATCCACAACCAGGACGGACCTGTTCATTTCTTTTGCCTCCACGCTTGGCTTATGCCCCGAATAACACACAACTTCGTTAAAATAATGCGCCGGTTATATCATCAAGTGGGGAGTGGGGAGGTAAACAAAGCGTGAAAACTTCAATAGAGGGAAGTGGTCTAACCGGGGAAGTGTGGATAAGATAACGTGCATGAACAAACCCAGTTTCTATGTACAGGTGTACAAAGTGGCGCAGCAGATTCCGCCGGGCAAAGTGACGAGCTACGGCCGTATCGCCCTCATGCTCGGTCGCCGCAATGCCGCGCGGGCGGTGGGCTACGCCCTCAGCGCCCTGAATGCGCCGGACAGCGGTGAACGGTACACCGCGGTCACGGTGCCCTGGCAGCGGGTGGTGAACAACCAGGGTCGCATCAGCATCCACCACCGCGAACATGCCGCCCAAGAGCAGGCCAACTTGCTGCGGGCCGAAGGGGTGATGGTGGATGCACACGGCCGTGTTGACCTGAACATTTACCTGTGGGAAGGGCTGCACCTGGTGGAATTAGACGATATTCTCAGTGGTAGAGGGTAGTGGCGCTGCCACTGCCCTCTACCACTTTAACCATGAAACTTATCATTCAAATCCCCTGCTACAACGAAGCGGAAACGCTGCCCCAAACAGTGGCGGAACTGCCAACGGCCGTGCCCGGCATTGATTGCATTGAACTGCTGGTCATTGATGATGGCAGCACCGATGACACGGTACCGGTAGCCCGCGCCTGCGGTGTGCAGCACATCATCAGCCACCGCCGCAATATGGGGCTGGCACGGGCATTTCAGAATGGGCTGGATGCCTGCCTGCGTCTGGGGGCAGACATCATTGTGAACACCGACGCCGACAACCAATATCCGGGGCGTTATATCCCGGAACTGGTAGCACCGGTGCTGGCGCAGCAGGCAGATATTGTTATTGCCAACCGGCAGATTGACCAGATCGCCCATTTTTCGCCGCTGAAACGGCTGCTGCAAAAGCTGGGTAGTTGGACGGTGCGCACGGTCAGCGGCACCGACGTGCCCGACGCGCCCAGCGGTTTCCGCGCCTATTCCCGCGAGGCGGCGCTGCGGCTGAACATCCTGACGCAGTTCAGCTACACACTGGACACCATCATCCAGGCGGGCAAGATGGGGCTGACCATTGTCAGCATTCCGGTGCAGACCAATGGTCCCACACGGCCGTCGCGCCTGCAACGCTCTATGGGGCACTTCATCAAAGCCCAGGCCGGCACCATCGTTCGCCTGTATGCCTTTTATGAACCGCTGCGCACCTTTACCTACGCCTCGCTGCCGTTTTTGACGGTGGGGGCTTTGCTCTGGCTGCGCTTTTTTTACTTTTGGTTCATTGGCGAGCGGGGGATCGGCCGTTTCACGCAGTCCATCACCTTTGGCACCGGCCTGATTTTGGTGGGCATGCTCATCTTCCTCTTTGGCATCCAGGCCGACATCACCAGTAAACACCGCCAATTAACCCAGGAAACGCTTTACCGCCTCAAGAAATTGGAACTTGGCGGCCCTCCTTCAGACTCACCGGATCAACCAGACGCTTGAGGTAACGGCCGTGTGACCAGGTTTGCAATCACTCACGCTGATCGTCTGGCAATAGTGACAACCATACCGTGTTCAGTTACACTAATGAAGCGAGAAGTTGCCGAGTCTTGGCAGCAGCGGAACGAGTTGCCGCCAGGAGTACCACATGGAAAGTAAAGACGAAGAACGGCCGTACCTGCACATCTTTGAAGCGATGAGCGATGGGCTGATCCTCACCGATGTGGAAACCGGTCTG
>CAADGU010000028.1 GCA_900696625.1 uncultured Chloroflexota bacterium | reverse complement strand
TACCTGCCGGTGACGCTGGCGCGGCGGGTGTTGGACGAGGGGTTGCCACAACCGGGTATTCCCCGACCCCTGGCGGCGGCGGCGCTCTTTTCGGACATTTCTGGCTTCACCGCCATGTCTGAAGAATTGGCCTCTGATGGGTCGCGTGGTGCGGAGGAGCTAAACCGCGTCTTGCTGATGACCTTCACGGCCATGATTGACATGATTCACCAGATGGGCGGCGCGGTCAGCCATTTTTACGGCGACGCCATGTCCATTTACTTCCCGGACGAGGATGGGCAGGCGGCCAATCGCGCCCTGGCCTGTGCCCAGATGATGCAGCGGCTGATGTTCACCAGCTTTAACCGGGTCGTTACCAACCGCCCACCGGGCAAACAACCCTTTTTTGAATTGACTATCAAAATTGGCGTGGGGTATGGCCCGTGCCAGGAGTTGGTGGTGGGGCGCCCGGCACGCAGTCTGGAATTTGTACTCACGGGCACGGCCGTAGACGAAGCCGCCGCCGCCGAAAAACAGGCCAAATCCGGGCAGGTGGTCGCCAGCCGTGCCGTGCTGGCGCAGGCCGGTCTGCCTGCCGCCGCCGAATTTACGCCCATCCAGACAAAGGATTGGACGCTGCCACCGGCCACCCCCATTTTACGCTGGTCGCACATTGCCCCCGATGATTACCCCCGGCTGGCAGCGGTGGCGCCTGCTTTTGTGCATCGGGCGTTGGCGCGGCGGCTGCTCACCAGCGGCGCGGACAATCTGGCCGAACACCGCCCCGTGTCCAGCCTCTTTGTGCAGTTCGATTTTGTGGGAGATGAGGATGAGTCGTCGGCCATTAACACGGCCGTGATGGGACAACAGTTACAGGCATACTATGAATGGGCGTGTGGCGTGGTGGCCCGGTTTGGGGTGGAAAACGGCCGTGTCAACCGCGTCCTCACCGGCGACAAAGGCAACCAGTTGCACATCATGTTTGGCGCACCCGTGGCCCCCGATGGGCCAGACCAGGCCATGCGCTGCGCTCTGGCCTTGCAGCGCGAAAAGCCCGCTTTTATCGCCCGGCAGCGCATGGGGCTGGCGGTGGGTAAGGTGTTTGCCGGGCCGGTGGGGTCAGCGGCGCGGCAGGAGTATACGGTGGTGGGGGATGTGGTCAACCTGTCGGCGCGGCTGATGCAAATTTGCGGCGATGGGCAGGTTTTTACGGATGAGGCCACCGCTGCCCGCCTGCGCCAATGGTTTGAATTTGACACGCTGCCGGTGGTACGGCTAAAAGGTAAACAGATCGCCATCACCCCCCATGTGCCCACCGGCGAGCGGGCCACAGCCACCCAATTGCAGGCGTTTATCAACCGTTGGGAACGGCCGTTAGTCGGCCGTGAAACTGAATTGGAGCAGCTACAAACAGCGATGAACCGGGCATTGGCCGGGCAGGGAGGCGTGGCGGCGCTGTCTGGGGCCACCGGCGTGGGCAAATCGCGGCTGACGGCCGTAGCCGCCCAACATTGGCTGGCGGCGGGTGGTTTAGGGTTGTTGGGCGTCAGTTATCCCCACACGGCCGATACGCCTTACAGTTTGTGGCGCGGCGTCTGGCAGGCGTTTTTAGGGCTGACGCCGGGCATGGACACGGCCGGGCAAATTGCCACCGTTATTGAACGCACCCAGGCTTTATTGCCGGACGTGGGTGATGACGTGGGGTTGTGGGGCGAGGCCTTGGGGCTGCCCATGCCGCCGTCAGCGGCATTGGCGGCGCTGACGGCCGAAGCGCGCCAGGCGCGGTTGTTTGCCCTGGTGCGGCGCTGCTTCCGGGCGCAGGCACAGCAGCGGCCGCTGCTGCTGGTGCTGGAGGGGCTGCATTGGGCCGACCAGGCCAGCCTGGCGCTGCTGGACGACCTGACCCTGCACGTGGAAAACGCCCCTATTTTCCTGGTGATCACCTTCCGCGCTGACGCGAATTTGACGCTGGCCACACTGGCACGGCCGTGTTGTGCCCCGGTGGCGCTGTCAGAATTGACGCCGCTGCCGGCGCGGCAGTTGTTGGCGCAGTTGGTGGGGGTGACAGAACTACCGGCGACTGTGGAACAACATTTGGGGTTAAGGGACAGGGACGGCCGTGACAGCCCCGTCAATCCCCTTTTCCTGGAAGAAGCGGTGCGCATGTTGCAGGGCATTGGCGTTTTGCGGCAGGATGGGCAGGTGCGGGTGAACGAGGCGCTGCTGGCCCAGGTGCAGGTGCCGGATACCATTCACGGCTTGCTGCTGGCGCGGTTGGACCGGCTGCCGGTGGCGGAGCGCGACCTGCTGCAAGTGGCCTCGGTGATTGGCCGCCAGTTTGCCGCCGAGCCGCTGACGGTGCTGTCGGCGGAACCATCACCGCAGGTAGTGGTAGAGATGTTGGCGAATCTGTCAACAGCGGAGATGACGCGGCTGGTGGGGGCGGACCCGGCCGGGATTTATCTGTTCCAGCACGCCCTGACGCACGCGGTGGCGTATGAAAGCCTGCCCTTTGCGCGCCGCCAGATGCTGCACGCCC
>CAADGU010000027.1 GCA_900696625.1 uncultured Chloroflexota bacterium | reverse complement strand
GCCTCAATCTGGCAATTACAGCCTGGTATTGAGTAATCTGGGGCATGGTACCATTTTAACCTCACCCACCGTGAACCTGGCCGATAGTGGACTTTTGCACTTTGGTTTGGAGGTACAACGCGACCTGAAAAGCGCTCTCAATAGTAACGAGGATGGGGTAGCACTGGTAGTACACTATTACAACAACAGTACGCTGATTACCAGTCGCCAGCTCTGGCACAGTGACCAGTTAAGTAACTCTTCGGCCTGGCAATCGGTTCTCGTCGCCGATGCGCCGCCGGAGAATATCAGTGGGTTTACTCTTGCTCTGGTCGGCAGCTTCTATGATGGCTGGCTGGCCATTGATAATATCTTCGTCGAACACCCTGGCCCTGATGGTTCCCAGGTAGCCTTTTGGGATTTTGAGACGCCTGCCTGGAGTGTGCAGAACGACGACGCGTTCCCGGCGGGGACGGCCTGGTACGGCCAGCCAGGTCAGTTTATGGATGAAGACCCTGTTCACGGCCGTGTCTATGCTCTCACCAACCGGGCGCAGGCTACGGCCGTCAGCAGCGCCTGGTTCAATACCCTCCCCTACCAGACATACCTGGTAGGCGCCTGGCTGCGTGGCGCCTTCCCCGGTACCATTGGCGGCGGCCGACTGTGGGTAGAGTTTTACAATGGCAGCCAATTTGTACAACGAATCCCAGTCTGGCAGGCAAATACGTTCGCCATAAGCGACTGGAAGCAGGAAACTTCGTCCATTACTGCCCCCTACTATGCTGACCGTTTCCGCCTGGTGGTTGAGGCCGAGCGGCTGGACGGCTGGTTAGCTTTGGACGATGTATCTGTCCTTGACCAGACCCAACCCGCTCCCTGGCACACCGGCAGCAGTTGGAACACCAGCACAAACCCGGCCTTACCGGCTGCTTCTACCGCTAACGAGAGCGAGATAGGGGCGCCCCAGGTCGGTAACGGCCGTGCCCTCACCCTGCACAATCTGGCCCATGGCCTGTTAGAACGTCCCGGCATCACGCTGCCGCCAGACGCCGCCTATACCCTGCGCTTCTGGGTCAGACAGGGGCTGGCCGACGGCAAAGTAGCTGTCGAGATGATTCCCTACGGCAACAGCGCCAACCCGCTGCCCATCTGGGCGACAGTGGTCGGCAGCGGCAGCAGCCAGTGGCAGCAGGTGAGCGCCGTCTTTACCATGCCGCCCAACCAACTGACCGTCCCCAGCACGCTGCGCATTGTCACCGACCGCCCTCTGGATGGCTGGATTGCCTTTGACAAAATAGAAATTTACGAGGGCGACTGGAATGGCGTGGGCGCTCCCATCTTTACTGATGGTTTTGAAGATGCCCATACCTGGACAACCACCCTGGATCCTGCCTATCCGGCCACAGCCATGCAGCGCACCGGGCAGGGGCCGGCCGCGCCGGTTGAAGGCAATTACAGCTTCCTCATGGGCAACTTGGGCCTTGCCGCCCTCATTTCGCCGCGCATAGAACTTAAGCCAGACGCCAGCCTGCTGACCAGCCTGTGGGCCAACGTACACTTTCAGTCGCCGCCGAACAGCGGCCGTTTGTCCCTGGTCGCCCGCTACTTTACCGAAACCGGGCCTCCATTCCCGGTTGAAGATCAGTTGTGGTCTACCGCCGACAACAGCAGCGGCTGGCAGGAGATAATGGCTGCCCACCAGCCGCCGGTCGGAGCCGTAGAGATGGAACTGCGGCTGCAAGGCGAATTCTTCCGGGGCTGGATAGCGGTGGACAACGTGGTGGTGGTGGACGTGGACAGAGGCCCGCTGGCCGGTTGGGATTTTAACACGCCGCCAGAGCCACTAGGCTGGTCGGTGCAGCGGGATCGTGATTATCCGGCCGCGACCGGGTATTGGGGCGAGAGCCTGGGGCATTGGAGCAGCCCGGAAACGCCGCAGCCCACCGGCGGCTACTTGCTGACGAATGAAGGCGGCGGCCAGGCGCAAACCGGCCTCTTCCCGGCTACGGAAGGAGAAACATACCACCTGCGGAGTTACGTGCGCGGACTAATGGCGGCGCCAACTCCGGTACGGCTGCACGTGTATTTCTACAATGAAGAGGCGCTTCAGGGACAGCAAACGCTTTGGTCGGCGACGCAACTGGTTGGAAGCGTAGTGGGCTGGTCTCCAGTGGAAGCCACCTTTACCATGCCGCCCGGTATCACTGCTTTCCAGATAGTCCTGGAGGCAGAACGGCTGGGCGGCTGGCTGGCGCTGGATGGGACGCGCCTGGCCACCCTCAGCCAGCCCATCCCCGCCCAGGCCGGGCAGGATTATGAACTATCCGCCCTCATCGCCGGGGAAACGGAGGCTGCCGGGCAGGCCAGCGCCGCCCTGTCCGTGGTTTATTATGACGCGGCCGGCGCGGAGATAAACACCGACACGGTCTGGGGCGGGGTGGACTACAGCCAGAGTCCGCCCGTCCTGCAAAGCGGCAGCTTCAGCACGCCGCCAGGCACAACCAGCCTGCGCGTAGGGCTGGCGGCCAGCATAGACGACGATGTAGCCGATGGCTGGCTGCTCTTTGACCGGGTAAGAATGACTGCTCTCAGTAAGCCCCTATCTATCGTGCCGGGCCAGTCCTATGAGCTGTCGGCCAGCGTGTGGGGGGAACTGGACGGGCCGGTGGGGGAAGTGAGCGGCCGGGTGGCAGCTCACTTCTATGACAGCCAGGATAATTTGCTGGCCGTCACACCCATCTGGCAGGTGACGGATTACAACCAGCCGGCCGCGCCACAGACGGTAAGCGGCAGCATCAGCCATGCTACCGCTACCCGGATGCGGGTGGGGTTGATGACGGCGCTGGACGAGGGCTGGCTGGCTTTTGATACCGTCAAACTGAGCACCCTCAGCCAGCCCATTCCCGCCGATGGCAGCCAGGAATTCTACCTGGCGGCGCAACTGGCCGGGGAACTGAACAGCGCCGGCGGCGGCCGGTTGTTCCTGCGATACAACGGCGGTGCGCCCGTGAGCGTCTGGCAAAACACGGCGCCCTTCAGCGGCAACCAGAACGTGAACCATGCCTTCACCCCACCCGCCGGAACTTTCCGGATAGGCACAGAGGTAGTGCTGGATAAGGGACACCTGGCTTTCAGTAATTTGACCCTCAGCACCCTGAGTGCGACCATTCCCCACAGCGGCCCCCAGACGTACAGCCTGGCGGCCGGGGTGAACGGCGTGTTGGCCAGCGCCAATGGCGGTCGGCTGTTCGTCAGGTACAATACCGGGACGATGATTGATGTCTGGCAGAACACGGCCGCCTTTAGCGGCGGCCAGACGGTGTCCGGCAACTTTACACCGACCGGCGGCGTGAGCAGCTTCCAGGTAGGGACCGAAGTGGTGCTGGACAAAGGGCATCTCACTTTTAGCGACGTGACCCTGACGGCCGTGAGTGCGGCCATCACCGCCCGCCCCGGCCAGTTGCATGACCTGACGGCGCAGGTAAGTGGGCAGCTAAACAGCGCCAATGGTGGCCGTTTGTTCGTCAAATACAGCAATGGGACGATTGGCTATGAGTGGCGGAACGCAGGTGTCTTCAATGGCAGCCAGAATGTGAGCGGCAATTTTACGACGCCTAGCGGCATCAGCAGTTTTCAGGTAGGGACAGAGGTGGTATTGGATAAAGGGCACCTGACCTTCAGCGGCGTCACCCTGGCAGCTTACAGCGACCCGATTGCCGTGACGGCCGGCCAGGAGTACGAGATAGCCGCCCAGGTCAGCGGCAGTGTGCAGGCTGGACAGGGACAGGGCGGGCAGATGGTATTATTGTATGGCAGCACACCCCATACCTTCTGGCAAAACCCAGCCAACTTCAACGGCGCGGCGCAGGCAGCCTATGCCTTCACAGCCGAACCCGGCATCAACACCGTGCGTCTGAAACTGATGGTGAACCTGGATGCGGGTTATCTGGCGTTCAGCAACGTGGTGTTAGGGCAGCAGCTCACGCCGGCAACCACCGCCTACCGCAGCCTGTACAGCGTAGCCGGGCAGAACATCGGCCAGCGGCTAAAGGATGAAAGCAGCACACCACAACTGGTGGATACGTTTAGCGATGGGGACGCCGATGGCTGGACGGCCGTGGCCGGCACATGGAGCATACAAAACACCGGTCTCGGTTACGCCTACCAGCAGACGAATACCGACAACAGCGCCAGCAACAGCCACCGCGCCCTGACGCAGAACGGCATGAGCCGCTACCGCTGGCGCATCACCTTCCAGAGCGCCAACCGCAAAGCCGGGCTGTACTTCTTCGCCAGCGACCCCGGCAACAGCCAATATCACGGCTACGCCTACAGCGTGTGGCAGACAGAGACGCAGTTACAACTGTGCGAAAACACACCCACCGGCAACAATTGCAATGGCAGCACCGACTTCCCCGCCGCCAACGGGGGCACGCATCTGTACGAAGTGGTGTATGACCCGGCTACGGGGCGGCTGGACTTGTGGCGGGATGGGGTATATGCTCTCAGCCGCCAGGACAGCACCCCCCTGACCGGCGGCAACCACATCGCTTTCAAGACGCAAAACAGCAGCGTCCAGTTCGACGACGTGCGGGTGACGACCTTCAGCAACCAACTCCACTACTTCTTCAGCGACCACCTGGGCAGCACCAGCGCCATGCGGCACCCGGACGGCAGCGTTACACAGACACGGTACCTACCTTTTGGTGGCTATCGCGGCGGCAGCGGCGGCAACCCCATCACCGACCGGGGCTACACCGGCCACAAACACAACGACAGCCTGGGCCTCATCTACATGAACGCCCGCTATTACGTCGT
>CAADGU010000026.1 GCA_900696625.1 uncultured Chloroflexota bacterium | reverse complement strand
TGATGGCAAAGGCCAACCGCTCGGCATCATACTTCACTGCTTGAATCTCCTCATCCCGACGCTGTAAACGGAACAAAGCCCCAACCGTTTTATCTTCCTGCATTTCTAACGCTTCGGCAAAGGAGCGGAGGCAATCGTAGCTATGCGTAGTAGCCATTACCTGAATATCCAGGCGCGTAGCTGTCTCAATTATCAATCGCCACATATCTGTAATTGCCCGATAATGCAGCCCTGTATCAATTTCATCTACAAGTAAGTACCCACCCGCAGATGTAACAAGTGACATGACGATGCCTAAAATACGCGACATTCCATCACCCATGTTTCCAAGGGGCACGGGTTCCTCGTCTTCCAATTTCACGATAATGCCCGAATCAGCCATCTGAAAACCAATACGCTGTACATTGTTTTCCAAAATTTTCAACGCTTGAACCACATTATCTTCTTTGGGAGTAAGCTGGATTTGATCCCACAGGTGGCGTAGTTGTAAATAATTTAGGCCTGAGGCTCTAATATACTGAGAAACGATCTGTTCTGGAACAGGGGGGAATCTGTCTTGGAAGCCACGCTTAAAATCCCCTACCGAATTCACTGGCAAAGAAAATTCCTCTGCAAGACCAGGCTTTACCTCGATAGAATTCCTATCCGGCACAGGGCAGATCTCCAGTGAAAAATTATTGGCGCCGTTTGACGCTAAACGAATTGGCGTTTTGCTCTCGAACTTATGCGCAAAGAAGGAGTGCTTGAGATGATAATGTCTTCCACCTGGTGACGCACCTGTTGACTCACCTCTTAATTCAACTAGATTCAGAAGTGTGTCCAAAAAATCATTTTGCTGTTGTTGTTTTACCAATAAGTATATCGCTTCTAAAAGAGTGCTCTTGCCAACATTGTTTTTTCCCACAATCAGGTTGACAGGGGCCAGGTCATTGATATGGAAATCTTTGAAGAGGCGGAAGTTTTGGATGTGAATGGAGTTCAGCATTTTCTTCTCCAACAGAAATCATTACATGCTGTACAAATGCCGGTATTATAGCATTTTTGATCGGGCGCTGGTTGCTGTGGAAATGGGATCACGGATTGGACGGATGAGACTGATTTTCACAGATAAGATAAAAGCCCGTGTTTATCCGTCCAATCCGTCTCATCCGTGTATCCATTTTCTGTCGTGGTGGGCAATCGCTTAACTCCATCATAATGTGGCATCTACAATCGCCCGGATGTTTGCGATCAGATCACCGGGCGTTTGAATGAGCAGGCCGCTTTGGGCGGCTACTGCTGGCGTAAAATCTTTGGTGTTCAGGGTCAAAAAACGATCTACCCTGGCGAGTACGGCCGTTGCCAAAATCGGCGCATCTTTCGCTTCAATAATTCCTACCCACCGGGCCGTTTCCGCAGCCGGCGGGTCAGGCGCAATTTCCAGGTTTAGGCGGCTCATCAGCGCCACAAATTGCGGGTAAACGCCAGGAAGTTTTTGGCGCATGTTCCGGTCAGCCTCGTCCAATACCTGCCTGGAAACCACCAGCGTATACATGCCAAATTCCGCCATTTTCAACACCGCATGGCTGGCGCCGTTATCTGATGCTGAACCGGCAATGAGTATATTGGCATCGGCAAAAATCCTGTTTTTCATTCCCCTACCGCTTCTGCCAGACCTTCGTCCGCCAGACCTTCACCCGCCAGGCGCTCACGCCAGATTGCTTCACGCTCTTCAGCCAACCCTTCAAGCAAATCGGCCAATGTCACCCCTGTACGTTCCATTTCGGCTGAAATCTGTTTTGCCAGTTCCGTCACATACAATTTTTTAGGCGTCAAAATGAGCATGTCATCAATTTGTACCAGCGTCAGTAAATCCAAATCATCAACAACCTCGGCCAGGCTTTCGCGCACGGGCTGGGGCAAGGTAAGCTGCCCGCGTTCCCGCAGGCGCACGGTGTAGGTTTTCACTTCATAGTCCATCGTCATATTCTCCTGAAATCGCATATTCGCACAATCAGATTTTACGATAATGAGAGAAGGCTGTCTATAGTGTCCCCATCTCAAATGTGGACAGTCGGAGGAGAGCCTTTAGGCGAACCACGCATCGGCTAAAGCCTCGCCTCCATTCACAACGCATTGGGGAGGGTATATGCCGAATCTTTTTGCAAACGGCCGTCATCTGGTAAAAATAGATATGGCGACATTGGGCACGTCATCTAATATCTTAAAGGAACAACCATGAGTCTGAGAAAATTTATAGAACAAACGGCCGTGACCGGCGACCTGATCACCATTGATACCCCGGTAGACACCACCTATGAACTGGCGAATGTGGCCCATGCCCTGGAAGGGCGGCCCGTCCTGTTTAATCAGATCAAGGGGTATCCCGGTTGGCGCGTCATTGCCGGGCCGTGTGCTGACCGACGCTACTTTTGTATGGATTTGGGGGTGGAACTGCCCCATTTGCTGGATCATCTGGCGCAGGCAGTGGCGAATCCCATTGAGCCGGCGATGGTGGAAAACGCCCCCTGCCAGGAAGTGGTGCTGGAGCAGTTTGATTTACGCGACCTGCCCATTTTGCTGCACCTGCCGGAGGATGCGGGACGGTATATTGCCAGCAATGTGGTGATTGTGAACGATGTGGAGTACGGCCGTAACATGTGCTACCACCGCCTCCTCTTGCTAGACGACAAACATTTTGCCGCCCGCATCATTGAAAACCGGGGGACGTACAATGCCCTGCAAAAGGTGGAAGGG
>CAADGU010000025.1 GCA_900696625.1 uncultured Chloroflexota bacterium | reverse complement strand
CTCATTTTCTACTACATTGACCTGATCAAAGACCCACTCTGGCGCATCAACCGGCAGGTGGAAGATTTACAGCGCGCCGGGGCCAGCGTCAACCGCATTGTGGAACTGTGGGCGCAGCAGCCCACCCTGACGGACGGGCCGGGTGTGGATTTTCCAGCCGGCCCGCTGGCGGTGGAATTTGCTAACGTTTCTTTTTATTACGCCGATGACCCGGACACGGCCGTACTCGACAACATCAACTTCTCCCTGACCCCCGGCACCATTCTGGGCGTGTTGGGGCGCACCGGCAGCGGTAAATCTACGCTCACCAAGCTGCTCTTCCGCTTTTATGACCCCACCGGCGGCATGGTGCGGCTGGGTGGGTTTCACATTCGCCGGGCCAAACAGGCCCAACTGCGGCAGCACATTGGCCTGGTGACGCAGGATGTGCAGTTGTTCCATGCTTCCCTGCGTGACAATCTGACGCTGTTTAATGACGAGATTCCCGACGGCCGTATCCTCGCCGTCCTCGATGAATTGGGGCTGCGTGACTGGCTGAACCGGCTGCCCAACGGCCTGGACAGTGAACTGGCAGCCGATACCAGCCTCTCCGCCGGGGAAGCGCAGCTATTGGCCTTCGCCCGCGTCTTTCTAGCGGACCCAGGGCTAGTCATTCTGGATGAAGCCTCGTCCCGTTTGGACCCGGCCACGGAACGGCTGATCGAACGGGCTACCGACCGGCTGCTCACCAACCGCACCGCCATCATCGTCGCCCACCGGTTGGGCACGGTGCAGCGGGCGGACGAGATATTGGTGTTGGGTGATGGCCGTGCCCTGGAACACGGCCCACGTGCCCAACTGGCCAATGACCCACAGTCACATTTTTATCGGCTTTTGCAGACCGGACTGGAGGAGATTGAGAGATTGGGAGATTGAGAGATTGCTTTACTAATCTCCCAATCTCTCAATCTCCTGATCTCATCATAACTATGAACACACCAACCCTAAAAACCTACCAATACTTTTGGCGACTGATGACCTTCCGCCCCGTTTATTACGTCGGCGACGTGATCACCATTTCCATTCACATGGTAGCCACGATTGCCGTTGGCCTCATCCTCAAGCTCTTTTTTGACTGGCTGACGGGCGTCAACGACCTGGATGTGACCGTATGGGCCTTTGTGGGGCTGCAAGTGGCGGCGGCGCTGGTGATGGGGGTGTCGCTGGCGGGCGCGGCGCTCTGTTACATCAACTTCCAATACCACAGCTATGGCCTGCTCATGCGCAATATGTTGGCGCGCATTTTGCAGCGACCCGGCGCTGACCCCTTGCCGCGTAAACCGGAGGGCGGACGCCTCTCCACCGGCGAAGCGATCAGCACTTTCCGCGATGACACCGAAGCATTACTGGAAGGCATCGTGGTTATTGATGACCTGGTGGGCCTCATTTTTATGGCCGCTTTCTCCTTTGCCATCATGTTACAAATCAGCGTCACGGTGACGGTGGGCGTCTTTTTACCATTGGCGGCGGTGGTCTTTATTGCCCAACGGCTGCGCCACCGCGCCCGCGCCTACCGCGCCAAAAGCCGCGAAGCCACCAGCCAGGTCACCGGTCTCATTGCCGATATGTTCAACAGCGCCCAGGCTTTGAAAGTGGCTCATGCCGAAGAACGCATTGTGGCCCGTTTCCGCGCCCAGAATGAGCGGCGCAAGGAAGCGATGGTCAAAGACCGGCTGCTGGCGCAGGTGGTGGAAGCCTTCTCCAACGGCACGGTGGATATGGGCGTTGGCCTGATTTTGCTGTTTGTGGCCCAGGCGATGTATGCCGGTGAATTCACGGTGGGCGATTTTGCCCTGTTCGCCGCCTATATCTGGCCGGTGACGAGCCTCATGCGCATGGCGGGCACGGTCATTACCCGGTATAACCAGGTGGCCGTTTCCAACCAACGTATGGAGACAATGATGCAGGGCGCCCCGCCCGGTGAAGTGGTAGCGCACCACCCTATCTACTTCGACGGCCGTGACGGGCCACCCCCCGACCTCCCCTACACGCCCAAAACGGCCGTCCACCGGCTGGAACAATTGCAAGTACGGGGATTGGGGTATCGGTATCCGGGGAGCGGTGAGCAGTTAGCAGTGAGCAGTGAGCAGTTGGCAGTGAGCGGTGAGCAGTTAGCAGTGAGCGGTGAGCAGTTGGCAGTTAGCAGTGAGCAGTTGGCAGTGAGCGGTGAGCAGTTGGCAGTGAGCGACGGACGCAGCGTCCGCGAGCAGTTGGGTGACGGCTCACTCGTCACTCGTCACGCATCACGCATCACGGATTACGCCATCCAAGACATCTCCTTCACCCTGCCGCGCGGCTCTTTCACCGTTGTCACCGGGCGCATTGGCGCGGGCAAGACCACGCTGTTGAAGGCGCTGTTGGGGCTGCTGCCGCCGGGCGAAGGGGAGATTTATTGGAATGGGGAACAAGTGGCTGACCCGGCGACCTTTTTCATCCCGCCCCGCGCCGCCTATACCGGCCAGATTCCGCGCCTGTTCAGCGAGACCATCCGCGAGAACATCCTGTTGGGGCTGCCGGAGGAGCAGGTGGACGTGCCGCGGGCGGTGGCGACGGCCGTGCTCGACCGCGACGTTCGTGACATGGAGCAAGGGTTGGATACGGTGGTGGGGCCGCGTGGGGTGCGCCTGTCCGGTGGGCAGGTGCAGCGCACCGCCGCCGCCCGCATGTTTGCCCGTGATGCCGAACTGCTGGTGTTTGACGACCTCTCCAGCGCCTTGGACGTGGAGACGGAGGCGCTGCTGTGGGAGCGGCTGTTTAGCGGGCAGGATGGCAACCGGCCAACCTGCCTGGTTATTTCCCACCGCCGCGCCGTGCTGCGCCGCGCCGACCAGATTATTGTGTTGCAAGACGGCCGTGTGGCGGCCACCGGTACGCTGGATGAACTGCTGCAAACCAGCGAGGAGATGCGGCGGTTGTGGGCCGGTGAAGAGTGAGATTGAGAGATTAGGAGATTGGGAGATTGGGCGGTCAATCTCTTAATCTCTCAATCTCCTAATCTCAATAGGAGTAAAAGCATGTCTACCAATTACATCATCCGCCCGGCGGTGCCGGAACAGGATTTTACGGCGTTGGCCGAATTATTGACGGCCGTGGGGCCACAGCCGATCACGGCCGTTTCCCTGTTTGAATGGGAGGCCAACAATCCACCGGGGCAAATTCGCCGCCGCTGGGTGGTGGCAGCACCTGACGGCCGTCTGGTGGGGTACGGGGTGGCGTTGCATCCGGCTCATGCGGCGGACGGCCGTTTTCAATTGTGGCTTTGTGTGCATCCTGCGCATAGGCAGCAGGGGTTGGGGGCGCAGTTGTATGAAACCGTGTGGTCGTTTGCCCGCGAGCAGGGGGCCACGCTGCTCACCAGTGATGTGCGTGAAGAGTGCCCGGCCTGCCTACGTTTTGCCGAGAAGCGCGGTTTTGCCATTGAACACCACCTGTTTGAGTCGGTCATTGACCTGCACACGTTTGATGAACGGCCGTTTGCCGGTG
>CAADGU010000024.1 GCA_900696625.1 uncultured Chloroflexota bacterium | reverse complement strand
TAGACCTGGGTATCAAAGGCAGCGCCGCGCCTGCCTTTTATGCCCGTTGGATGGATGCACCTGGGGCGTTAACGGCCGTGTTTCAATCGGCGTTGGAATGGAAACGCGCCGGGGTGCATCTCATCATTGGCGACGTAATCGCGCCGCCCCATATGCAAACAGACCGTGAAGCAACGGAGGCACAAAACCGGTTGTATGGGTGGATTGCCGACAACCTGGACGAGCATACGCCTACCCTCATCACGCCCATGATGCAACCCGGCCCCCAGCGGCCCGGCGAGAAACGGGCGGGCGGCTTCTTCCTGCCTGGCACGGCCGTTGACGGCGACATGGCGAGGTACGGCCGTCGCCTGTTTGCTGCCCTGGACAGGGCAAAGGCGGCCGGCCTGCATTACGCTCATATGAAGCGCGAAACAGAAACCATCACCTGCCACAGTTGCAGCGGCATTTTGTTACGTTTTCAATCGCCGATGAAACATTGTGAGCCGTGCATCATGCCCACCCATTTTTGTGGATGGTGGTCACATGAGCAGTTTGTTACTGACGGCCGTTGTGCCCATTGTGGCACGGCCGTGCCTATCGTGGTGGCGACGGCTGAAGAACTGGCAGCGGCGCGGCCACATATCGGCACTGGATTCCCGGTTGAATTTCGTCAACGTGACGTGGCTGCCGGCGGGGAATGGGCGACGTTAAATGTCTGATGATCTCCCACTCCGCTGGCCAGAACTCGGCCCACAGGCGCGGGCGGCCAAAGCCACCTACCTGCTCATGCTGAACGGCGAAATGCGAAGCCGCGAGCTGGCCGACCGGCTGGGCTACGCCAACACCAATGGTGTGAGCTATTTAATGGACGCACTTAGTTTGGCGGGTGTACCTGTTTACCGACCTCATTTCGGCTCGTGGGCAATTGTGCAAGAGGGGGACGGCAATGTCTGAAAATGTCGCCGATCTGGTCTATGCAGCATTGAACGCAAACCAGCGCCGCGCCGTAGAAGTGTTGGCCGGTGGCGGTGACAAAGCTGCTGCTGCTGAAGCCGCCGGCGTTACTGTGCGCACGATTGACCGGTATATGAATGATCCCAACGTCCGCGCCGCCCTGGACAAGGCCACGGGCACGGCCGTCAGCGATGTGGCGCGGCGGATGGTTGGTGCCATGGATACGGCCGTTACAACCATGGTGAACCTGGTGGAAGGCAAAGAAACGTCGCCGACGGTGAAGCTGCGGGCGGCGATTGCCATTATTGAACATGGGCCGAAATTATTTGAGGCGCATGACTTGGTAAAACGCATTGAAATGCTGGAGGCCAAAATCAGTGAACATCAAAACGCGGGTTGAAAAACTAGAGCAGCAGGTGCAGGTGGTGACACAACCGCCTGCTGACCACGCCGCCGCCCATGCGGAAATTGGCGCGTCAATCATGGAAAAATTCCGGTTGGCTATGGCTGGTGAACTCCCACCCACCCCACCCCCGGCGCGGCCGCGGGCGGTGCAGGACATTGCCGATCTGCTCATGGGACGGTTGGCTCAGGTGCGGGCGCGGTTGGCTGGCACGGCCGTGCCAGCCGCAAAAAGCTGACGCCTGTTTTTCGGGCGTGAAAATGAGGCAAAAAATGGGCGTCAAAAAGCCTGGATGCGGGATAACACAACAATTGGCAAGAGGCACGGCCGTGCCAAAAGGAAGAGACTGATGGCTGTTTACATCGCCCCGTCTGACTTGGGACCTGGCAAAAATGATGTTGACGTTGAGCGCCTGGTGGTTGCATTGCGGGCGCGGGGTTTTGACGTGTACGCCGCGCCGGGACGGGATCACCACGGCCGTCCCCAGGAACAACGATTCAGCGTGGTCGTTGACCTGGTTGACGCTTATCGTGAAATTGTGAAAACCGAAATGGGGGAAAGTGGTATAATCGGAGTGGGTCCGAAATTTGAAGAAGCCCGCGCCGATCCTCCCACCGGCGCGGGCTTCTTCCATTTAGTTTAGTTGAATTGACGGCGGGTTGCCGTCCATTGGTAACATGATCTGTTCTCCTTGAGGTACACCCTCGGCATTTGTGCCGAGGGTGTTGCCGTTTATACGGCCTAATTTTGCGCGTACCTGGCTGCTGCCAGCGCCGGCCGTACATTTTTCATGTGCGTGATGTGTCGGCGAAAATTGGCTAACGCCGCCTCGACATCAGGCGTGGGCGTTGTTTCCATCGCCATTTCCAGATAGCAAAGGGTTGTTTGTAACGAGGAATAGACGAAATCAAAATCAACCGGATACTGCTTTTTTTCATGGGTTAGGTCGCTCATATTGTTTTTTCTCCAGACACACCCCCGGTTGATCCGCCGGGGGTGTTGTCGTTATACGGCCGTGTCCCGGCCTGTTTATAAAATCCCTTTAACGGTGCAGGAACCGGAAGATCGGGCGTGGGGCTTTGCCCTCGACTGCTACCTTCGCCTTCTGGCAGTTCTGGCAAATTGTCCCGCTGTTGTTCTCCAGCCACTTGAGCGACTTTGCGTCGCCCACGTCCTGCTTACCGTATGTTTCCGCTGTGGTGACTGCTCTACCACAGGATTGACAAGTCATCACTCCGCCACTCATTTCATTGTCCTTCTGGACGGCCGTGCCCCGTTCTGAGGCACGGCCGTGCTTCTATTCAGATGGCCCGCCCCCGCCTTTTCGCCGCAAGGCGTCGGCGTCGGCCTGCCTATCCATCCATCCATAAATCAGGTTGCGCACTATGTCGCTGGTAGCCGTGACAACTATCACGCCAGCTATGAAGCCCATAGCCAGGACGGTGCCGCACAACATGAGGTGGTAAACGTTGATCGTGATGCTCACGGCCGTGCCCCCTGCTCTGCTGCGATCCGGATGAGATCGGCGCGGATGGTCTGACACACGGCCGTTAGCGGTTGATTCATTTGGATAGCGTTTATGCACGGTGCAGCAGCTTCCCTGTAAATCAAAAAAACATCTTGCAGGCTGTGGGCCTGGGCTGGTGGTGGCACGGCCGTTACCGTCGCCGGGGGCACGGCCGTCCACGTGGCTGGTGGCGAGATGATCACCAGGTCAGGCACGGCCGTTGGCGCTGCCCCTGCCCAGGTTTCGACAGGGACGGCCGTTGCCATTCCCGACGCTGGCTGAGAAGCTGGTACGGCCGTCTGAACTGGTACCAGTTGGGGCGCGGGCACGGCCGTTGGTTGCCCTCCCCCACCCGGTTGAGGTAGCCAGCCCATTTTGCCAGCCAGCAGCAGGCCAACGATGATCACTAGAATCCAAAAAACGTTATCTTTGCTCATCAGCTTGCTTCCTTTTCGATTGCCGCCAATGGTTCACGCGGCATGACGTGTTACAGAATTTGGGGAGACGGCCGTCGTTACCTTTGCGGTATAACGGCCGTCCACAATAGGCACAGCTTCCAACGGCCGTGCCCTGGGCATCTTCATAGAAAGTCGGGCTGTTTTTCGTTGCCATTTTCCTCTCTCGTGGATAGGTACAAACCGCCAACAATACCGATAATCAAGCCGGTGACAGACACCAGAAAAACAATCATCGGTGCAACCCGGCTACTGTTGGCAGGCACGGCCGTCGGTGCAACGGTCGTATTCACGTCATTCCCTACGCCGATCACGGCCGTTGATCCATCGTCTGCATTGGCGACGATGCTACCCGCGTTGGCCTGGGCATTGGGGCCAACAGCGACGGCGCAACCCGTCAGGAAGAAGGCCAGCAAGACCAGCACCAGCACCCTGCTATTTAGGGGGGGTACACGGCCGTCAAACAGGCACGGCCGTCCTTGCCCGTTGCCGCCGTTTCTTTGCCGTGTTTTTGCACCGCCCTGAACAGTAACGGCCGGCGTGGTGGCGTTGGCTTTCGGAGAGAAGCTGCCCACAGTTGGCACACACGTCCGGGCGGGTGTTGGCCGTGCCCCTGGCTTCAGCCTGAGCCTGCTCGCACGTTTCAGAACAGTAACGGCCGTTTGGCCGGGTAGCCGTAAAACCATGGCCACACCGTAAACAAATGAGGTCAAACGTTCTTGCTTCATGATCGGCTATCTCCCATTCGATGAGGGCGACGGCGTCCGGGGCTGGTGTTCTGGTAAAAAATCGTCACGCCAAACAGTGGGGTCTAATTCGGGTTCAGACACGGCCGTATCATCGGCTGCACCGTGAGCCGCCTCACGCGCCAGGTGCAGCAGTTCCTTGCCTAACACACTGTTGGGGTGAATGGCGTAGTTGTCCAAAATGCCCTTGACCACTGTCTGGTACATGGCCCGGCGCTGGATGGCTCGAATACGGCTGTCATTCGCCAGATCGTTCAGGGCGTCAGATTGCATTTGCAACCGTGTGTTTTGCATGTCATCGAGGAGGGCGGCTTGCCGTCTGTCCGCGTCGCCTTTCCGGTTCAATTCTGCCAGTTCATTGGTAGCGACGGCAGTTAACCGCTTGCGACTATGGACACGAACGCTGGTGAACAATTTGGCGGTGTACATGAGGAGGACGGCGATCCCGGCGCTGAACGCGGGCACGTATCCAACCCACGCCGCGCCCTGGCCGTGAATCATTGCCATGTATACGGCCGTTGCGGTATTGACCGCGCCAACGATCACGCTGAGGAAGATCGCGCCCTGGCCGATGGGGTGCATGGCCGTGTCACGATAGTGGGCAGCCAGGTACAGGGCGGCCACTTGTGCGAACACCAGCCCGGCCAGGACTTCAATGCCGTAGAACTCGCCCAGCCCGGCCGCGCTGTAAACAGCCACAGTGACGATAATCTCAGCCAGGGGAATGAACGCGCCAAACTCGGCTACACTGTCAATAATGTCACTGGTCAGGTTGCCCAGGGCACGGACTACACCGTTTGCCTCCTGTATTTGTTTCTGCCAGTCATTCAGTTTTTTTTCTGCCATGAGTTACAATCTCCATTAGGTTTGTGAGACGGCCGTATTTGCTTCTTCACCGGGGGCAGGTACGGCCGTTTCCATTGCCGCCGGTGGTGTGGGTAGCCAGCCCGTTAACGGCCGTGTCCTTCTCCTTTTGCCAGGCGTGGAAGCTGCCCAAACGCAAACGCGCCCATCCAGCAGGGGAGGGCGCGTCGTGTTGGGTATGCGGTTGGGGTATGGTGGGCAGTGGTGAAGCTGCACCGGTTTTGGTTTGCCACAAAAACGCTCCGTTCGTTTTTGCGAAGGGAGCGGGTGATCGGCTATGATTATGCCGTCGGGCGCTCCGTTCGCCTGGCCTGCCCCTGGGAGTGTTACAGCACTCGCCAGGGGCTTTTTGTTATTCCATTATGGTGTTACGTTACACCATAATACCAGAAAAAACGAGTAAGGCAAGGGGCAACCTGCCGGTTTAATTTGTGAGTTTTTAGGGAATGGGTTGGGTGGGGTGGGGGAAGCACACCATAAAGATGGTGTTATGGTGTTAAGGTATTACGGCCGTTTGGCGAGGTACTGCAAGATGGCCTGTTCTACCATCTGCGACTTGGAAAGCGGCTCACGATCATCCCGTTTGGCCTGGCGTCGCTCACGTACCCAGGCGTCTTCTAAACGCTCCAGCACATCGTCAGCAATGTAATACGTGACCTTGCGCTTGCCCGTTACGAGGTCCCGCCGTTCTTCTTCAGCAGAGGGCTGGTCAACGGCCGTTTTGGGCGTCTGCTGTTTTTGTGCCTTCGCCGCGCCAGTTAACTGGTCTAACAGGTTGGGGGTCTTGTCTCTACTCATCGTTCAACACGCGCTCCGTGAGAGTGGCAAAATCGGCCGCGCCGTTACTGCCAGGGTCGTACTCAAAAATATGTTGCCCATGCCCAGCGGCTTCACTTAACCGGACATTGTAGCGAATGGGATCGCAAACCAGGCCGCCAAAGTGCGCCAGAAGCTGCTCGTGAATCTCACCGGTCTGGGCCACACGCCGATCCAGGGCGCTGGGCACGATGTAGCGCAGTTCTACGTCACGGTGGTGTTGAATGTTAGTTAACTGCTGAACAAACTGCACCAGCCCGTCAACGGCCAGCGGCTCCAGCTTCACGGGCGCCAATACCTCATCAGCAGCAAACAGGGCGGCAATGCTAAGGCTATCGAAACCCGGCCCGGTGTCCAGGATGATGTAATCATAGTTACCGTGTAATGGCCGTAGTGCGTCGGCGATCACGTGTTCACCACCAAACGGCCGGCGGGCAATCTCCATTTTCAGCCCGGCCAAGTCGTTACCACCGGCGAGTAAATCCAGGTTGTGCCGTCCGAAGATGAGGGTGTTTTGACCACGTATGAAGTCAGCTACACCAGGCACGGCCGTGTGTCCGAGATGTGTACCGGCCTGCCCCTGGGTGTCTAAATCTACCAACAAAACGCGGCGGTTTAACAGGGAGAGAGCGGCAGCCAGGTTGACCGCTGCCGTCGTTTTCCCTGTTCCCCCTTTGAAGATGCTACAGGCTATAACTCTGGTCATTATGGTGTGGAAGTGTACCGGAACACTGGTGCGGTGCAAAAACCCATGTCTTACCCGATAACTGCCCCATAACGACCCCAAAGGGACAACGGTACTTATTGCATGTTATGATCGGGTTATAAAGGTGAATAGAGGTGAATAGCAGTCCGTCCCCAATGATGAGCCAAAGCTGTTGCACACGAATTGTGGGTGAGTGTGGTGTCGGAAAACAATACCATGACCATCATAGACTAAAGTACGGCTATTCTTGAGGCTAGTACCCGGATACTATAGTGATAAAGAAAAAGCCTATTCAAAACCAATGAGATTACTCAGATTATGGCTAAAAAGGAGGTGATGATAATGTTTACAATCGGGCAGATAGTCCTTATTGGCGGGTTAGTTATCGGGCTTGTCGGCGCGGCGACTGGCGTAGTTGAGTTATGGATTCGCTGGCGTCATTACAAACTGCTGGCTACCCAAAAGAAAGAAGCTGCCCCGCAATCCGGTCAAGATTAGGAGAAGCAGCTTCCCAAGTTCACGCCCAGGCTCTAAACCTGGGCGTGTCCCTTTCTTCTATTGTACACCTTGTTGGAACGGTGTGGGGGATCAGGGATCGGCAAGACACGCTTGGTTCGTGGAATGCAACGGCCGTATTTGGGGGTTAGCTCTGTATATCCTCCGTTCACCCCGGCCCGGTGTTCAGCCCTATGTGTTCAGCGTTTTTTGTGCCAAAACAGGCAAAAAACGGCCGTCTAACTCTGGGAAATTTACAGTTGAACAGTTGAACACCAAATGTGCAATTTTGTGCAATGTCTACCATTTCAGTAAACGTCAGTAATCATTGCCCCCCACCATTTAAGCAATGAATTCCGCACAATATATTCAAATATATGGATTAACATAGGCGTATCTTTTGCCAGCCAGGTGCCACCCTGCCCAACCACACTCATTCCTGCCGCTGGCTTTTCCTCCTTAAGACCAAACCTCATACTCATCGATGGGGGGAAAGGGATACCTGCGTGAAGTGCATTAGACCGATACTCGTATATTTTCACCATCGCATCTTTGATATTCCTGGGTGCCCACGAAACCCGAAAAATTTCGTCCGGTCGCTCTGTCGGGGGAGGCGGCAGAAAGTTTCTGATAAAATCTCGGAACTTCTTTGAGCTCTTCAAGTATGGTCCAAATTGTTGAGCAACCCTCTCGACAGCTTCTTGGCCAGCAGTTTCCTCAAGATAAGCTACCAACTCACTGCAAGATTCTCTAAATGCCTCCATTACATCATATTCAGCAGCAACCCACTGCCCTGCTGCTATTTCAATAGCCGATACCAGCAATATCCAAGATAATTGTGGTTCAGATTCGATTATCCAAATAGCATCTTGATAAAGCCGTGCTGCTCTGACAAGGGCAATTGCGGCAGAAACGGAAAGCCTTGGCAGCGTTTCAATTAACTGTACGTGCTCTATATTATGTGTGCCCAGCGCACTGGGAAGGATGGCGTTTTGCGGAGCTCTCTTGATAAGAATTGGATTGTTGTGCAAGTGTAAATTTATTGGTTTTCCCATGGGGTCGTCATCGGGCAAAAACCATCTTGTCTCATCTCCTGCTTTTACGCGTACACCCATACACAGTGACAACAATGCGGCAAGCTCATCTGATAAAGAGCCGCCATGATACCGCCCGAAGTTAGTTTCCTTCCGTTGCGGTGTCGTGTTCTCTACATACTTCCCAACACGTAAAACTATAGCGGGCACCGATTCTCCTGCTGCCATTGCAGCAACCGTATTTAGGAGTTGATACGGTCCATACTTATCCCGGACCTCACCTACAATATGAGCATCGGTAAATAGAGGGTATTCAGAGACCATCAATCGATCTTTTCCCTCAAGGAACGCCTTCCAATTTTCGTAGGCGAGTGGCCCTAATTCTTCAGGATTCATCTTCATCTCCGATTGGATCGCCATCAAAAATAGATATATCTGAACTAGCAACCCGGCATCACGGTCCCCATTCAATTCGCGGCAACGATTCACACGCTATGCCATCCCCATCAGCATCCAGATTATGCACGTCGTACCCTACCTGTCCCCAGCAGTAGTTGAAACACGCCTGGGCCTGAGCCTGGGTATTGAAGTCGCTGCAATTGTAGGCGTCGTGGGTGCAAATGGTGCAATTACCTGGCGGGGATTGTGTAGCCGTTTGTTCGGGAGTTGGTGAGGGCGTTCTGGTTGGGATAAAGGGTGTCCCCGTCGGTGTGGCCGTTGCTGGAACCGGTGTGTTCGTGGCTGTTGGGGTAGGGGTAGGCAGCGGTTTCAAAACCAGGGGTAGGTAGCCAACAGGCGGTAGCCCACCAATAAACGGTTCGGCCGCGCCGGCCGCCAACAATACCAGCCCTAATGAGACAACAATAATCAACCCAACAATGAGGGTTTTCAAAACTTGAAACATGAGGTTTCCTCCTTCCCACAACCGCTATTGACAGTGAACAGTTAGAGGATAACACACCGTGCAGAGAGGGCAAGAAACCGCCGTATAATGTCCCCCATGTTCACCCTGCTGAAGCGATTTGATCCAGAGCAACACGCCAACCGCTGGTACATGGTTACGGTGCAACCGACATTGTTGGAAGAGACGGCCGTTATATGTGCCTGGGGCAGCAGGGAAAATGATTACCAGCGTGTGCGAATTATGCCAAAAGGGACGTTGGCAGAAGCCGAAGCATTTGCGGCCCGGATTGTGGCCGCAAAGCTGAAGCGGGGATATGTGGAGGTGATGGGGGAGGCGTAGGCTTTTGCGTACAAACGTTTCAGGTAACGGCCGTGTTCACAAGCAACCTTCTAGCTGCCGAACACGGCCGTCGCACTAACGATCAAACAATGCCTTCTGTATCGGCCCCGCTCCCTACACCCGCCCGTTGCAGATTCAGCGCCAGCAGTTGTTCCAGGATTTGCTCGTCAGTCAGGTGATGGGGCCAGCCGTAGGCGGCAAGCACGGCCGTGTCCAATTGCCCATGTATGTAATCCAACTCCTCTATCTGGTCTAAGGTGATGATACCTTTAACGGCCGTATGCCACCGGTTCCTATCGCGCACCTTGCCTTTGTATTCACCCCGGTAAAGGGTGAGGGCGTTGTAGAGGTTGGTGAGGGTGAGCTGGTTGATGAGGCGTTCGGGGATGACTATGCCGATGTCTTTCGGGGGTGGGTTGAGCCAAGTGGTACGAAAGTGATCCAGGTCGCGGGCAGCCTGGGCAATGGCGGCAACGTGTTCATTCTCGGCTTCGGTTGGCTCCTGGCCAGGCGGCCAGGGGAAAGGGAAGGTTTCAAAGGTGGTGGTGGGTGTATAGCGAGGATCGTTACCTACACCTAACCATGTTCCCATCCTTAACGCCCAAATTTCATGCGGCCGTGAATGAAGCACACCAAAGAAGTAATCGTCTTCACGAGCGAAAGCGTAGAGTTGGTGATCTGGCATTGTTGGAGCATTTAACCAGGCGAATAATCGATGTTTTGCTACTGCCGGAGTTACGATAAATCTCCTCAAACTAGATAACGCTTCCCGCATCTCTCCACCAGGAACGCGATGCAGCCACCATTGATCACGTAATCTTTCAACACGATTACCTTCACGCATTGGCTTTACGTGAGCTTCAACGTATGCAAACGGCATATGATATTGTTCAGCAACTTCTTTCAAGGTATCAACCCCAAAGTCAATAACCCACATATTTCGATTGCGTCGAACAATGTCCAAGCCGTTGACCCAGGGGAAAATTACATCTGAATTGGGACGGCCGTTTGGATTAAGGGGTGTGTCTAACATCTTCCGAGCCAATTCATTTGGAATATCAAAGGGGCCACCTTTTTCATCAGTCCGCAAACAAATTTTGCGGTTTTCTTTTAATGGAACGGCCGTTGTAATATCTACGAAACGGCTTAAATCCGAGTTGACATTGCTGACAAGTTGTCCATTGAGAATTTTTAATTGTTCTTTGCCATTGTCGAAACCAACAATCGAAACACGAACGGCCGCTCCATCCAAAATCCAGGGGTTATCGCTCCAGGCCATGAAAATATCACCGCTTTCTTTAATGCGTTTCAATACTTCACGATTCGCACCACCGCGAATTGAATTGGTGGCTATTAGCCCTGCACGTTGGGCATGGTTGTTTGAAATTTGTAATTGTGCTTTTTCAAACCAGTAACAGACCAAATCAGCAGAAGCAGAAATACGGCCGTTATACAGTTTGAAAAGGCTGTCTACGGTTTTGTCGCCCAACTCCTGCCGAATCTTGTTGCCCCCCAAAAACGGCGGATTGCCAATGATGACATCCACTTCCGGCCACTCCGGTTCAACGGCACGGCCGTTCTCATCATAAGCCAGAATCGCATCCTTGCGCTCGATATTCCTGAGGGGCTGCAAAATCGGTTCGCTAATCTCCGGGAAGCCATTCTCAAACCGCCATTGAATATAACCAATCCACACCGTAATCTGGGCCAGTTCATGGGCATAGGGGTTTATTTCGATGCCATACAGTTGATGTGGGCTAACCGTCAGGGGAATAGGCGGTAGCCCATGACGGTCGGCAAAGACAATGATCTCCTTTTGCAAATCCAGCAGTTGGCGCAGGGAGACGTACAGGAAATTTCCGCTACCCCCGGCCGGGTCCAATACCCGGATGGTGGCCACCTCATTGGCAAAATCTTGCAGCAGGGCAGCCGCTTCCTCCCGTTTCTCCTGGTGCAGCAGGCGAGTGGCCTGCTGTTTGATGGTTTGCCACTTGTCGCGCAGGGGCTTCATTAAGACCGGTTCCACAATCAGCATGATGTCGCTCTTGTCGGTGTAATGGGCGCCAAGCTGGGCGCGTTTGGCCGGGTCAATGATGCGTTCAAAGAGCGTACCAAAAATGGTGGGGTCTATGGCAGACCAGTCCTGCACGGCCGTTTTGATGAGCTTGTCTATGATGTCGCTGGGCAAATCGGGCACAAAGTCATCATCAAACAAACCACCGTCAAAGTGGGGAATGGGGGTGATGCCAAACTGGCCGCCATCGCGCATGGCTGTAAACAGGGTGCGCAGGCTGGTAGTGAACTGGCTAAAGTGCCGGCGGCCCTGGTATCGAACCAACTGGCTGAAGACGTTATCCGGCAGCAGCCCCATGTCTTCGGCAAAGAGGCAGAACAGTAAACGGATAATGAAGTGGGCCAGCCTCTCGGAGTCTGGGGTGTCCCCAGACCATTTTTGCAAGGTGTTGGCCACTTCCACAAAAGCATCGGCCGTTGCTTTAGTGACTTGCTCCTGGGTCTGTGACGGCCGAAAGGATTCAGGCTCGAAGAAGGCGCGCCGGAGCAGGTCTAGCCCGTTGCCCCTTGCCAGCCGGTCAAACTCTATTTCATGGACTTCTTTGACGGTGTTAGTGAAGTTGGTATGAATGATGATCTTTTGGGTGTCAGAGGTGATGAGCAAGGGCGGGTTGCCGAGTGATTCACGGTAAAGTAGAAGCTGCTCATAGGCTTTATCCAGGTCATGGTCTGCCCCTTTATACTCCCAAATGAATTTGCTCTTGTACCAGACATCGGCACGGCCGCGCTTGCCGCCTATCTTTTCGGTCACAGCTTCAAAGGTGAAGAAATCGCCAGTTGGGTCAGCATCCAGAGGAGCAGGGTGGCCCACCAACCGACAGACATCCAGGAAGTGGCTCTGGGCAGTGGTAATCTCTTTAAGTTGTATCTTGCTCCACTTGGCGATAAAGGCTTGTGGCGTCATGGCGG
>CAADGU010000023.1 GCA_900696625.1 uncultured Chloroflexota bacterium | reverse complement strand
CTCCCGGCCCCATGTTTGCCGACCCTCCCCAGTGCTGGCTGCACAAACAAGCCAACTTCATCACCAGCTTCTTCCCCCAGGGCACGGAATACGGCGTGGATTATGACTTCTTCTATCTGCCGCCAGTAGACCCGGCTTACGGCCGTCCCTTCCTCGTTGCCGGCGATTTGATGGCTATGTTCAATGACCGTCCCGAAGTTCGGGCGCTCATGGAATACTTCACCACCCCACAATCCGTCAGTGGTTGGATGGAAGGTGGTGGCGCTATCGCCGCCCACCAAACCGCTACCCGCGAGATGTATGGTTCTGATCTGGACTGGGGTGTGTCCGAACTCGTCAACCAGGCCACCAGCTTCCGTTTCGACGGCTCTGACCTGATGCCCGGCGAAGTCGGCGCTGGCTCCTTCTGGGAACAAATCTCCAGCTACGTCGCCGGTTCCATTGACCTGGACACCGCCATGCAAGCCATTGACGCCACCTGGCCCAGATAACCATTTGTCGTTTTAGAAGGTCAACTTCTTTCGAGAAGTTGACCTTCTGGGTTTGTAGTAGGCGATTTATCGCCCCCCAAACGGCGTTGAAACGCCTGCTACAAACCTATTTTTAGTGGATTGCCCGCGCGCAGGAGGCGCCACTGTAACCCGATTTGGCAAATCAGGTAGCGATCTACAAGATCGCCCCACATTGTTAGAGGAGGCTTCATGGGCAACAGCCCACCCACATGAATGAAAATCGTAGCCCAGACATCCCTGTCTGGGCGCTCATCGGGCAAGGATGCCCGATTTATACAGGAGAGGGCATATGAACTACGTGAGCGGAAAAGAAGTTAAACAACCATCGCTGGGGGTGCGCATACTGGCTCTCATTGGTCGTGTGGCATTGGCCATCGCCATTCCAGCCATCGCCTTTTACATACTCTACCTGGGTTTTCTCTTTCTGCGTGACAGCGATGCGCCCCGGGTCGTCATTACCCTGGTCGCCATTGTCTGGGGCGTGGGTGGCGTCGCCCTTTTGTATTGGATATTCAACGGTATCGTCGAACGAATGCCAGACCAATGGACGGCTCGTCTGCAACCATTTGTTTTTGTCGGGCCGGCTATGGCCATCCTGGCCTGGTACCTGGCCATCCCCACCTTGCGCACCTTTTGGATCAGCCTGTTTAATCGGGATGGGCCACCTGCCGGGTTGACCATACCAGAATTATTGGCCAGCGATTCGTTTGTGGGTTTAAGCAACTATGCTGCTGTTTTTACCGAAAGAGTGATGGTGGAAGCGTTTCGCAACAACATCATGTGGATTGTCTTTGGCAGCACTTTCTCAGTCGCATTTGGCCTGATCATTGCCGTCCTGGCTGACCGCAGCGCCTACGAAAAACTGGCTAAATCATTAATCTTCCTGCCCATGGCCATCTCTTTCGTAGGCGCCAGTATCATTTGGAAATTCATCTACGAGTACCGGCCGCCGGGCCAACCCCAAATTGGCTTACTAAACGCTATCCTCGTTAGTTTTGGCGGTGTACCCAGAGCCTGGACACAGTGGGTGGATATCGCTCCCTGGAACAATCTCTTCTTAATCGTGATCGTCATCTGGCTGCAAACCGGTTTTTCGATGGTACTCTTTTCGGCCGCACTCAAAGGTATTCCGGAGGAACTGCTCGAAGCCGGCCGCATGGACGGCGCCAGCGAATTTCGCATCTTTTTTGGCATCATGCTGCCCTATATTCGCGGCACCCTGATCACCGTCTGGACAACCATCGTTATCTTTACCCTCAAGATTTTTGACGTGGTTTGGGTGATGACCGGTGGTCAATTTGGCACACACGTGATTGCCACCCAGTTTTACAGGCAATCTTTTACCAATCGCAATTCCGGTTTTGGTTCGGCCATCGCCATTGTACTCCTCATCGCCGTCATTCCGGTGATGATCTACAACCTGAAGCAGTTCAGAGAACAGGAGGCATTTTAAGATGAGCAGCGCAAAAAGAAGAAAACGGCTGGGTAGCCTGTTTGTAAATGGCGCCCTCCTGATCATCATCCTGATCTGGACCATTCCCACACTGGGTATTTTTATCTCCTCCTTCCGAGTCCGCAATGACATTACCACATCCGGCTGGTGGAGCATCTTACCGCATCGGGAATGGCAGGCCACCGAAACGATTGACCCCCGCGCTGAAGGGCTTGACCCCACGGAAGTGATGGTCATTGCTGGGGTTACGGGCACGTTTGAAGAGTTTCGCAACGGCGTTACTTCGCCTGATGGAAAGCGCATCACCTGGATTGGCAACCGCCGCATTGGCATGGTGGAAGTTCAGGAACAGGTGTGGACAGTCAGTTGGAACTTCACCCTGGACAATTACCGGCAGGTTTTAGGTGGCCAGAGTTTTGAGTTCACACGGCCCGATGGCACCGTGGAAGTAGTACCTGGCGATAACATGACCAGGGCCTTCCTCAATAGTCTGGCTGTAACTATCCCCTCGACGGTGATCCCTATTCTGATCGCCGCTTTTGCGGCCTATGCCTTTGCCTGGATGAGCTTTCCCGGCCGAAAATGGATGTTTATTCTGGTGGTGGCGATGTTGGTGGTGCCGCTGCAAATCGCCCTGGTGCCACTTTTGCGTGACTACCGGGCCTTGCAGATCAACGGCACCTTCCTGGCAATCTGGCTGGCGCACACCGGCTTTGGGTTGGCCTTAGCCACGTATCTGCTCTTCAACTACATCAGCACCCTACCCCGCG
>CAADGU010000022.1 GCA_900696625.1 uncultured Chloroflexota bacterium | reverse complement strand
TCTCAGATGAATCGTTATGGGATTATGTCAACAATAGCTTTGCTCTGGGTGAGGAGAACCTGTTCACGCTGCGCTTTCCCCGTGAATGGGAGGAACAATTGTACAGGCAAATGATGGGGAATGGTGGCCTGGTGTGGGCGTATTTGCCCCAGGTAACGCAGCCGACGCTGGCTGTGCGGGCAATGGAAACCGATACGCTGCACCCGGAAGCGTGGGCGCGTTGGCAGCAAATTCAGCCGGAAGCGACCTTTGTGGAGGTGGCGGACGTAGGACACATGTTGATGTTGGAACGGCCGTTGCCGGTAGCCAATCTCATCCTTTCCCATCTGAAATGATGTGATGGTGGGTGGTTTGTTATCAGCCACTAGCCACCAGCCACCAACCGATACCCAAACCCCCGCACGGTTAACAACAGTTCCGGGTGACTGCTGTCGTTCTCAATTTTGGCTCGCAGGCGCTGCACATGCACATCCACCGTGCGTGAATCGCCCAGATATTCATACCCCCACACCTGGCGCAGCAGCGTTTCCCGGCCAAAGACATACCCAGGCCGCTGCATAAAAAGTTGCAGCAGCGCATACTCTTTGGGCGTCAGTTCAATCTCTTTGCCGTCCAGCTCTACCCGGCACAGGTGCGGGTATAAGGTGAGTGGGCCACAACGCAGCGGTGTTTCCGTCGTGTCTCCCTCCATTTGCCCCACCAGCCGGAACAGGGCGCGCACCTGGGCCAACAGTTCGCCGGGCGCAAACGGTTTGGTCAGGTAAGCGTCGGCGCCCAGTTCCAGCCCCAGCACTTTGTCCGGCAGCGTGTCTCTGGCGGTGAGCATGAGAATGGGTACATAAAGAGGCTGTTGGCGAATGGCGCGGCAGACCTGGTAGCCATCCATATCCGGCAGCATAATGTCCAGAATAACCAGGTCAGGTTGGGTGGCAAATTGGGTCAGGGCATCGGCGCCGGTGGCAGCAACGGCCGTTTCATACCCCGCGCGCTGCAAAATGGCTGACAAGGCGCCGGTGATCGCCTGTTCATCATCCACCAGTAAAATACGTTTGCTCTCCATGCCCGGCACTATAACACAGTGCCGGGCATGGACAAATGGGAGATTGGAGATTGGAGATGTGAGGTTGCTCACAAACGACAATCCCTGGGTGAAGTTATATAATCGCCCGCAGCAAATAAGAAGTTCAACTTTTCCCCAAAAGTTGAACTTCTGAAACGAGCAGCAAATGATCAAGAGCGCCTCGCCATTAACGGCCGTAACCACCGCCAGAAGCTGGTTTACGCACCAGACCTTATCTGCCTGGTTGTTAACCGGTATGCGGTTTCTCTGGCTGTTATTCCTGCTGCTGGCCCTGCTCAGCCATTCTGATGGCGGGCAGCAAGGGCCGTTTACCTGGGGCGGTGTGGGGCTGCCCGGCGGTTGGCGGGTAGGGGTTTTGAGCCTGCTGCCGCTGCTGTTGGCGGTGGGGTTGGCCTGGCGCTGGTGGCAGGTGCGGCACAGGGGCGGCTGGTGTTGGGGAACAGGGCGTGTCACCCTGCCGCTGGCGGGGATGACGCTGCTGGTCATGGTGAATGGGGTCGCCTGGGGGTGGCATACGGCCGTACTCATGCTGTTCCTCTTCTGGCTGATGTATGTCAGCCTGATTCATCTCTTCCCGCAGCATCCCCCCTGGCATGGCCTGATAGTGGTGATCGCGTTGGTCATCATTTTGCAAACAGGCGTAGCCATCGCCCAATTTGGGCTGCAACGGGAAGTGGGGTTGGCCTGGCTGGGGGAACCCAAATTGGCCCCATTTGCACGCGGCATTAGCGTGGTGATGAATGGCGAAACACCCTGGCTGCGGGCGTATGGTCTGAACAGTCACCCCAACCGGTTGGGCTGGAAGCTGGTGCTGCTGTGGCTAATGCTCTGGCCCTGCCGCCACATCGTCACCGGCTGGCTGCGGGCCGGGGTGTGGCTGGCCTTACTCAGCGGTATGGCCGGTATTCTGGTCAGCCTGTCCCGTTCGGCCTGGCTGGCCTGGCTGGCTGGTACGGCCGTTTATTTACTGGCAGATTGGGTGTTGTGGCGTCGGGAACGGGTACGGCCGTCCCTCCTTCTGCCCGCATTGATCCTGACCATACCGGCGCTGTTTGTTTTGGCATATACGCCGCTCGTAGTGGGCCGCTTCTCCCCACCCGGTAACACCCTGGAGCTGTTGTCTCTGTCCGAAAGGCTGCGCGATGCGCCGCTGGCCTGGCAGTTGATGGTAAACTACCCTTGGCGCGGTGTTGGCCTGGGACAATTTCGTCAGGCAGCGATGGCCTTGCATCCGCAGGCCGGGCTGGTGCATGTAACGCCCCTGTTGGTGGGGGCCGAATTGGGCGTACCCGGTTTTCTGGTCTGGCTCTGGCTGTTAGCCGCGCCCCTGCTGCGCCGCGATTTGTTGGTGAATTTTGCGCCGCAAACGGCCGTGTGGGTGGCCATTCTCATCATCAGCCTGCTGCAACCGGAGCCAACGCCATTCACCATGCAGGGCGCCATCCTGTTCGGCCTGGCTGCCGCCCTCTGGTCTGTGCCCTGGCCCGGCGGTTTGGGCAGGGCAGGAGCTTGAGAAATTAAGAGATTGAGAGATTGGCGTCACACTAATCTCCCAATCTCCAATCTCAAAGGAAACCAACCACCTTGTTCACATCCGGCCTCCACCGCCGCCTGGCGCAAAATACCGTAACCAAACTCTCTTCCGAACTGGTAGGGCGGCTGGCCATGCTGGCGCTGGTTATCCTGGCGGCGCGGCGGTTGGGCGCTGCCGGTTTTGGCCTGTATAGTTACGGGCTGGCGTTGGGGCTGGTGTGGGCGCAGGTGGCGGATATGGGGTTGCAGGTGTTAACGGCGCGAGAAGTGGCCGTTCACGGCCGTGCCGCCCAACCGTATGCGCGCATGGCCTTTCACCTGAAAGTGGGGTTAAGCGTCGTCGTGATCGCCGGGCTGCTGCTGACTACAACCCGGCAGCCGGCCCCGGCGCGGTTGAGTCTGTTGTTGTTAGGGGTGATGCAGTTGAGCAATACCTATCTGGAGTTTGTGGCTTATATTTTTCGTGGGCAGCAGGCGTTGGCCCAGGAAGCCTGGTTATTGGGGGCGGCGCGGGTGCTGATGGCCGTCAGCGGCCTCCTGATCCTGTGGCGCGGCGGCGGCGTCAATGGGCTGGCATTGGCCGGGCTGGCGGCCGTCTTAACCATGACCGGCATTGGCTTATACCGGCTGCGCCAGGACGGCTGGCTGCAATCTCTCACCCGGCCCATCACCAACCCGGCGACAGAGGATGCGCGTTACGGCCGTATCCTGCGCCATGCCTTTCCGCTGGGCATCGCCATTTTCCTATCCATCGCTTATACCCGGCTGGC
>CAADGU010000021.1 GCA_900696625.1 uncultured Chloroflexota bacterium | reverse complement strand
GCCCCGGTGCAAAAATTCCAGTGTGTCTACCACAAAAACGACCCGCATTTTGGGGATGAGGGCGCGGGCAGCATCGGCCGCCTCTTTGTAGTCAGCGCCATTGGCCGCAGCGTGGGCGGCTGCCAGGACCATAAAACCCAGCCCCATAGTGGTGGAGCGGGAATCTACCACTTCGATGGGCACTCCCTCGACCATAGGTCGGGCGGCGATGGCGGAAGCGTAGGTGCCACTGAGTGGTTGGGAAATGGTGAGGCAGACGATAGATTCGGCCGTTTCGGCCGCCTTTTCAAAGGCCACCTTAAAATCGCCAGGCGAAGGCTGGGAGGTGGTGGGCATTTCTTTGGCCGTCTTGAGCCGGGTATAGAATTCTGTGGGTTTAATGTCTACATTATCCCGCAGGCTTTGCCCTTCCCAATTAACCAGCAGGGGGACGACGTGCAGGTTGTATTGGTCAACGATTTCTTGGGGTAAATAAGCGGTGCTGTCTACAACGATGGCAACTTTTGTTTTGGCCATGGCTTTCTCCAGTTCTCCTTGAGGAATAATTTAATGCAGAGGGGCGGAGACGCAGAGAGTTTAGTCAACAGAGAAAACCTTTATGCTCTTCGCGTCCTTCGCGGATTTTTTAGAGTTTTCAAAGATGGGTCAGGGTATGGTTTTGTGTGTCAAAACCCGCTGAATGATAATCCGTTTTGGGGAAAGTGGCGAATTGGGGTGGGAGAAATGAAAACGGCCGTCTCCCGGAGACGGCCGTTGGTATCACATAACCGATCGAGGGCTTTAGGAAATAGCTTTGATCTGCAACCGTAAAACGCCACTCGGCGTGCTGGCAGAGACAACGTGCCCTTTTTTACCCCCTAAAAGGGCCTGACCAATGGGCGATTCGTTGGAGATACGGCCGTTGCTCGGGTCCGCCTCGTGCGCACCGACGATGTAGTACGTCTCTTCGTCGTCATAGCCATCTTCGACGACCGTGACTACGCTGCCCACCCGCACCACATCTGAGGGGCCAGTGTCGGCAATGATCTGTGCCCGGCGCAGCGTATCTTCCAGGTCTTTGATACGCGCTTCCACAAATGCCTGTTCCTCTTTGGCGGCGTGATAGTCGGCGTTTTCTTTCAGATCACCCTGGGCAATGGCCGCCTCCAACTTGATAGCCATTTCATGCTTTTTTTCACCCTTCAAATAGGCCAATTCTTCTTTTATTTTTTGCAGGCCTTCTTCGGTTACATAAACCACATCTTGTTCAACCATGACAAATTCTCCACGAGATGATGCTGCCCTATCATCATCCTTATTCCACTATGGGTCCTCTCAATTTCGATACGATCTATTCTGATGGATTTGTCTAAAATTCTAGCGCTATTACCAGAATGTGCTGCCCCACAAATGATAAAGACAAAACCCTGCTGGTTGCCGGGTTATTTCCCATTATTTAGCTGATGAATACTTTTCGTTCGGCTGACGCAAAGTATAACCCAGCCTATTTTTTCTGTCTATAATGCCGCTTTTTCAAGTGACTATTCTCATCATTTGCCGATTTTTCTGGGCGTGTAAGCGTACAGCCCCTCTGAAGACCTGACAGGTTTTTTGGCCTGCAAAGTTTTAAGTTGAGCTGGTAAAACCTGTCAGGTCTGAACGGTTCTCTGGTAACAAACGCTGCCAACGAAACCTTAATTGTAATTTTGCTTTGGCACACTGACGGTCAAAGTTTGAGACGTATTGTAACCAACCGTAGGACAGGCGAAAGACAAAATGACAGAAGTTGTAGTTGCTCAGGCTGATTCAGAAATCTTTGCAGCCACCATAAAATCCCCCCAACCATTTGTTAACCCAACCAGGGACGTGGTTTCGTTATCGAGTTTTAAGGACATGCTAGACCGTTTGCCCCCATGTGCCGGTGATTATGTCAATGCGCTTGTCTTGAATGAATCTGGTGAGGTCCTCATTTTGCCGGCGGTTAACCCTCATTCAGAGCGTATGGAATGGCAGTTGGTTAGCGGTGGCGTGGAGTCAGGGGAAGACCCGCTCACGGCCGTACAGCGTATCTTATACACCCACACCGGCTGTGAGACGAGTGATTGGACGTATCTCAGTAGTTACCTTACCGATTTAGGTTGTCAAGTTGGCGTCGGTCACTTCTTCTGCGCCCAAAAAGTCAAACAATCTACCCTGCCCGTACAGACGACGGCCCCCAAGCCCCATTGGATTCCTCTCAAAGAGCTGCGCTATGCCTTGTTAGACGGCCGTGTCGCCAGCATCAGCCACGCCGCTAACATTTCTCTGGCCTTGTTAACCATCCTCAAATAGCCTGTTTTTGTGTTTGCCGCCGGTATGCCTTCTTTATATACTTTTACCTGCAAGGAACGCTGATAATTGTCTGGCAGTGATTGTTCAGACCTGACAGGTTTCTTACCAGTTCAACTTGAAACTTCGCAGGTCAAAAACCTGTCAGGTCTCCAGAAGGACTGAAAGTTTACGTCTGGCAGGAAAAAGTGATATGCCTTATCAACCTGATTATCCCGTCTCTGAAGAACGCTCGCCCTATACCGAAACCGCCAAAAGCAGCAGCGGCAACGGCCGTGTGGGCATCCTCATGCTGCACGGTTTTATGGGCAGCCCGCTCAGTTCCCACCCCATGGCCCAATACCTGGCCGAACATGGTATCACCGTGTATTGCCCCCTGCTGCCGGGGCACGGGCATTGGCCGGACAAATTGCAGGGATATTCCCGGTGGGATTGGATTGCCACTGCCGAAGAAGGGTTGGCTCATATCCGCACCCTGTGTGACGAGATTTTCCTGATGGGACACTCCATGGGAACCGTATTGGGGGCGCATCTGGCGCTGCAAAACCAGGATATACGCGGTCTGATTATGCTCACCCCGCTGTACGAATCGCCGGATAACCGGCTGGTAGCCATGAAACTATTGCGCCCCTTTATGACCTGGTTTTACCCATCCAAACTGCCCAGTAAGAGCATGAAACGACTGGTGCGGGAGCGGGTGCTAGATTTTTACCCCGATATTGACCTGGATGACCCCGACGTGAAAAAGCGCATCCCGGAAATGACTCGCCTGCCGGTGGCAGCAGTGGTGGAAATGCTCAAGATGGCGGAGTACGGCCGTACCCTTTTCCCCAAACTTACTATCCCCACGATCACCTTTCATGGCGGCCACGACCCGGCCGTCAAGCCTGGGAGCGTGGAACGGCTTTTTGAGGTACTGCCGGGTTCAGACAAGAAGATCAAGTTTTTCCCCGAATCTGGGCATGAATTGATGCGGCCGTTTGACCCCGTGCATGAAATTGTATGGAAAATGGCCTTTGATTTTGTTTATGAACGCTCCGCGCTGCGCCTGCCGGCTGCCTGAGTGCGGCAAAAGGCACAAGAACCGGGACTGCTTTTGGGCGATTGTGCGCATGTCAGGCAGAATCGGTGACGCTACAATCCCTGTGGAGAAGAGGGTAATTGCCCAGAAATTTATACAGTTACCAAATCTAAACTCCCATCACACAAGGTTGACGGGAGTTTTTTTATTCATGTTGGCGGAGTGCGCATCCTCAGATGCGCATCTGAGGATGCCCATCATCTGAGGATGCCCACTCTGCTTATTGAGGAATTTGAATGTCTGGAAATAATGATATGACGGCCGTCTACCGCCTGGAAGTCCACCCCCGCACCAGACGCAGCAGCGACAAACTGGTCAACACCGCGCACCAACTGGGGCTGACTGGCCTGACTGCCTGCTACCCCAGCCGTCTCTACTTCATTCAGGGGCATCTCACGGCCGTAGAAGCGGAACGGATTGGGCGGGAGATTTTGGCTGACCCGGTAACGGAGAGAGTGGTCAGCAGTGAGCAGTTAGCAGTGAGCGGTGAGCGGTTAGCAGTTAGCAGTGAGCAGTTAGCAGTGACCATTGAGGTGATGCTGCACCCGGGGGTGACGGACCCACCGGCGGAAAATCTGGTGCGAGCGGCGCGGCTGATCGGGATTGCGGGCGTGGAGCGGGCGGCGACGGGGCAGCGGTATGAAGCGGAGGGGGCGCTGGGGGAGGCGGGGGTACATACCCTCGCCGCCGAACTGTTAGCCAACCCCGTCATCCAACATTTCACCATCGGCCGGCCCATTCAGCCCCCCTTTGTGGCTGCCCAACCGGCCGACGATACGGTGGAGTTGATTGACCTGCGTGAAGCGGACGACAGCGAACTGCTAACCATCAGCCGGGAGCGGCGGCTTTCCATGGACCTGGCCGAAATGCAGGCCATCCAATCGTATTACCGCGCCGAAGGGCGCGCCGCCACCGACGTGGAACTGGAAATGCTGGCGCAGACGTGGAGTGAACACTGCGTCCACAAAACATTCAAAGCCATCATCGAATATGAAGGGCCGGACGGCAAAGAGACGATTAACGGTCTGCTCAACACCTACATTCGCGCCGCCACCGAGAAGGTGAACAAATCCTGGGTACTGTCTGCCTTTGTGGATAATGCAGGCATTATTGCCTTTGACGACCGGTTTGACCTGGCGTTTAAGGTGGAGACGCACAATCACCCGTCGGCGCTGGAGCCGTTTGGCGGGGCGAATACGGGTGTGGGCGGTGTGGTGCGGGACGTGTTAGGCGTCAGCGCCCGCCCCATTGCCAATACCGACGTGCTTTGTTTTGGCCCACCGGACATGGCGCACGATGATTTGCCCGCCGGGGTGCTGCATCCGCGCCGTATTGCCGATGGCGTCATTCACGGTATTGAAGATTACGGCAATAAAATGGGCATCCCTACGGTGAACGGCTCCATCCATTACCATCCCGGCTACACGGCCAACCCGCTGGTTTACTGTGGCTGCCTGGGCATATTGCCACATGGGGCGCATGTCACGGCCGT
>CAADGU010000020.1 GCA_900696625.1 uncultured Chloroflexota bacterium | reverse complement strand
TTTCAGCCGCGCCAACCGGCTGCATGTGGCCTACGAGCAGGACGGCCGTATCCTCTACCGCGCCGCCGACCAGGGTACCCACCCGGCTGACACAGCGCCCATCTTTGTTGGCGAGGGGTACAATCCGCATGTCATTGTAGATGAACACAACTGGGCGCATGTTCTGTATGAGCAGGGAGGCAGCATTTTCAAGGCCAAACATCTCTCCGGCAACGCCTGGCTCAACCAATACGTCACCGCCGGCCAGATATTGGCTGCGCATCCGTTTTACAATGACCAGGGCGGCAACGTCTTTGGCGTCCCAAGCAATGTCTACTGGTTTGGCCTGTTCCTGGCCGTCACCGACGGCCCACAGATTCGCCTGCTGCGTTACCTCTCCTGGTTCAATCTGTGGCAGCAAACGGCCGTCTTCCCCTTGCCACCCGACGAAACCCTCAGCGGCAACACGGTGAGGTTGGATTATCTGGCCGTCAGCGCCGATGCAGCGTGGGTCTATGCTGCCTGGGCGACGCAACGGCCGTCTTCCATACCACCCACTCCCCTCTACGCCCAACCCCTCTACGAAGCGGCCAACCCGCTCTACCCTGACCAGATCGCCAATCCCGGCCACATCCACACCGGTCTGAATGCCGTCCGCTGGCGCAGTCAGGATACCCCCTTCGATGCCGGCCTCCGGCAAACCGTCACCGTTCCTGACCCCGACGGCGCGATCGCTTTTGAGGCCTGGGGCCTGGCGGACACGGCCGTCAGCGCAGACATGTCCCTCCAGATTGGCCTTGATCCCACCGGCGGCGACAATGCCAACAGCCCCCACGTGGTCTGGTCAGAAGCGACAACGGCAGCCACCTTTACCTCCTTGAGTATCACCGTGCCCGCGCAGGGCAGCACGGCCACCCTCTTCCTGCGCGGCACGTTGCATACACCCGCTGTCCCTGGTACGGCCGTCTGGGATGCGGCCGTGATCCACCCTTCGACAGGCTCAGGGTCAGCGCTGGTTAATGGCGACTTTGAAGGCCCTTTCATCTCCCAAGATTCCATCACCGTGCCCGCAGGCTGGACGGCCTGGTACCAGGACAGCGGCAATACCCTACCCGGCGGCCGTGACGTATACACCGTTTACGCCGCCTGGTCAGATAACGGCGGCTCTGCCTGGACCGGCCCGGAAGCAATCACCGCCAACCGCGACATGAGCGGCGGCACGACGGGCGCGATCCGGCCAGATGTCCATCCCCTCATCGCCACGGCAACAGAGCCGCCATCGGTCACTTTTTTCTACATCTACGAAACCGGCGACCCACCGCCCAACACAGCGTTTCTGCGCTTTGGACGGCCGTATCAGACCCAATGCACATTAGGTACGGCTGATTGCACCGATACCCCCGGCGCTCCCTTACTACCGCACAACGTCGTGCGCCCCAGCACCCGCCTGCTGGCCGCCCGCGATCCCTTCAACCCAGACCGCGCCGTCCTGACCTGGGATGGGCTGCAAACCGATGTCACCAACAAGGATGCGTATGCCACCTACGTCGTGCTTCGCTGATGAATGGTTATGAATGGTCAATGGTTAATGGTCAATTGTTAATTGTAAATGGAGAAAGCTCATGACGAAACGACAGCTACTTGGATTCTTTTTCTTGCTGATGGTCCCTGCTTCTTTATTGTTGTTGCTAGATATAGCTGAAGGTGAAGGTGTGCCTGCGGGCATGATTGTGACTGGCCCCGGACAACGCTATACCGAAAACATTCCCGTCATTGACATCCACGACTTTGGCTACCAGCCGGTGACACTATCAGGTGAAGTCATTGATCATTTGCCATTGACCATTGACCATTTACCATTAAACGGGGGCAGCGATCCCGGCAATCCCTATGCCGTCATTCGCAAAACGGCCTCCACCTTTCTCCCGCCAGGCGCGACCGCCCATTACGAAATCCGTTTGGCCAACTACGAAAGCATCACTCATACCTACCACCTGACGGACACCCTGCCGCCGCCGTTGGCCTATATCCCCGACTCATCTGCTGACCTGGCCTACGACCCGACCACCCGCACCCTGACCTGGCAGGGCGAGCTGTCACCCGGCCGCCTGGATTACGTCATTGAAGAAAGCAGCCTGACGCTGCCTTACCTCGACCTGGCCGACTTTGGCGCCATCAACCTGTGCGACGACTTCATCACCAACGGCGAGGATTGCCACAATGTGACCGTCACCTTCAACCTGGGTGTGAATGGCTATAAAACCAACCTGTACGGGGAAGTGCTGCACCAACTGGCTGTCTCCTCAAACGGCCTGATTTTGGGCGATGGGCTAATGGGCATCGGGCCGACAGGAGTTGGCCCGACAGGAGTCGGCGAGGCCGTTTCCAACCCACATGGTCACAACCAACGGCTGCCGGACGCAGCCGCGCCAGGATTTCTTTTAGCCGGCTTGTGGCGTGATACCAATCTAACCAGTAGCGGCCGCTGGCACGTGGCCATCATCAGCGGCCTGGTGCAGGGGCACGATGTTTTCTATGCCCAATGGCATGATGCGCCCCACGCCAATGACCCAGGCCTGACCGCCCGCCACGCCATTGCCGTTTTGTTGAACGGCGCGGGCAGCATGGCTGAGCAACCTCTGGTTGCCCACGCCTTTTTCATCTACGACAACATCTCCGACCCGGCGCAAACCGTCGCTCAGGGCTACACCATCGGCATTGAGGACAAATTGGGCGTGCGCGGCGTGACCTATGCTTATGCCCCTTGCTGCGGCGATCCACATCCGCCGCAAGGCTATCCGCCCCCGGCCGGGACAACCATCCATCTACGGCCTGTCCTGTTTGGCGCAGCCAATAAGTACACCCGTACTTTCAGTTACGAGGCTGTTGTAGACGGCCGTGTCCCGGAAACCATCACCAATACGGCCGTCGCTACCAGCAGCTCCCCCAATCCGGCCCTGGCCTACGTCTGGTCTACCCATTATCTCCATGTGCGCTGGCAAACCTATCTGCCACTGCTCACCGGCAATAAGGTAGCCCCGTCAGACGAGGTGGCCTCGTCAAACGAGGTGGCCTCGTCAAACGCAGTGCCCTCACCAAACGCAGTGCCCTCACCAAACGAAGTGACCTCACCTGGTGAGGTGGCCCCGTGAAAAACAAACTTGCCCCCGACCAGGGCGGCTGCTTCCCCACCACCACACGGCCGTTGCTGTTGGCTACCGGCCTGCTCATGCTGACCGGCCTGGGTTGCGGCATCATCGGTTTTATTGAAAACCCGGCATCCCTGACCGGCCCAAGCTATTGGGCGGCCGAGACGAGTACGCCTATCCCCACCGTCACCGTCTTCTTGGGCACGTCCACGCCGGTCTACGCCGATACGCCTGTGCCGGCCATCATCACCACCACGCCCGAATGGACGACGGTTACGGCCACGCCCATCCTGCCGCCGCCGACGGCCACGCCATTTGGTTTCACCGCCACCCCATTCTGGGTCACAACGACTCCGTTCTTTATCACGGAGACGCCAGTACCACCGGTGACCACCACGCCCGGCCTGCCGCAGATCGGTTACACCACACCGGAGCCACTGGAAACGCCCTATTATCGCGTCGGTACTTTTTATATGAATAGCGACGTGAACGTAGGCGGTCCCAATGGCCTGGTCTTTCGCCTCACCGGCCACGAAACGCAGCCCAGCCCACACCACGACGCGGCCACCTACCACTTCATCACCGTCCGCGTCACCAACTACACCGCCGGCGAGGTCATCGTCCCCATTTCCGACGTCTTTTTCATCCGCCGCCTGGAGCGAGCGGGTGAGCTTCTTCACGGCCGTTGGGTTGCCCAAAACGAACCGCTCATCGCCCGTAACCTGCCCGCTTACCAGACACAGCAACTTGACCCCATTCCTCCAGACGGTGAACGGGACTTCATCCTCGGCTTTGTGGTTCCCAACGGCGAGGTGCGCGAGTTGGGCCTCATCACCGACTGGAACCGGCCGGTCGAAGGGGGGCTGCCTGTCTGGTTTTACCTGGAAGATGACCCGCTGGGGCCATTCACCGACGCCTACAAACCACCGCCACCCACACCGGTTGTGCTGGACGATGGCGGCGCGCCGGGCAGCCCCGGCGATCCGGGCGGTGGTGGGGGCGGCATGTGGCCGACGACGGGTTTTATTACCCGCGGCTTTGGCTGCCACGAACTGTACACCGGCATTGATGGCGCCGGTTTTGGCTGCCCGCCGGAACGGCCCTGGTTTCACAACGGCGTAGACATCGCCAATGGCCAGGGAACCCTCATCTGGTCACCGGTAGATGGTGTGATGCTCTA
>CAADGU010000019.1 GCA_900696625.1 uncultured Chloroflexota bacterium | reverse complement strand
TGACGTTCAGGGGCTTACGGTAGGGGTTTATACAGCCATCATCAAAGCAACTGCCAGTCAACTTTCTAGTGTCTGGAGTGAACCCATAACGCTGGTGCTTCTAGCCGCACCCCAAATTAGTTCCATCCAATACGCCAACAACATCATTACCATCACCTGGTCTGCCGTAGCAGATGCCACCAGCTACAACGTAGAACTTTATAACGGGGTGACGCTTGTGGCTTCAGGGGGAACACAACAAAACGGCGCAACGCCCCCCGCTACCCAAACGACGCTGGACATTACGACCCTGCCCAAAGGCATCACCTATACGACCCGTGTTAATGCGGGTATAACCGGCGGCGTCAGCGCATGGAGCCAGAGTCAAAGTATTCTTGTTCTGGATCCCCCAACTGGTTTACGGCTCGAATTTGTGTCTCCCAATGTGGTCGCTAATTGGGATCAGGTCAGTTATGCCGAATCGTATAACTTCGTCCTGCGTGACACAGATGGTGGCCCACTTATCCCCGTTCGCTCTGATATTAAGGCTTTGACTTACTCGTTAGATGTTAGCCAGGTGCCTGATGGTAATTATCCGGGTCACGTGCAGACCAATGCCCAAGGGGGAACAAGTGCCTGGAGTGCGCCCGTATCAATTCAGGTTGTCCATCCCACACCGCAGCAGTTAGCCTCACAACTTCATGCGTCAGGTGTGATAGCCCCCGCGGCCGCGCCCCAAATCATGGCCGTTTTCGCCGACCGTTTTGCCACCAATCCGGCCAATATGGTGGCTCTGTTGAAAGGTTATTTCCCTGAATCAACCAAAACCTTAACGCAGTTGGCATGGGCACTCGCCAAAAGCCCCTATAACAGCCAGGATGCCACCCAGACACTTTCTGCTCAATCTGGCGCTTCCTTAAACGATGTCCTGGCCGCTGTCAAAGCAGCTTACCCAACCCCCTCCGTGCAGCAACAAGTACAGCAGCTACAAAATTCACACACCTCGGCACAAAATGCAGCGCAGGCGATTCATACCGCTCACGGTGATGTCAATACGCTGCAAATGGCTGTTCTCCTGACCATGAATTTTGCGGATACAGTACAAACCCCTGCTCAAATGGCCCAGGCTTTATTCCAGGGCGGTTATGACAGCACCAGCACCATGAGTGCCCTGGCCGAAACCTTCCCACTGAACAGCATGGCCGATTTTATGGCTGCCATTCGGGCCGCTTATCCGGCAACACCCCAGGCAATGGCCCAGCAGTTACACACCGCTCAGGTGATTGCACCCGATGCTGCACCACGCCTTAAACAAGCGTTTGAGACCTATAACAATGATGCAGCCGGATTCATCACCCTTTTACAAACCAACTTCCCCGAATCCGCTACCACTTTAACGCAGCTCGCCTGGGCGTTGGGGGCGTCTGGTTATAGTTCTCAGGTCGCTACCACAGCCCTCAGAGGTGTCTCTACCAAACTGGCCGATGTCATTGGGGCTATCAAAGCGGCTTATCCCGACCCTGCCACGCAGCAACAAATCCAACAACTCATCAATCAAAATACCAGTGCCGTAGATGCGGCGGGGCAACTTTACGCGGCGAACCAAAGCCTCAATGCTTTACAAATGGCGGTTTTGCTCATGATGAATTTCCGAGAAACTGTTCAGACACCCACACAGATGGTACAGGCGTTAAAAGCCGCCACCTATAGCAAGTCAGATGTAGGGAACGTGTTGCCACAGCTCTTTCCATTGAGCGCAACGGCGGACCTGACAACTGCTCTTGATAGTGTGTATGGTCAATAATCTAACTTGAGTTTAGCGTTCAGGGCCAGAGCTAGAGGAATTCCCTCTAGCTCTCCTCTCTGGCTCTACACTCTACATTTGGATTCCAGGGAGAAACGATATGGATAGCGAACATCTCATTACCGCAGCAAGAACTGAATTAGACGCAGGGCACCGCATAGACCAGGTAGCCAAAAGTATCGTCAGGCAGGTCCCACACATTGAAGCGACACAGCTTATTACGGTACTCAAAACAGCCCGATCTCAAGATATGGGTGCGGTTTCTTTTGGAGCGGGCGATCCGGTTGCCGATGCCATTTATTATGCTTCTATCGCCATCGCTGCTTTACCTGATACCACCCCCTCAGAGCTGGCGATTGCCTTAAAAGACCCGCAAAACTTCCCTAACCTCACAGCCCTGCAAATGGGGCAGGTATTAAAAGCCAAGGGGGTTTTCCCGGCGATTACGGCGCAGCAAATGCAGGTGGCGCTTACCGCGGCCGCATACGCACCCACAGACGCGGCCGCAGCCATCGCCCAACTCTTCCCCCAATCCACCAGCTACCGTCGCCTAGGCCCAGCCGGTGTAACCGGGCAAATGCCCTTTGATGATAATGCCCTGGCTACCGGGGGGCAGCCACTGACGCAGCTCAATATTCGTCATGGCAACATCATTGACCATATCCAGGCTTATTACGGAACGCCCCCCGTCGCCGGGCCGGTACACGGTGGCGAAGGCGGAGGGCCAACCGTCATTCCTGTGGCAAACGATCCCATTATTGAGGTTTCTGGTTATACAGGGTATTGGTTTGGGGCCAACTACGTCCTTCAGCTAACCATTAAAACGAAAACCCAGGTGTATCCCCCTTTAGGAGACATGGCTTACGCTCAATCGCCAACCCCGTTTAGCTTCCGGGTTGAGTCGAATGAACAAATTGTGGGCTTTTTTGGCTCAGCCGCTTATGGTAACAATGGGCAATCTATCTTCCTGGGATCATTGGGAGTTATCGTAAAAACCAACTAATACACTGCCCTTTCTGGCGTGGAACGCATGATTTGACGATGCAGTACCACTGCATTCAAAAAATGCTCACGCCAGGGATCAGGTAATGTTGCCGACTGGCTGTCTAAAAGG
>CAADGU010000018.1 GCA_900696625.1 uncultured Chloroflexota bacterium | reverse complement strand
CCTGGAAGTAAAGAGCTTCCATCATTTCAATGTCTTCCGGCGCAAGGGGCTGCGGCCGTGTCTGGCGTGGTGTGAGTGCGTTCCAGGCAGCGCGGGCGGGCAGGGGTTCGGCCGTTTCAAAAAACTGCGGCAACTCGCCGGGGCCGGGAATGCTTTGCGAACGGCTGCCCGCCGGGATCGTCACCGCATAGCCGTCGTCCAGGGTGAAGGCCAGGTAGGCGCTGGCGGCCACGCCGGGGCGCAGCCGGTAGCCCACCAGCCGCGCCAGTTCCAGAATGGAGCGGCGCTCGGTAGCTGTGCGCAGGTAGCCCTCGTTGGCAATGCGCTCCTGGTAAAAAGTGAGTATGTCGGCCACGGTGGCCCAGCCATCCAGCAGGGCAATGGCCGGGTCGCTGCGCTGGCGGGCGGTTAACGCTTGCAGCGGGTAAATGGTCTGCGCCTCCTCCCCCTCCTGTGTGGCCGGCAGTTCCAACGCCAGGCTGGAAAGGCGGGCGATCATCGTTTCCAGGAAACTGCTGTGGGTACCCACCAGGTAGGCCAGGGCATCCAGGCCAGGCCGGTTGGCGGTGGGGAGAGGGGTCAACACCTCTACGCCTTCACAGCAGCCACAAGTTGGGTTCAGGTCTGTTTCGTTCATCGTCCACCTTCTATTTCCAGGGTCAGACGGCCGTTTTCGGGCATGTTCGGGTCATTATCCAGCCGGGCTACTTCCAGCGGGCCGAGCGGCAAAATGCCCTCTTCAATGGCCTGGCGCGACGGTTCATCCAACCGCTGCAATGTTTTCACGGTTACGCTTTCTACGCCGGGCACGGCCTGGGCCGCCGCCACCAGGCTGCTGAGAGTGATCCCTTCACCGAAGCTGAGGTTGTCAGGGTGAAAGAATCCGGGACGGCCGTTGCCCTGCCGCCGGCTGCTAAAGCGATCCAGCAAAGCGGCTTTGACATGGCCGCGTAGATAGTTGGGTAATACGCAAATACGCAGAGTAATTTCCAGCGATACCTGCCTCGCCGGTCGCACAACAACATCATGGCCGATGCGCCGGTAGCGGTGCAAATGTCCGCCAATGGCGTCCAGCAGGGGCGGGCCGGTCTGCGCCTGGCCGTGGGCGTCCACGGCGACCAGCACTTCGTACCAGCCGCCCGTCCAGCGCAGTTTGGCGGCGGCGCGCTGCACCTGGGGAAAATCGCGCATGACGATGGCGGCATAATCGTCGGCCGTAATCGCCCGCTCCAACCGCTGGCGAAATGCATGGGGAGCAAACAGTTTCACTTCGTGGAGCGGTTCAGGAGCAATGCCGCCTTGAGCCGGGAGCGGGTTGCGCACCAGGCGGATGCCGTCCACTTTGTGCTGGCGATAGACCAGGTGGCTGATGGCTTCAGCGCCGACGTTGCCGGCCGGACCGCTGCCGGTGCGGTAGGAGGCCAGGAAACGATTATGGGCGGCCGGCTGCTGCCCCAATTCGCCATCGCCAAAGCGCAGGGTGGCCCGGCCATCTTCCTCCACTTCGGCCACAAAATGGAGACTGTCGGCGGCGCTGCCGAGCAAATCTGGCTGCGCCAGCCACAGATCGGCCGGTAGTTCTTCTAAGTCGGTGTGTTCTTCTGCACAGGCGGGATCGTCAATGCTCACCAGCCGAATGGCGGGCGTGGCCTGGCGCGGGTCTTGCCGGAGCCGACCGGCCGCCGGGCCTTCTTCGGGCAAAAGCTGGCTAAACAGGAGGGGGGCGCGCTGCAAAGTAGGCCGGAAGCGGCCCGGTATGAGGCGCATATCAGACAGGCGACCACACTCACAGTCGGCCTCGGTGGTTTGCAGGGGGACGCAGCCCAGGTTTTCGTCAGTAGTGGGACGGCCGTGATCCACCAGGATGATATTGCCCCGCGCCACGCTGATGTGGGGCTGGGGCTGGCAATCTGGCGGGCGGCCTGGGGTAGAAAGGCAGAGCGGAAAGGGCAGCGCGTCCGCTTCGTCCCAAGTGATCTCCAAGAGGGGCTGCTGGTATAGTTCGTCTACGATTTCCTCTCGCGCGGTCAGGCGCACGATGTGCCGGTGGGTGGGGTCGGCGTCGGCCGGGTTGCCCGTTTTGGGGCCGATGACCTCCTCAAAAAGGAGGAAGTCACCAACCTGTAAACCGTCCAGATCGCGCTGGTAGATGATCTCTTTGGCCGGTGGTTCCTCCGCCACCTTGCCCCGTCCTTTGCGCGGTTTTGCCGCTTGTTTCACGTCTATTTCCGGTTCAACTTCGACGGCACGGCCGTCAGTCAGCGTCGCCGATGTCGCCCCTTGTGGCAGGCAGCAATCCTGATCGCCCCAGGTGTAAAAGAGGATGCGGTTGTGGTTCTCGTAAAGCTGGATGGGCGTGGGGTCATCCACCGGCTCAATGCGCCAGCGCTGGTGCAGCCGCGCGGCCCGGTAACGGCGGGGGACGCGGGGAACCAGGGGGGCAAACAGTTCATATTCACCAGCGGGAACAGGGCGCAAATCGTCCCAGGCGATGATGGGGCTGTCCAACGCGCGCGCTTCGGCCAGGCCGGTGCTAAACAGCACATCGTCGGGGTCTAGCTGGGGATTGCCCTCCACTTCCAGGTGCAGCCAGGCGCGGGCGTTGCAGCCTTCATGCAGGTGATAATCCACCAGGCGGGCGTGGCGGCGCACAGAAATGCGGCGGCGGGCGGTGTCCAGGTACGCTTCCGTGGCCACCGCATCTTGATAATAGCTCAGGTAGTCGCCGGTGTACGCCAGCAGTTCCACCAGGGTGATGCCGAGGTCGGGTACGTGGCGCTCTTGCCAATCTGGCATGAGCAGCGCCAGCCGGTCCAGGATGAGCTGGCGGAAGCTGGCGTAATCTTTGGCCAGGTAATTGATCTCCGGTACAACGACCGGCTCTGGCGGGCAGATGACTGCCTGGTGACAGTCCAGGTCGCTGGGACAGTTGACTTTGAAGCTGAATTCCAGGCAGGCGTAGCGAGGGTCGAAGCCGGGGTAGGGGTGGCCGGTCGGACGGCCGTCTTCATCCAATTCCACCACACATATCCGGTAAGTGGAAAAGTCGCCGGGCCGGTCTACGGTCAGGATCAGGCAGTCGTCCAGGGTGTCATCGGGCTGATCACAGAGTGCCACGTCCACAATTTGCACGTCACGAATACGCCGCCCACCTTCGATGCGGAAATACGGCCGTACCCGTTCCACGTAAACATGCCTGGCCTCTCTCTCCTGACGATAAAACGCGGGGGGCAGCTTTCCCAGGAAAAAGAGCGTCAGGCGGCGCTGATCGTCGCTCACTTCCAGGTAATCCAACCCATAAAAATCCGCCCGGCGCACGGCGTGGCGGCGTTGTTCATCCTGGCAGGTGAGAGACAGTTCGTGTCTCAAGGTTAGTTCGTTCATCATGGCCCACTCCGTTCAAAGGTAGCCGCGCGCTGTTCACCGGTGCGGCGCACGGCGTACTGCACAAAGACGCGCAGGGTAGAGTCTTCGCTGGTCACTTCCAACGCCTGCACTTCGATCAGGTCACCCAGCCAACGCTGCAGCCCGGCCTGGATGGTGAATTGCAGGGCGGCGGCCAGTTCCGGGCTGTTGGGGGCGAAGATCAGCTGCAACAGGCCGCTGCCAAAGTCAGGCCGGTTGACCCGCTCTCCGGCGTTAGTGAAGAGAAACTGCTCGATCATATCGCGGATATGGTCGTCTTCGGTGGTGAGGGCGGTGCGGTGACGGCCGTCAATGTGAAAAGGGAAATCAATTTGTATCATCGCTCACATTCCTGTAACCCGTGGTTGGGTCATCACAATTAGCAAAGGTGTGCCGGTAGGGGCGCAAATGGCCTGGCTATCCAGCAGCAGCAACGGCTGTCCATTGGAGGTAATGCGGGTAGCGGCCGTGACAAATTG
>CAADGU010000017.1 GCA_900696625.1 uncultured Chloroflexota bacterium | reverse complement strand
TACTGCCGTTCGTACTCGGCATCGTCGATTTTGCGGTTGACGAGCTGGGCAGTGAGTTTGACTTCATCGAGCCGGAATTGCTCCGATACATCCCCGCCGCCAGGTTTGCCGTTAGGCGATCCAGCGTGGCCCGGAGCGCTGCCTGCTGCTGGGCGGCCTGACGCCGTTTGGCCTGCTGGTGGTCTTCCGTTGTTTCTACCACCGTAGGTATTGACTGCACGCTCTCGATAACGGCGGTACTCGTCGATTCGCTTGAAGATGGTTTGGGGATAGACAGTTTTAAGGGCATAGAATGGCTCCTCTTTGATCCACTGGTGGCACTCTACCAGTTCTTCCGGCGTGCAACCGGCCAGATCCAACAATTTGATGCCGGTGTTGACTTGGGCTGGCGTATAATTTTGGGCCTGCGATGCCTCCAGCCAGGCCGTTTTCAGTTTGGCCCGGCGTTCTTTGACCTCTGGCGGCTCCGGTTCCTTCCTCTTCTTTTTTTGTGGTGGCTCAGGCTGCGCTTGCGCAGCAATGTTTTTAGTAGTTTTCTTATTTAGTAATTCTTCTTTTTTAGTAATGTCCGTGTTTTCCGTATCCGGCAAAACCGTATCCGGCTTTTCAGGAAGCGGCTCGACCGTATCCGTGTTTTCCGTATCCGGTTCACCCGGTAGCAGTTCCATTTGCGACGGTTCGCTAGTGTACGGTTCCTCAAAAACGAGGTATTCGTAACCCACGATTTTTCCACCGTCTCGAACCTCGTTGCGTTGGATGTAATGGTGCTCGATCAGTTCTTTGAGGATTCGATACACGCGGTCACGACCGCCGGGTGATTGGTTGACCAGGTTGGTGACGTTGACTTGCCAATCGTCTGGTTTGACCAGGAGATAGGCCAGCAAACCCCTAGCCTCCCATGATAGGCGCTTATCTTCAAACGTTGCTCGCCGAACGGTGCAATAGGGATTGTCGGCGTCCTTTTTCGCCCTGCGGATCGTGCTGCTCATAATGCACCTTGCTTCGTGTAGATAACTTCAGTCACCCGTCAGAGCCCTACCGTGTCCAGTAGGTGCCTCTCCAGTTTCGCCAGCGCCGTTTTCAGCCGTGCAATTTCCTCGCCTTGTGCGTCCAGTTTCCATTGCAACTCGAATACGGCCTGACATGCCGGCGCATCGCACACGGGTTCTTCGTCGGACCGCCATGGTTCGCCGCAGATGGGGCAGGTGGTGGTGGTCACTCTTCTATCTCCTTGTAGTACGAATCAATCAGCGCCTCGAGCCACTCACGGTCAACGCGCTGGGCTAGGTAGCGCCCGGCTGCGGCGGGGTCGGTGGGCATTTGAAATTTGTCCTTAACGATACCCGCTTCTTTTGCGGCAGCCCGAACGCTGGTAAACTCACCGGCTTTCATGCGCTCTAGAATGTCGGGCCGGTCACGAGCAATACGGCGGGTTAGGTATACGGCATTATTACCGGCGCTTACTGGCAAAACATCTTTACAATGTAAAGATGTTTTTGTGTTCCCCCTGCCTGGTCCTGGCTCATTATCTTCCGGCTGTTTTAGTGGTTCATCTCCGTACATCTCGGCAAAATCCTGGACGGTTTTTTTTGCCGCATCTAACAGGGCGTCGAGGTCATCTTCGGTACAGCCCAGCCCATAGGGGCGTTGCGCCCTGGCGAATGCCCGGAAGGTGCGGAATGACTCTCCATCCTTGTCGGCAAATAGTTCCCATGCGTGGGTCTGCCAAAAGTCTACAAGCTCAGAGGAGAACTTGATTCGCCCGGCAATGGCGCTATCTATTGCCTGCTCAAGTTCTTTCTTGCGGTATTCTGCCCACGGCCTAGAGCCGATGGGCGCACCGGCCCCAAACAGCGTCGGTGTATCGGTTAAGCGCTCGTACTTCATAGCTTGATTTCTCCCCGTTGCGCCATGAGTAGAACTTCTTCACGGATGCGAGGGGCGCGGTCCATGTAGGACTTGCGTAGCTGGTCAATATCTAATTCTTTGGGACCATGCCCCATATTCCAGGTCTTGAGCTTCCCGCTCACCAGGCGCTTAACTGATTGGAACTTTCCATTGTCCCTTTCTGTCACTCCGCAGGCACGCAAGACGAGACGAACGGTTTCTTTCTGGTAATCCTCAAGCATTGAAAGCATCTCTGCTTGTTGTTCGGCTGCCGTTTTTGGCCTGGGCTTGGGGCGGCTACGCTTGTCGTAGATGGCAAGCATCTCGTCAACAACTGCCGCCGGGATGCCACACCCCAGCAGATACGACCGGATAGAGGCGGAGTCAGGGCATAACGATTTTGCAAGTTGACCAAATTCTCGGTCGATATAATCGGCCTGCCCAAACTCTTGCCGGTGAAGCAATTCGGTCAACTCTCCGTACTCAGTGAGCATCAGATCGGCGGCTGGCGTTCCGCCACCGGGAGCACCATCGCCGTTATAATCTCGCTCAAAAAATCCAAGCTGCCTCATGGCTCGAATATGTTTGATAATTGCTTCCAGCATGGGGTCACGAGGAACAAAAGCGACGCAGTATTGTTCGTGGTAGCCGTATGAGTTGTCCCGATACTTGCGCCATGCCCTGGCGAGCATCTGGTGAATCCAGGGCGCCGATCTATAGTGAGTCAAACAACAAATGTGTGTTACGTCCGGGGCATCCGTGCCCACATAGGCCATGGCTACCGTGATCGCCACCTTTACGGTTAAGCGATTTCCATCCATCGGCTTGTTGTCGCAAAAACGTTCCAGTCGAACGTTTGAACGCTCATCATCCGAAATGATTAGTTGCACTTCCTCCGGCTCCAGATTTACATTGTCGTCAGCCAAGAGTCGTCCATACATGGCTTTAGCCTGCTTCTGGTCATAGCACACAACCAGGAGTTGGGCGGCAGGATAGGCAGGGTAAAAAGTCCCGTCTCTGGTAATGCCTGTTTCGCGCAATGCCATCCATTCCCGATAGCAACTCATCAATAACTCAATGGCGTATTCTGATTTCAGGATGGCTCTCAGTGCCACCTTTGCGTTTTCGCCTTTCACCTCGTCAAACGATGAGAACTCGAAGTACTCCTCTTTGTATTCGTATGCGGCCCGTCCATCACCGTACCCAAAATAGATAGGCAAAATTGCGTTATCGCTCAGCGCATCTGTTAATGAGTAATACAGGTCAGTGTCTACTACCCAGTGATTGCTTTTGGCCTGATCCTGGATGTAATCAACTGCGGCCACCATCGAATTGTCATTCGTGTCATAATCGCCACTCATGACCAAGTCGAAAGCGGCAAACTGAGAAAGTCTTTCGATGGCGTTTCCTAGTGCCCGATCTGTACGAGCAAATTGGGGTTCGTCCCTAATAAGCAGATAGCGGTATCGCTTAAATTCATGGATGTGCAGATCGGGGTTACTAGCTATAGCCTGGTAAGAGACACCATATCCAAATGTTCCCTTTGACGGGTTGATGGTGTTCCCATCTTCCAGGTGCATAATTTCGTATTCCTTCGCCTCCTCCTCACCAATGCCGATAAGCTCCCATACGAAGCTATCAGGCAGGAACACTTTTGCGCCTTGCTTTGCGAGGTTCAGACGAGGGACTGCCCAACATACCTTATCTATGATGCCAAGCCGCTTGAGTTCGTAGGCATAGAGAACCGCCAGCGAGCTTTTGCCTGCTCCGCACTCAACTAGAAGTTGGGCCTTTCGTTTTCCCTGCTCCACCCATGTTGGAATGAACATTTGGCTTTGCGTCCAAAACTTGCGAGGTGTCACCATCTTGCGCCCCCTTCCCCAGATTACAATCTGGGCATAATGCTTGCATCTCGTGTACATTCGTTCGCTTTGACTTCACCCACGGCACGATGTGATCGGCGTGCCAGTCATCCGGCAATGGACGCTTGCAGATGGCGCACAGTCCGCCCTGTGAGTAGTAGAGCAGCGCCCGTAACTTCTTGCTGCGTAGCGTCCGTCGCACTCCCCACCTCCACCCCAGCGGCAGTCACCCACCGCCGGGCCACACGTCACGCGGCATCGTCCGGCTCTGCCGATTCGGGTTCAGCGCCAATGTTTTCTATCTCGGCCTCAAGAATGTCGAGACCGTCCAGTAGCGTCTCCAGTTCATCCGCCGTTTCAGCGTGCTGGCGTACGAACTGGCGCAGACGCTCGATAAATTGCAGGTGTGCATAGATGTCGGTGATCACGCCGTCACCGGATCTTTCTTGCCTTCCGCCAGGCACATTTCGATATAGGCGACAATCGCCTCACGGATCTTCGGTGGCGTCAGCGATGCGCCGCCGAAATGATCGTTGATCATCGTCATCCATGCGTTGCGTGCGCTGTGCTCGTTGGTGCGATAGCCGTGCTGCGCTGACCACGCCTGCGCCTGGCCCGGCGTTTTCAGCCCGGCGGCCTCGATAATTTCCAGGGCGTTGATGCGCAGGGCGTCGGCTGGCCCCGGTGTGTCGTTGCCGGCCTGTTTGCCGTTGGCCGGTGCGTCGTGGAACGGGTTTGGCTCAGCCGGTGCGCCGCCGTCTGGGTCGAGTTCCGGCAGCTCATCTAACGTTTCCGGCAGCGCCGGCGTCGGTTTGGCGCTACCGTTCTGGGCTGGCCGATGGGCCGGCTGTGGTGTGCGTTGTGGGGCTGGTCGGGGCGCCTGTTGCTGGCGTGGCACTGCGCTGCTGGCTGTGTTGCCGTCGTCATCCTCGTCAGGCGCCAGGCCGCACATCGCCATTGCTAAATATCTCCTCCCGTATGTGATGGCGCCGCCGATGGTCTGCGCCGTCATCTTCTCCAACGGGATGGGCAACATCTCCTGCACCACTTCCCCACTGGCCGGGTGAACCAGTGACGAGGTAACGATAACGGCGCCTTCGCTTAGTGTCGCCGCCTGGTAGAGCACCAGGCCATTGTCGGCCAGCGGTTGGCGGGCTACATCGAGCACGGCGGCAAGACTGGCGTAACGGTTGCGCAGGTGTGGGTTCGTGCTGTCTGGCACGAGCTGGCCCATCGCCTGCTGCGCCTTGAGTAATGCAGCAAACAGGTTTTTGTTGGTGTCCATCTCAAAACCTCCTGAATGAAAAATTCCTGGCCTTGAGTCAGGCGATAAGGCGATGAGCGTCCGGTTGGCTGCCGGCTACGGAAACTTATCGCCTGACTCAAAATCAGGAATTCACTCGCTCATTCGCCCGTGTCCGTTTGACGCCACTGCGGACGGGGTGCCAACCCGTCGGCGTATTTATGTGTTGACTATCATACACTATGCATGATACTTTTGTCAAGTACAAGTTTCTATCATGCGTTTCGCCTGTTAGTCTATGCGTGGTGACTGACACATAACTTTGGAGAAAACAATCATGCATAGTGTTCGCCTAAATGTGTTCAACCTGATCAAGGACCTCGAAAAACGAACCGGCTCCGATCTGTACTGGACGGACATTGCCCGGCAGTCTGGCATCACACGCCAGACTTGGGACCGGCTGCGGCATGACGGCGTGACGGCTGTCGAGCTGCGTACGCTCGCCAAACTTCTCGATTTCTTTTCCTCGCAGGGTATGCCCATCGGCATTGCCGATCTATTCATTGTTGACCCCGGCCCACCCTACGGTGACTAGCCCTCCCGGTGGCCCCTGGCCGGCTGCCTCAGTGGACGCAGCGGCCAGGGGTACAACAGGAGGAAACCAGAGGATGGCGCCGCCAGCTAGCCAGTCCCCGGTGACTCGCTGGCGGCCCCCGGCGCATT
>CAADGU010000016.1 GCA_900696625.1 uncultured Chloroflexota bacterium | reverse complement strand
GTACGGCCGTGAAATTGGCCGCCGCGATAGTATTGTCATTGTGGCCGAAGGGGCGCAAGACCGGCGCGGCAACCATATTTCCTCAGAGTACGTGCGGCAAGTGCTGGAAGATCGGCTCAAAGAAGATGCGCGTGTCACCATTTTAGGCCATGTGCAGCGCGGTGGTTCCCCTTCCGCCTTTGACCGCAACTTGAGTACGCTGACAGGCGTAGCGGCCGTAGACCTGATCATCTCCGGCGAACTGGACGGGCAGGCGTATGTGATCGGCCTGAAAGGGAACAAGATTGTCAATACTCCTCTGGAAGAGTGCCTGCAAAAAACCCGCGAAATCAACGAGGCAGTAGATACCCTGCAGTTCAACCGGGCTATGGAATTACGCGGGTCTGGGTTTCGTGAATCCTTCCAGACCTTGCGCACCCTGGTGCGGGCGCAGCCCCATCAGCCTCAGCCAGGGCAACGCCAACTACGCATTGGCGTGTTGACAGCGGGCGCGCCATCTCCCGGCATGAATACAGTGATGCGCGCCGTCGTGCGCCTGGGTCTAGACCGGGGGCACAAAATGGTGGGTATTTACAATGGGTTTGCCGGTCTGGTGAATGACCAGATTGAGGAAGTGAACTGGATGACGGTGAATGGCTGGGCTTATCTCGGCGGTTCTGAACTGGGTACAAACCGGCATATGCCGGCCAATGGTGATTTTTATGCCATTGCCCGCAACATTGAGAAGCACAATATCGAGGGACTCTTGATCGTAGGTGGCTGGTCAGGGTATGAGGCCGCACTGGCGCTCTATAACCAGCGCACCCATTTCCCCGCGTTCAACATTCCGCTGCTGCTGCTGCCCGCTACCATTGACAACGACCTGCCCGGTTCGGAATTGAGCGTGGGTGCAGACACGGCGCTTAACAGCATCGTCGAGGCCGTAGACAAAATCAAACAATCGGCAGTGGCGTCGCGGCGCGTCTTTGTGGTAGAGGTGATGGGGCGGCGCTGCGGGTATCTGGCGTTGATGGGAGCGCTGGCCTCCGGCGCGGAACGGGTCTATTTACACGAGGAAGGGGTCTCTATTGACAATATGCGCGATGACGTGGCCCTGCTCAAGGATGGATTCCGGGGCGGCAAGCGGCTGGGGGTGATGATTCGCAGCGAAGGGGCCAATGATACCTATACCACCGACTTTATGTGTAAGCTGCTGGAAGAAGAAGGGCGCGGCCTGTTTACGGCGCGGCAATGTATTTTGGGCCATTTGCAGCAGGGGGGGAATCCAACGCCGTATGACCGGGTTTTGGGCACACGTCTGGCCGCCAAATGTATTGCCTATCTGGAAGAACAAATCGGGCAGCCGGAATCGCAGAGCGCCTGTATTGGCTTGCAGCGTGGTTCTTATAAGTTCACCGATTTACAAGATTTACCCCGGTTGATGGATGTGGCTAACGGCCGTCCCAAAGAACAATGGTGGCTCAATTTACGCCCCATCGCCCGGATGCTGGCCAAGCCGGCAGTGAATGGTCAATTGACGAGTGACGAGTGATGAGTGATGAGTGATGAGTGACGAGTGACGAGTGACGAGTGATCAATGACTAAACCAATCCATTTACTTCACTTTGCCGACGCCCATATTGATATGGTCAATCACGGCCGTCACGACCCACAGACCGGTCTGCCCATTCGCGTATTAGACTTTTTGGCGGCGTTGGATCAGGTGGTGGACACGGCCGTGAGCGAAAAAGTAGACCTGGTGCTTTTTGCCGGGGACGCCTACAAAGACCGCAACCCCCAGCCCACCTTCCAGCGCGAATGGGGGCGGCGCATCATGCGCCTTTCCCAGGCCGGCATCCCCACGCTGCTGCTGGTGGGCAACCACGACGTGGCCCCCGCCACCGGCCGCGCCCATACCCTGCACGAGTTCAGCACCCTGCACGTGCCCCACATTCACGTGGCTGACACCATCCGCCTGTGGCGGCCCGATGACCTGGATCTGCCGGTGCAAATTATCACCGTGCCCTGGGTCTCGCGCAGCCGCATCGCCCGCCTGCTAGAGGGGAAATCGCCGGCCGACGCGCCCGCCGCCGACGTGTACGAGCAGATGGAAGAAGTGGTGGGCGATCTGATCGCCCGGCAAATTGAAACGGCCGACCGCGACCTGCCGCTCATTCTCACCGCCCACGCCAGCGTACAAGGGGCAAAGTACGGCAGCGAACGCGCCGTGATGCTGGGGCACGAACTGGTTCTTAGCGGCGGGCTGGTCAATGACAACCGGCTCGATTATGTGGCGCTGGGTCATATCCACCAGCACCAGTCGCTCAACGGCGACGCTCACCCGCCCATTGTTTATCCCGGTTCTATTGAGCGCATAGATTTTGGCGAGGCGCGGGAGAAAAAGGGGTTTGTGCTGGCGCAGGTTAGCCGGGGCAGAACCATCTGGCAGTTTCACGAACTGCGCACCCGCCGGTTTGTAGACCCAGAACCGATTACCCCCCGCGCCGACCACTTTATGGCCGATATTCTCAGCCAGTTACCGGCGGCCGATGCGGTCGCCGACGCCATTTGCCGCATCCGTCTGGCCTATCCGGCCGACCTGGAGCCGCTGCTGGACGAAAAAGCCATTCACGACCACTTGAGCCAGGCGTTTGAAGTGCATATTCGCAAGCACCACATCCAGGCAAAACGCGCCCGGCTGGGGGATGCCGCCGGGGTGGAACAGATGACGCCCGCCGAGCTGCTGTCCATTTACTGGGACACCATCGGCATGGAGGGGGCAGAGGCCGATGTATTGCAGCAAATGGCAAAAGAGGTGTTCACGGCCGTAGCCGACAGTTCGTAGTAGGCGATTCATCGCCGTGTTAATACGCCAGAACGAGCAGCAAACCGCAGGCGAGTTCCACGCCGACTTCGGTGAAGCCGAATTTTTT
>CAADGU010000015.1 GCA_900696625.1 uncultured Chloroflexota bacterium | reverse complement strand
ACCCTGATTCGCTGCCGGTGATTGAAGCCAAACTACGCCCCGGCGGGGTGTTGATTATAGACAACATGATCTGGCACGAGCGGGTGTGGGATGCCGCTTACAACGATGCCGCCACCTCAGGCGTCCGTGAATTTACCCGCCGCATCACCACCAGCCCAAACTGGATCGCCTCGCTGGTACCCATTCGTGATGGGTTGATTGTAGCCTATAAAGTGTAAATTAGAGATCGGGAGATGGGGAGATTAGCTGCCCAATCTCTCAATCTCTCAATCTCCCAATCTCAGATCGAAGTATGCTAACCAGACCAAAATTGCCCGTGCCGCCGCCCTTACGGGGCGCGGATAGAGGCTCGTTTGCCGAGGATACGATTAAACGGCGGCTGCCGGAGATTGCCCGGCGGGTGCTGCGGGAAAATGAATTGCCGGACACGGCCGCTTCGACAAGCTCAGGGCAGGCCGTGACCGCCATCGAAATGCTCATTGCCGAAATGCCGTATGCCCTGATACGGCCGTTAACCGACACCCACGCCCCCGACTTCGCCCTCTGGCAATCGGCCATTGACCGTTACCGTAACCAGAACTGGCTGGAAATCCCCTGGTTTTTTGCCGAAACTTACTTTTTTCGCCGTATTATCGAAGCGGTAGATTATTTCCGCACCGGCATTGACCCGTACCGCCAGCAAAAAGAAGAGGCATTGGTGATCGGGTTGACGGCCGTGCCCGATCTGGCGCGTGAACTGGTGATTACCCCAAACGCCGGTTGGCAAGAGGAACTATTCCGGCGATTGTTATCAGGCGCGTTGTGGGGCAATCAGGCAGACCTGAGCCTGTGGGCCACCGATGACGACGAAAAACCAGACCATGCCGACGATCAGGCCAGGCTGGCCCATCTGCTGGTGGATGACCGCACGGCCGTTGCCGACCGCCTGTATGCCCTTGACCAGATGCGCCTGGACATCCTGGTAGACAATGCCGGCCCCGAACTGCTGGCCGACCTGATGCTGGCCGACTATCTGCTGGCTTGTGGGAAGGCCGGGCAGGTGCATTTGCACCTGAAACTGTTCCCCACCTTTGTTTCTGACGCCACCCCCGATGATGTGATCCACACCTTGAACAGGCTGTGTGCCGAACCAACAGAAGCCGTGCGGTTGTGGGGGGAACGGTTGGTACAGGCACAGGTGGACGGCCGTTTGCAAACGCACACCCACCCCTTTATGACATCCCCCCACCCACTCTGGCACATGCCCGACGATCTGCGCCGCCAGTTGGCCCAGGCCAACCTGATCATCAGTAAAGGGGACGCCAATTACCGCCGCGCCCTGGGTGATGCTCACTGGCCCTATACCACGCCGTTCGCCGGTGTGGTCAGTTACCTGCCTTCACCCACCCTCTTCTTGCGCGTCTGCAAATCAAACGTGCTGGCGGGCTTAACCCCCGGCCAGCTAACCACCCTGAATGAACAAGACGCCGACTGGGTAACAAGCGGCCGTTGGGGTGTCATCCAACTGGCCTGAGAAGAGGTAATTAGGTAATTGAGTAATTGAGTAATTGAGTAATTGGGTAATCAGGTAATTACGTAATTACCTGATTACCCAATTACCCGGTTACATCCCAAAACGCCCGGCTAATCCGCAGCCGGTATACGCCCTTGAAGTCAGCCGGGTCAGCCGGGTCCCCTTTGCGCAAGATGTCAATATGACCGGCTTCGGCCAACTGCCGGGCTATCAGCCGGATGCGTTTGCTGAGCGACTGCCAATCTTCGGGGTATAGCTGCATGGCCACATCTTCCGGCCGAACTTTATCTTCTGGCCCGGCAGCGGCACACAACTGGATAATGGTTTCAACGACTGCTTCGTCACTAATTTTGCGTTTTTTTGGTTGAGGCATAGGGTTTGAGATTGGAGATTAGAGATTGGAGATTGCGCAATCTCCAATCTCTAATCTCTACATTTATGGTTTCAGCACCACCGGCAGGTAAATATAAGTTTGATCATCAACAGGTGAGACGAGGACGGTGACAACGGCCGTATCCGTCAATACCCCATCCGTAATTGTATAGGTAAACGTATCCGTCCCAAAAAAGTCTGGAGCGGGCGTGTAGAGGATGAAGGTGTCGGTGATGACGGCTGTGCCATTTCCCGGTTCGCCCACACTTTCCAAAACGGGGTCGCCGCTGCTGCCGGGCAGGTCGTTTGCCAGTACGTCAATGAGGATGGGCTCGTTCTGATTGGTTTCAGCGATGTCGTCTACGGCCGTTGGCGCAATCAGGGGTAGGACAGTGACGGTGACTACGGCCGTGTCCGTGACCACGCCGTCGGTGATGGTGTAGGTGAATGTATCTGTGCCGATGAAGTCCAGGTCAGGGGTGTAGAGAACGAGAGAGTCGGTGATGACGGCCGTGCCGTTCATCGGCGTACCCAGGCCATCTATCGTCGGTACGCCATTTGGGCCAGGGACGTCATTGGCCAGGACATTAATGAGGACTGGTACGTTTTGAGTGGTGGTAACGGTGTCGGGGACTGCCATTAACTGCAATGCCCCATATTCAAAAGCCCCAATATCACATACTGCATTCCCATCATCGTTGCCATCAACCGGGCGGATGCCCCCCCGCTGGTCAGTTGCCGGGCAAGCCGCATCATCACCCGCATCAATTGCCGGGCTACCTGTTAACAAAGCATGTGTCCAGGTATTGCCGCCATTTGCTTGAAGTGGTCCCAAAAGGGGGTTGGTATCAGGCATATCTCCTGGCCCGATAAGGTTACAACTATTATCGCTGGCAATGTTATAACCTCCTGATGTAATAGCTGCGTTTCCCCCACAATCTCCACCGTTGAGACTATTGGCAACAATCGTATTTGTTAATTGCACCAGACCATTATTATTGAGGCCACCTCCGGTGTTGGCGGAATTGCCATTCACAGTGCTGTTAATGCTATAGAAATGGCCTCCCCAATTTGATACCCCGCCGCCGAGTGGCGCAGAATTACTATACAGGGTTGTATTCGTAATGACCATGACACCGGGCCACATCTCACGGGAGTTAAAAACACCCCCGCCCTCTACACTGGCACTATTTTCATGTAACAGGCTATCAATAATGTGTACTGTTGCTTCACCATTAGCGATTCCTCCGCCCTGATTGGCAGAATTGTGGTAGAGCGTACTGCTCATCACTAATAAGGTTCCACGGTTATTATTAATACCACCCCCCGTTGTGGTAGCTGAGTTATGCTCTAAACGACTCTCGCTAACGACCAGAGAACCTGAATTATATATTCCGCCTCCGGATGAGTTTGAGTTTCCAGTAAGTAGACTGTTCGTAATAGTCAGCGTTCCGCTGTTATATGCAGCACCGCCATTGTTATTTTCAAGAATGATATTGGTAAGCATCAGGCTACCTTCATTTCCTATTGCCCCTCCAACATTATTGCTAAACGTCGAACTCATAACGGCGGAAGGCTGGGGAGAGACATTGGCAATACCACCGAACATTCCAGAGTTGTCGCTAAATGTGCTGTTGCTTACCGTAAGTATGCCCGCGTTGGCAATGCCGCCCCCACGAAATCCACCATAATTATCCTCAAATGTGCCATTCTCAACCGTTAACTCTCCGACATTATAAATAGCTCCACCTGCTCCAATTGCAGTGCTATTGGCACGATTATTGCTAAGCATGCTGTTGGTGAGGCGTAATGCGCCAGAGTTCATGATCCCTCCTGCTGACCCAAACCAACTGATGTTATTATCAATTAGACTATTTGTAATAGTTAGGATACCAACACCGCCGTTCACGATGCCGGCGCCACTCCCAGCCATAGTCCTGTTACTGGCTACAGTAGTGTTGGTTATCAGCATGGTGCCACTATTCCATATCCCACTTGCACCGGCGTTGTCGGCAAAATTATTGATGATTTGACTATCAACAATCGTAACTGCTCCACCTGCGTTTCGGATGCCGCCTCCCTGATAAAAAGTAGCTTCATTATGGTTGACGATGGTAGAGAGGATGGTCAAAGTTCCTTCGTTGTGAATGCCTGCCCCACCAAGAGCCGAATTGCCGGAGACTTGGCTATTTAGAAGGATGAGGTACGAACCGTTGTTATAAATGCCCCCACCATACATTTCAGGAGGCAAAGGTACGCCATTGGTGATGGTTAGATTGGTTAACGTTACGACTGAACCAGGTTGAATGGTAACTACACGGCCGTTACCCCCGCCATCAACCGTCGTTGTCATGTACCCCTGGCCCTGAATAGTGACAGAGCGCGTAATCGTGATATTTTCCAGATAAACTGGCGCTGTGAGGTTGATCAGGTCACAACTATCATCAACAACAGCACTTTGAATGGTGGGGTGCATCCCTGTGGGTACATCACAAGTAAAGCTATGAGCAGTGGCAACATTTATAAATTGCAGGAACAGGCACATCCCCAAACCCACCATCAAAACAACACCGACAATAGCAAGATATTTTGATGCTCGTTTCATCGTTTTCTACCTCCTAAATATGTTGTGAAATGTGCGTCAGGTTTGTGTGGTCTGGTTCCCGCTGGTGTAACCCGGCTCCCTGGCCTGTCTACCCCCACGAGTCCACAACACATCGCCCGACTGTGAACGGGGCAATTTTAATGCAAGTGTTCAGGTGTGCAAGTGCGGGATGTGTCAAGTGTTTACGTGAACACTTGCACACTTGAGTACCTAAACACTTGCCTCTCACGGCCGTTCCCGGCAAAATCCCCCTTATCACAACCACAGATGGTCGGTCTACGTATTCCAACTATCTTGATGACCTACGGAGAAACCTATGCGCATTATCCTTTACTTAGGCAAGGGCGGGGTGGGTAAAACCACAGTAGCAGCGGCCACGGCCGTGCGCTCCGCCCAACTTGGCTACAAGACCCTGGTCGCCAGCACCGACATCGCTCACAGTCTGGCCGACTCCTTCGACCGCCCCCTGGACGCCAAACCCATCGAAATTGCCCCCAATCTCTGGGCACAAGAAATCAGCGTCGTCGCCGACATCGTCAACTATTGGGACGTGCTGCAAGGCTTCGTCTCCAACATGATGCGGGAAGGAGACAAACTGAACAAGGTGGTCGCCGATGAACTCTCCGCCTTCCCCGGCATGGACGAGATCGTCAGCCTGCTGCACATCAACAAACAGGCCAAAGAGCGCCACTTTGACCGCGTCATCATAGACGCCGCCCCCACCGGCGAAACCATCCGCCTGCTGACCATGCCGGACACGTTCCGCTGGTATGCCGGCCACCTGGCTCGCTATCGCACGGGGGTGATGAAGGCGCTACGGCCGTTTGCCGGCCGATTCCTCAATGCCCCCGTGGAAATCCTGGACGCCCTGGAAAAGCTAGACGCCGCCACCGCCGAACTGCGTACCACCCTCAGCGACCCGGAAATCAGCAGCTACCGCGTCGTTTTGCAGCCGGAAAAAATGGTCATGCGCGAAGCCGAACGCGCTGTCAGCTACCTGGGGCTGTTCAACTACCCTGTAGACAGCGTCATCATCAACCGCATCCTGCCCGAAAATCTGGGCGAAGGCGCCTT
>CAADGU010000014.1 GCA_900696625.1 uncultured Chloroflexota bacterium | reverse complement strand
GTCATAGGTCAGGTAGATGGTGCCCTTTGCCTGCACCCAGTTCTGGGGTATCACCTCCTGCGCCGGTTCGGTGGCAAACAGGTTGTAATGCTCCTGGTAACGGGCCAACTGGCGAGTGAACAGCATGAACGCCTGCGTCACCTCCTTATCATGGATAGTCTCCTGTGGGGTCAACCCTTTGCAGAACTGGTGCACATAGAGACGGGCATGGGGAATGGTTTCCAGCCCTTTGAGCGCCAGCTGCATATCGCAGGCAGCCACATCAAGCAAAACCTGCATCAGGTTGCGTTTGTAGACATAGGCATAGTGGCCAACGGCGGTAAACAGCGCCACCGACCGCTCCACCAGATGCCGGTCGGCCGCGGGGTAGGGGGGCATGAGGTAAGCATGGAGCTTCTGCGCCTGCTTCTCATCCCAAAAGCCATAGTAGTGGCCTAAATCCAGCCGGTAACCAGGCAGAGTATAGACTTTGCCCACCATTTTCTGCCGGAATTGGCCGGTGCGGGCGTGCAGCTTGCCGCCAGGGTCTACCACCAGAGCCGCATCCGGCCACCGGGCCACGGTATACATGATCTGCTCCGCCCAACGGCTGGTGGGGGGAGCCACGACCAGCAGATGGCCGCCCACCGGCTGCCCGATCATGCCAATGGTCACCGGCTCCCCTTTTTGTGGCTGGGCGGTGCATAATGGGATGTCGTAACTGCCGGCTAACCTGTCCGCTGCTTCCACGGCTGTTAACCGGCCTTGCGCCAGGCGATATTGTTCCTGCTGTTGACGGAACTGGTATGGTTTAACTATCTTCTTGAGTGCGTCCCTCATAGCTCCATCCCCCAACTACGATGATGATGGCGCGATTTTTCTTCGGATAACACCATCTCCATCTGCTGTTCTTTGTGCATATCCAGATATTGGTCTTGGATCTGCGCCAATGCCTCGCGCACCTGGTGGCACCATGCCTGAAAAGCCGGGTCTTTGATGCGGATTTCCTTGTCACCGAACGTCAGGACGTGGGCGTGGGCATAGCTGGCATCCTCATGACGCATCAGCCGCCAGGTGGGGAAGAGGTTGCCGCCCGCTTGCAATGCCTTGCTGTATTCCTCTTCGTTCAGGTCGGCATATTTGGTGGATAGGATGAACTGGTAGGTATGCTGTTGGGTTTTAGCCTGTTCAATCACCCATGTCATCACCTCCTGATGACGCAGAATGTCGCCTTTCTCGTCATGCCACAGGCCGCGCAACGGCCGTTTCTCCTGTTCCTGTTCGCGGCCACGGCCGTAACCGATGTACATCGCCAACTTGCGGGCGGCCGTGGCTGAGGTGCGGCCGCGCGGGGTTCGGTTGCGGAAGGATTCCATGCGCACGATACTGGTTGCTTTAGGCATCAGACTCCTCCTCATCCTCCTCGATGGCGGAATCGGTCAGTCGGGTAACAAGCTCCTGCAAGGGGGTCTCAAGCAGGCGCTGCTGGCGGGAACGGGCCAGTTGCCGGGCTTCGTTGTACATAGCGCGTATCCGGGCATCCAGTTCATCAGCCGGGTCGTGGCTGACCAGCATCACGTCCTCAAAGTAATCTGGATTGGCTGTCGCCTCCTGCCGGATGAGTTGCAGCAGTAGCATGGTGGCCAGGTCATGGGCCATGGCCGCTTCAGCAGCGCCGATGAGGCTGAGTTTGGCGATACGGTTGAAGTTGCGCTGTATGGCTTTGTCCACCACCTCACGCAGCAGGGGGATGAGTAGGGCGGTGAGGTCGGCTTTCATGCCGATGAGGGCCAGAGATTCAATGGTGGCGCTGAAATTCATGCCGTGAGCATCGGCAAAGGTTTGAATTTGTTCCCGCCCCTCATGGGTCAGGGTAATCATCTTTTTGGCGGTATGACCATACCGTTGTTGGGTGTCAAACATGGGTTCTCCTTGTTCTGTCTGAATAAACAATAGAAATGGGTGAAGTAACGGCCGTGTCTGCTCACGGCCGTAAAGTTCATCATTCAGTTCGACAAAACAAGGCGGTTAGGGAGCCAGCAGCAGGGGGGCTTGCTGGAAGAGCAAGATGGGGGCTTTATGTTTGGGGCGGTGGTGTGGCCGGTATCGTTTCCCCAACAGATACGATGGCCGGTCGCAAATGGCAGCGACAAAGCTGGCGCTGCCCGGCTTGATGGGCGTTGTCCAATGCGACAAGGGGATGTGTTTGCGGGAGAGTAGATATTCCCAGAAGGTGTGGGCGGAACGGTAACGGCCGTAGCCGGTTAAGAGCAGCAGTAAAAACAGACAGGCAAACAGCATGAGGGCGGCAAGTGCCAGTTGATAGCCCACGGCCAAGGTAGGGGGTTGGCCGGAGGTGAGGGTAGAAAGGAGGGCGATGCCGGCAGTGACAGCGGCAGCAACCCACCCGGCCACTTTGGCTGAAGCGATGGTGTCTTCTTCCAATTGACGGCCGTTTTCTTGTTCAAACAGGTGTAAAAGTCGTTTTTTCAAGCCGGGTTACTCGTATCTATTCCACTGCTAACCGGTGCAACTTTGCCACAGGCCAGTTATTTTGGCAAATCGTATAGCCGGGCTAATTTGGCTGAATTGTATGGCTCTATGTTCTAAACCAACTTATCTAAAAAGGAAGTGGGGGACGTCCACTTCAATTAGCTGTATGATCCAGACCTTACGATTCCCAGGGCATATCGAACCAGGAGACATACTCTCGGACGATTTCTTCGGCGATGCTGTACCCTTGGCCGCGGGCATTTGTGCGCTGGTAGGAAACACCAGCATCGCTAAAAAGCTGGTCAATGAGCGGCAGTAGGAGTTTGCCAGCCTCATCCGGATCATACGCTTCGGTTGCTTCCTGCAACCCCATCCCCACCTCGTTTTCGACGGCGCTTTCCAGAGCTACGGCCGTCGCATATTGCAGCATCCCGGCCACCAGAGGAGCCAGGCGATGAGTACGGCCGTCTGGCACCAAATGCCGCAGCATATCTACCCAGTTAGCGTAGATTTGCGCCCCAACAACCTCTTGCAAACTCTGTCTTCGACTGGTCATAGCTTACTCCAGAACCATCGCCGAAGCAGCAAATGCATCTTTCGAGATGCCCAACAGACTGTTATCAGCCACTGTTTATGCGGCATTGTCTCTATTCTCCTGCTGCCCTCCCGTAAACTTCATTCGATTCCCAATTATAGAGAGATTATGCGAGGTGGAAAACATGACGATGGCAGGATGCATAACTACAGTCCAACAACCCTCGCTGACGGTCGTGTTGCTTTGCCCTCATGCAACGATTCTGACGAGGTTATGCCCAAGTCCAATCTACCAGGGAGGGGGGCGGGCCTGGTCAGCATGACGGCCGTCATGCCGGTGGCGTCAGCCACCGCCAGGGTGGGTCGGGTGGGAATACCGTTGGCAGCGCATATCTCCTACTCCTACACAACCTGCAAAAAAGAACCAGACGGCCGTCATCAACGACCGTCTGGATTCAGGCAAACTGCCTTAACAGGCAAACATGATTTCCCGCGACTTGTGCATATCACCCTGGCTGCCCCTGCCGCCCAACACCGCCAATTTGCGCTCCACTTCAAAACTGGCTGCGTACAACCGTTCCTTCGT
>CAADGU010000013.1 GCA_900696625.1 uncultured Chloroflexota bacterium | reverse complement strand
TGGGGCACAGAGCCAGTGTATTTGTGCCAAACAAACGGAGGTTTCCCATGAGACGAATGACATTGTTATTGATAGTGGTGGCGGTGGGCACGGCCGTACTCGCCCTCTTCACCCTCTTCACCCCCACCGCTCAGGCCGACGAAGTGGGCGGCATCATTGACACCGACACCACCTGGACGCTGGCCGGCAGTCCCTACGTGATGACGCAAACGGTGATAATTCTCCCTGGCGTCACGTTGACCGTTGAAGCCGGCGTCACGGTGATGGCACACACCGGCATCTGGATGAACGTGCAGGGAAATCTGCAAGCCATCGGCACAACAACCGATCCCATCCTTTTTACATCGTTGAACGATTCGGCGGCCAATCAATGGTCAGGCGTCTATATCAATAATAATGGCTCGGCCACCATTGAACGGGCGACATTTCGTTACGCGCCAACGGCGTTGGCTGTGGCTGGAAGTGGCAATGCACCGGTTTACCTGACCCACACCCTCTTCGAGAACAACCTCTATTACCCCGTGAGCGTACACACCGCCAGCCTAAACCGGCTGCAAATGGATAATGTCACCTTTAGCAACAACGCCTTCGACAGAATTTTTATTGAAGGGAACACGCTGCCTGACAGCACCACCCTCACCCCCCAGCCGGGTCTTCAAGGGTACCAGATGCAGGCCCCTGTTACCTTTGAAATTCCGAATGGTAGAACTTTGACGCTGGCGGCGGGAGTCACATTATTTGGTGAAGATGTGTGGATGATTGTGAATGGACACCTGGCGGTCAATGGCGCTATCACAGCCACCAGTACTATTGCCGGCTTTGATGGCATCTATGCGCCCGGTTCCGGCTCTGTTACCACCGATTATGCGCACATTTACGGGGCAAATCCTGTGTCTAGCCTATTAGGCATTGGCTTTGGCGGTAATTCTAACAATCCTATTCAATTGCAGAATACTACCATCGAAGCTACCGCTTACCCCATTCTCGGAGCAACGGATGCTTTGCATCGTTTGCAAATGGATAATGTGACCTTTGCCAACAACGGTCGAAACCGGGTTATCATTGATATGGGTGATGCCAATGCCCTGTCCGAAAACACTACTTTAACGGATCAACCAGGGTTAGAAGGCTATGAAATTTTAGGGGGCAACGAAATATTGTATGTGCCACAGGGTATAACACTTACGTTGCTTGCCGGCGCCACCTTGTTGGATGGCGATGTTTTGTTCGTAAATGGGCATCTGGTTTCCGAGGGCACCGTTGCAAATAATGCGAGCATCCTGAACTTTTGCGTGGTCTATTTTTCGTCAACCGGTTCGGCAGATCTGGCGCACACTTTGATTGATGGGGGAGGGGAGTGTCCATATTTTGAATACGGGATAGGGATCGAAGGTGATTCGGATGAGCCGATTATAGTCTACAACAGCACTATTCAAAACATAGAGGAGTATCCCATTCTCACAAACGCCAACAGCTTACATCGCTTGCAAATGGAAAATGTAACTTTTGCACACAACGCAGCCAACCACGTTTTCATTTCTACAGATGGCGGTCACAATGCCCTGGCTGGCAACGTTACCCTGACATCCCAACCGGGATTGGCAGGATATGAAGTCATTGATGGCAATAACTTGACGATACCCAATGGCCTTACATTGGATATGGCCGCAGGCACAACTTTGATGATGCCTGATAATAGCCAGCTTTATGTCAGCGGCCATCTGGATGCGCAGGGAACCATTACGCAACCTATCACATTTACTTCCGCAGCCAATAGTGGGCCGGGTGGATGGGGTGCTTTGGGAATCGGCACAAGTGGCACTGCCGTGTTGAAACACGCCACAGTTCAACATACCGCCTACGGCGTTATTAGCGTACAGCACAATCCGGCATATGGCACTGTTGTTATAGAAGATAGCATTCTGAAGGACAACCTCACGTACCCTTTGGCTACAAGTTTCCTCTCCTTACCTGGATTGGAGATGACCAATACAATGTTCATCAACAACGGCGTGAATCGCATTATGATTTATACGGCCGGGCAACAAGATTCACTGACTGCTAATACCCGCCTAACGGCGCAGCCTGGATTGGAAGGCTATGAAGTGGTCGGCATCAACTTTAGCGGCTTAACTGTGCCGCAAAATATCACCTTGACACTTGAACCGGGCAGCACGTTCATGATGCCGCAGTACAGTCGTTTGTTTGTGAACGGCCATTTGCAGGCAAACGGTGAAACCGGCAATCTGGTCACCTTCACTTCCGCCGCAAATTCTGGTGAAGGAGAGTGGGGCGGGGTATACGTCCGCAATTCTGGTACGGTTCATTTAGATCAGGCAATAATCCGTTACGGTGACACCGGTTTATTTGTGGAGGGCAATTCCAATAGTCCCGTTGTCTTGAGCAACACCCAGATTGTTACCAACATTTACGCAATTGGTGCTAACGCCGGGTCTCTGCATCGCTTACAGATGGACAATATGGCCTTTGCCGGTAATACATATGATCGGTTTTTCATTTCCCTGATTAACTCAGAAAACCCACTGATTGATGACGTAATCTTAACCACCCATTCTGGTTTGGAAGGTTATGAATTGGAAACCTCTGACATACGCTACCTGGTAATCCCTGCGGGAATTGAGATGAACCTTGAGCCAGGCGTCCAAATAATGGGCCAACAAAACGCTGCTATCCTTATTGAAGGCACATTGCGTTCAAATGGCTTGCCTGAGCAACCAGTGATCATGACATCCGTCGCCAACAATGGCTCTGGCGGTTGGCGGGGGATCAATGTAGACGGTGGTGCGAACGTTTCGCTCTCTCACACAGAGATCAGGTATGGCATTATTGGCATATCCACAGGCTATACGTCCGCCTCAAGCACTATCACAATGACGAATAGCCACATACTTAGTTCCACTGTTGGCGTCAGTGTATACAGCGGCACAGTGAATGTCTTTTGCTCGACTATCGCCCAAAATGATGATAGTGGTATTTTTATTGGGAACAGCGGCGCGCCTGACGTTACCATTAGCGCCAGTGAATTTGGAGGTAACGGCGCGGGCATCATCAACAATAATAGCCTGCCTGTGGACGCCCGCCATAATTTCTGGGGTCATCCTTCTGGGCCGGGCGGCATTGGCCCCGGCAGCGGCGACGCCGTGTACGGTAACGTCCTCTACGAACCCTGGCTGGCCGAACCGACCTGCACCCCACCCCCCCCCCCCACACCGCCCACCCCCCCCATTTCCGCCAGCACCGCCCCCCCATCCCCCCCCCTCCTCCCCCTCCCCGTCACCCTC
>CAADGU010000012.1 GCA_900696625.1 uncultured Chloroflexota bacterium | reverse complement strand
TGTAGCCAATGACATTGGCGCCCATTTCCAAAAGCCAGGTTGTCAACCAGGACCCTTTGAAGCCGGTGTGTCCCGTCACCAGGACGGTTTGCCCGTTGTATGTATTAGAAAAAAGGTTTCTCATGAAAAAAGAATCTCCTGCAATGGTTGAAATCATCTTGCGCGGGCGTAATGATAACGCCATTGCCGGAGACGGTCACGAGAAACCTGAAAAGCGGCTGTAAATTGGGGGTTAAGAGATTAGGAGATTGGGAGATTAGGAAGAGATTGGGAGATGGTCAATCTCCCAATCTCAATTTCATTAACGCAGCCGATGGCGTTTTACCAACACGGCCGTGACCCCCAACAAAAGCATACCCATCACCAGGAAGGGCACGGCCGTTGCCCCTGCCGTTTGTCCCTGAAATGAGTAGAGGAACACGGCCGTTGGTGAAGCCGGCGTAAAATTAATATCATGCAAACCAATACCCCCGCCAGTTGGATTGGCACCTGATAATGGGCCTGGCTGATATACAATCACGATCTGGTTAATTGCCGCGGAACCAAAATTTACCTCGACGTTAGCACCATCCGTAGTGTTGTCAACCGACGTGCCAGTAGATGTGGCCACATTTCCGGTCACGGTAACATGCGTAGGGTTGGTCGCAGTTAATGTCGGCGTTACAATGCCGCTGGAACTCCCAGAACCGATCACCAACACCTGATCTTGGAATGTCCCATCTATGTCTGTATTCGTGTCAATATCCATCAGTGTAAAAGATACACTGATAGCATGATGAGGGGTAATAGTGATCGTCAACGTAATAGATTCGGTTATAGCCTCAAAATCTGCACCGTAAAAAAGTGTCGGTTCCCCAGTTCCACCTGTAATAACTGTGTTGGTTTGCGGCGAAAACACAAAAGGGCCATCTAAAAAACGAGATGTGTCCCCTGTGAATGCAAAGTTAAAGCCTGTTTCTGGAGTGCCCACAGGAAAGTAAGAGCGGTTTATTACTCTAGGGGGAAGGCCCCAAGGATTGGCATTCCAGTCAAATACGCTCGGCAAAGCAAAAACAGGCCCAACCAGGGCAGTAAACAAAGCCAGTGATCCAACAACTATCCAGATGAGTCTAAAATGTTTTTTCATCACTCCACCTCCGTCAATAAAGTACCATTACCTCACAATGAATTTGGAATTTATTACAGTGTTAAACAAGTCTTCTTAACCTTAATCCTTCACCTGTCATTCCGAGCGGAGTCTGCGGAGCGAGGAATCCCTCTCCTGTACAAATGGGAGTGATTCCTCGTCGAAGACTCCTCGGAATGACAAACGAGAAGTTTAGATTATTTTGTTAACGGTGTACTTATGCACCTCTCTAACAATAGCCAGATATCACTGCCTAAGCTTATACCGTCCTAGTATACCTTGTCAATTCCAGGATAGGCAATGGGGGTGGATTTTTTGTTGATATGCCTGGCACGCAAGGAAGCTTTAGCACATTCCCCGTAGCAGCCTGGGAATTTTATTCCCCGGTGATTACCACACTAACAATCAGGCGGGAGATCATAAATCACAACAGGCAAAAACAGAAAATAACCAGGCGCCGGTTCGCCGGTTGGGGTGCTGGTCGGCGTCCCGCCCACCGGCGTCACTGAAGGCGTTGGCGTTGGGGTGTTACATACAACTGGGGTAGCTGTAACCGTAGCCGTTAAAACAGGCGTCTGGCTGGGCGTGGACGTCAGCGTACCGGTCGCTGTAGAGGTTGGTGTAATCAACGTACCCGTTACCGTCGCCGATGGCGTAATAATAGGCGTCCTGGTAGAGGTGGGGGTATGAGTGAGTGTGCCCGTCGCCGTTGCCGTAGGTGTTGGTGTATGAGTCAACGTCCCCGTCGCCGTCGCTGTCGGCGTTGGTGTATGAGTCAACGTCCCCGTCGCCGTTGGCGTATGGGTCGGCGTATTCGTAGGCGTAGCCGAGGATGTAGACGTAGGTGACGGCGTCGCCGTACTTGTGGGCGGTGCATAAACGTAAAGCACCGCATCGCCGCTAAAAGGCGGCGTAAAACTGCGCGCCGCCCCCCCCATCACCGGCGGGCCAGCCTGTACGGCCCCGGTAGCCGGGTTCAGCCACTCCACTAACAACTCCCCACTGGCAGCCGACAAATTCACCTGGATCGTGCCCCCCTGCGGCAAATAAACCAGATACTCTGCCCCGCTAGAGACCGCATTGGCCAGACAATATTGTGTGGAGCACAAATCTCCTCTCGGTATCATCTCAGCCAGATTCATTCGCTCCGCATAGCTGTGCGTGTACCCCATGTTCAAACGCAAACTTACATCATTGGGGTTGTTTGGATCATATCCTGGCGGCGCTCCACGACCTGTAAAACTCGGATCATAAGGATCCATGAATAGCGGGTTTTCACCACGAGTAAAACTTTTCCACACCCATTGATAATTCCCACAAATACCGCAAAGGTGATCTGTATCCGCTAAAATCACTTTTGAACCATCTGCCACCGGGGGGTTGTTGATGTCACCATTCAGCGATATCCAATCGGCCGCACTGGCAAATAGCTCATCATTGTTACCTCCTGGATACTCCACTGTCATCCCTATCGGATGCTGTTTTGGTTTTGTCGCTTCATATTGTCTGATAAAGTCAATCATGTGGTACTGCCACTCAGTTGCGTTACCATGAGACTCATTGCTAATTTCATACAGCACATTGTCCAGGTCATTGACTGTGTCAATCACCTTGCGCACATATGCTTCTTGCAAGGCGGTTACCGCCGGATTTGCCAACGTGTGTGTATCTTCTCCCTGTCCATTCCCATTAATATCACCATTAACCCCATTAATGTTGTTGCTGCCATTAAATGGATGTCCACGCCAGGGATCATGGTTTGGCATCTTGCTCTCAATACTCCAGCCATCAAATAACATGATAGACACATAGATGCCGCGCTGCCCAGCCTCAATTATGTGGGAACGCATCCGGTCAAAATATGCCTGGTTGAATAAGTCCAAATCAAATTTTGGTTTGCCGTCTAAAGCTGTACCTGGCCCCGGACGTTGATATGGCATCGGGTCAAACCAAAAATTATCTCCTGTCTCACCCCCTCTCGCATTTTCGGCGCGCCATAACCGAAAAAAGTTGTGACCATTAACTTCAAGAAAATCCAGGTAACCTTCATAATCGAAGACCGATGGCGGATCTGAACTGCCACAGTCCATAAAGTTACACCATGTGTGTGACCCGGTGAGTGCAATAGCCTGGCCGGAGCCATCAGAAAAGTAACGGGGATTAGTGGGATGCACAAACAGCGGGCCATTTGTCATCACCTGATTACCGGTTTGCTGTGATAAGAGTGAATTCGGGTGAGTGTTTTTGCCTTGATGGTTGGCTATTGGCCTCAATGGAACGATCTGCCCAGAAGGAGAATCAAAGAATGTCCATTGGTTACTATTCGATGAAACCAGACTATATACAGTAGTGAAAAGCAAAAAAATGGACACCCCGTACAACAGAGAGCTTCTGAGAAAATCTTCTAACAGCCGGAAAACACCTCTCAAGGACCGCATATACATCTATCCTTTATCTTATATATCGTTTGCCCTGGTTAATCTGCTGTACTGGTATCAACAGCAAGAATTTACCACACAACTTCTAGCTAAATCACGCATGTTACACACCTGACTTGACCGGTATCCCACCGAACTGGCGTCACATAATCTAGAGACCAACGACAGTTCACGTAACATAAGTAAATCAGTTGACTATTGAGGATACTCAAGAATTAGCAAACAAACCAGAATGAGTTGGACAGCTTAATAAACACCTCATGCTTTGTTCGACAGGGGGCAAAAAAACAGGCCGGCTTGTGGCCGACCTGTTATCAGCAGAAGATTTTTGTGGGGTTCGTGGTGACGGCTACAACCGAAATGCGCTGAAGTAGTTGCCACAAACTCAAATTACATCAATGATTGGGACATAATGTAACGGATTGATTTGCCGTCTGACTTTGCCGCCCCACATATGGCAGAAAGGCCCGGTTTATGTCCTCAACAGACAAAGTGGTAAAGGTAAGAAGTTCTGATACAGCCCGGTTACCTTGAGAATCTTCGGAATAAACACGGTAATAATAAGTGGTTGCCGGGGTTAGATCGGTTAGCTGAACCTGATGGGACGTAGATAAATCGGTCATCTTCGTTGTACTGATGATGGGGGTTGGGTCAAGACCATAGACTACTTGGCTGGTGGCCGGTTCGTCTGTTGCCCATGTGATCCACGCCATTGTGTCCAAAGGGGATGCGACTATTTGCGAAATTATTGGTGGCGTCACATCCTGTATTAACTGGTAAAGATACAACACCGCATCACCGCCGAAAGGCGGGGTGAAATTATGCGTTTCACCCCCCATCACAGGATTCCCCGGTTGAGCTATGCCTGTGGCCGGGTTGAACCACTCCACCGACAACTGCCCGCTAACGGCCGACAAATTCACCTGTACAGTGCCCCCCTGGGGTAAATAGACCAGGTATTCTGCCCCGGTGGACACGGCATTCGCCAGACAATATCCCGTTGAACACAGATCCCCTCGCGGTATCATGGCGACCAGATTCATCCGCTCCGCATAACTGCGCGTGTACCCCATGTTGAGACGTAAACTTACCCATTGCGGGTCATCGAAGATAAATCCGGCCCCACCAACCCCATAGCCGGCGCCGTCATATCCATCCATGAAGATAGGGTTGACGCCACGTGTGAAACTTTTCCACACCCATTCACGGTCGCCGCCGATGCCCCATAAATGATCGGTATCGTTGATGATGACCTTGCTTCCATCCGCCGGAGGCGGGTCGAAATAATCATTCGGTGAAATCCAATCCGCGCTGCTGGCAAACAATTCGCTGTTATTCCCATTAGGCCATTCTACGGTCATGCCAATGGGGTGCTGCTGTGGTTTGCTGTTTTGATAGGCACGAATCACTTCTATCATGTGATATTGCCACTCAGTGGCGGTACCATCGCTTTCGTTACTGATCTCATACAAAACGTTATCCAGGTCATTGACCGTATCTATCACTTTGCGCACATACGCTTCCTGCACGGCCGTGACTGACGGGTTGGCCAGTTGGTGTACTTCCTCACCGCTGTTGTCATTGTTCAAATCGCCATTGATGCCGTTGATGTTATTGGCGGCATTGAATGGATGTCCCCGCCACGGATTGTTCTCCGCAAACATCCCCTTTTCCTTCGAGACGCTCCATCCATTAAAGAGGACAATAGCGACATACATCCCTCTATTCCCCGCAGCAATGATCCGTTCGCGCATACGGTCAAAATACGCTTCCTCCAACTGTGTCAGATCGTACTTTGGCTTGCCATCGAGGGCTGTTCCTGGCCC
>CAADGU010000011.1 GCA_900696625.1 uncultured Chloroflexota bacterium | reverse complement strand
GGTTCGGTAGACGAAGCGGTCGCCCTGATGGGACAACATGGCGGGAAGTTTATCGCCGGCGGCCACAGTCTGCTGCCGGTGATGAAGATGCGCCTGTCTGACCCTGGTGTGCTGATTGATATTGGCCGGATTGATGGGCTGCGCGGCATTACGAAGAGTGGCAACAGCTTCCGTATTGGCGCACTGACCACCCACGCCACCGTCGCCGCCGAGAGCGACCGCCATTTCCCCGATGCGTTGAAACATGCGGCCGGGATGATTGGCGACCCGCAGGTGCGCAACCGGGGCACGGTGGGCGGCAACGTGGCCCATGCTGACCCGGCGTCCGATTTGCCGACGGTCTTCCTGGCATTGGGCGCAACCTTCCATATCGCCGGGCCAAACGGGGCGCGCAGCGTGCATGCGGCCAACTTTTTCACCGGGCTGTTTGAGACGGCGCTGGCGGAGAATGAGGTGTTGACGGCCGTGGAAGTCCCCGCTGAAGGTACCGAAAATGGCTCTGCCTATGCCAAGCTGTTCAACCCCGCCTCCCGCTACGCGATGGTGGGTGCGTGTGCCAACATCACCGTCAGCCTGACGGGTGAGTGTACGGCGTGCAGTGTGGCCGTAGGCGGGTTGACGTCCACGGCGACGGCCGTGCCCTCCGTCGGCGCGGCGCTGGTTGGCAAACGGCTTTCCGACGAGAACATCGCCGCTGCCGCCGCTCTGGTTCTGAACGACCTGGGCGGCGACGTGATGGGCGACATTCACGCCAGCGCCGATTACCGCCGCCAGATGGCCTTCGTCTTTGTTGGCCGCGCCCTCACCCTGGCCGGGCACCGCGCCGGCTGGGTAGCCCGCCTGCAAAAGAATGTGAAGGATGTGACTGCGGATGTGTTGGAAGAGATTGAACGGCGGTTGAAGAGGTGAGCAGTTAGCAGTATGCAGTGAGCGGTTAGCAGTAAAAGAGCCGGTGGTTGCACCGGCTCTTTTTGTTGGTTGAGACAGTAATTCTGAAGAAGAATCCCTTTTGCCCTATGCCCGGCGCTACTTTATAATGAACGTATGAATACCATTTCATCTGTTGCGGAAGAAGAAGGAAACAGATCTCAGGCATTGGCCACTCTCTTGAATATGGCTGAAATTGACCGTTTTTGCCAGCGCTGGCAAATAACGGAACTGGCTCTGTTTGGTTCGGCCTTGCGTGATGATTTTGGGCCGGCCAGTGATGTGGATGTGCTCGTCACCTTTGCGCCAGAAGCGAATTGGGGGTTACTGGATCATGTCCAGATGGAACAAGAGTTAATTGAGCAGCGGTTGAAGAAGTAAGCAGTAAGCAGTGTGCAGTGAGCAGTAAAAGAGCCGGTGTTGCCACCGGCTCTTTTTGTTATTTTCTGGCCTGCCTTTTTATCTTTGTGAGGCTTCTAACACAGTCAGACCTACCAGACGATCATCTTGATAATCCAGGATAATCCCATCCTCGCGCATGTCGCTGTGGGTGGAAGATGGTTTTTCCGTAAAATGCACGTACAGTACATCGGCCTCGGCGTCATAATCCAGCCACATTTGCGGCTTGGGTAAATGCACCAGATGGGAAACTGCGCCCAATAAATGGGAAATATCTCTTTCTGCCAACATTTCTATGGCCATACGATCATCCTTTTATTCACCTTACGGGCAATAAATGCCGTAATGACAAAACCATCCTCTTGAGTCACCTCTTTGTATACTACATGAAGGTATTCCTGTCTGGCAATGGGCAAAACTGCCACCAATGCCCCACCGTAGCCGCGTAACACCCAGGTTGGATTTTGCACAGCCCATAACACCGATTCATAATGCCCGTGCATATAGGGCTTGTTATCGGCAATATGCAGCCACCGTTCTTCGGTCAACCTGATAGGAACGCCATTGACAGAATGCACGATGTCCACCGCTGATCCTCCTGAAACCATTTCCCATCCGTTTATTCGCTATTTATCCACTCCCCTATTGGCCCCGATCGTGGACGAAGACATCCTCATAGCCATTCGTGTCATTGTTGACCAGGTTGCTGGCATAAGAGGAGAAAGCTATATAACGGCCGTTTGCCGAAATAGAAGGATACGCAGACTCATCATTCCCCTCCTTCCCGTCCGATGCAATGGAGACACGGCTGGTTTGCCCTGTCTGTCGGTCATGGACGAAGATATCTATAGTGCCGTTTGTATCGTCGCTGACCAGATTACTGGCATAGGAGTCAAAGCTCACATAACGACCATCTGCTGAAATAGAAGGACCCCCGGAGTAATTATTTCCTTCGGTCCCGTCGGAAGCTATCGAAACGCGGGTGGTCTGTCCGGTCAACCTGTCATGCACAAAAACATCCCAGGCACTGTTCGTGTCGTCACTGACCAGATTGCTGGCATAGGAGCTAAAGGCGATGTAACGGCCGTCCGCAGAAATAGTAGGTAGCAAGGATTGCTCGTTCCCCTGCATTCCGTCAGAAGCAATGGAGACGCGGTCTGTCTGCCCTGTTTCTCTATCATGCACAAAGATATCTCCAACGCCATTGGTGTCGCCGCTGACGAGATTGCTGGCATTAGAGAAAAAAGCTATGTAGCGACCATTGGTAGAAATAGAAGGCCTATAGGAACGATCATTTCCTTCTGTTCCGTCAGAAGCAACAGAGACGCGGTTTGTTTGCCCGGTCTGTTGGTCATGCACAAAAACATCCAAAGTGCTATTCATGTCGTTGCCAACCAGGTTACTGGCCCAGGAGGTAAAGGTTATGTAACGGCCGTCGGCAGATATAGATGGATGTCTGGAGAGGGCATTCCCCTCCATGCCATCAGATGCAACGGAGACGCGATTTGTCTGTCCAGTTTGCCGGTCATGGACGAAGATATCCGCCGTGTTATTGGTGTCGTCGGCAACCAGGTTACTGGCGGAAGACCCAAAGGCCACATAACGGCTGTCGGCGGAAATAGAAGCAAGCAAGGAACCATTGTTTCCTTCTGTTCCATCAGAAGCAACGGAAATTCGGCTGGTCTGCCCTGTTTCCTTATCATGCACGAAGACATCATAATCGCCATTGGTATCGTCATTAACCAAATTGCTAGCACGAGAGCCGAAAGCTATGAAACGGCCGTCATCTGAAGTGGACGGGTACAAGGAGAAATCATTCCCCTCTGTTCCATCAGAAGCAACGGAAACACGAATGGTAGCAACTGTTGGTGTGACAGTAGGTGTTGGCGTAAAGGTGGGCGTGGGGGGTGACGGGTTTGTGGCCGTGGGCATGAAGGTGGGTGTCGTCGTGTAAGTTGCGGGTGGGGTGTTTGTTGAAGTTGGCATATTCGTGGCCGTCGGCGTTGCGGTGGTCATGGGTGATAGCAGGTGCATGACCAACGGCAAATAGACCGCTTCGTCACCTTCGCCGGCGCCTCTGGCCTGGACTACACCCCGGCCTGCCAATAATGGCAGTAACAATACAAACAAAAACAAGCCAACGGCCGTTGCTCCCAAACCACCCTGTATTAATTTTTTCGGATTCATGAATGTTCTCCCTTGCACATTGAACAATTGGCAAGAGAGATTGTAGGCCACGACCAGCACGGTGTCAAAAAGTGTTTACCCCTTCGGATACCCCAACTTTGCCAGGGTGTCGCTGATTTCGCCCAGGATGAGCGGGTCATCAATGGTGGCGGGCATCCGGTACTCATTGCCATCGGCGATCTTCTTGATGGTGCCGCGCAGGATTTTGCCAGAGCGCGTTTTAGGCAGCCGGTCTACCACCGCCACCACCTTAAACGAAGCCACCGGCCCAATCTGCTCCCGCACCCGCTGGATGAGTTCCTGGACAATAATGTCCGGATCACGCAATACCCCCGCCTTTAACACCACAAAGCCCACCGGGATTTCCCCCTTCAACTCATCGCTCACACCCACAACGGCACATTCGGCCACGTCCGGGTGGCCGGACAGCACCTCCTCCATGCCGCCCGTAGACAGGCGATGCCCGGCTACATTGATGATGTCGTCGGTGCGGCTCATAATGAACAGGTAGCCATCCTCGTCCTTGAAACCGGCGTCGGCCGTCAGGTAATAGCCGGGATATTCACTCAGGTAGGAGTCCACATACCGCTGGTCGTTGTTCCACAGCGTGGGCAGGCAGCCAGGCGGCATGGGCAGTTTAACCACGATGCTGCCAATGTTCCCCGCCGCCGAAGATGACGGAGTGAATGGCCCCAATCCGGGCACAGGCGAGCATGGCGACGGCCGTTTCCGGCACCATCGGCATGTAAATAATCACCCGGTCACCCTTTTGTACCCCCTGCGCCGCCAGCGCCCCGGCAAACCGGGCTACCTCGTCCAGCAGTTGTTGGTAGGTGTAGGTTTTGATGATGTTGGTGACGGGGCTGTCATAGATGAGGGCCGGTTGGTGGGCACGGCCGTTGGCTACATGCCAGTCCAGCGCATTGTAACAACTGTTCACCAGCCCCCCGGCAAACCAGCGGTAAAAGGGTGGGTTGGACTCGTCCAAGACCTTATCCCACTTCTTATACCAGTGAACGGCTGCGGCCGCAGCGGCCCAAAATCCGTCCCGGTCATTGATGGATTGCTGATACAGTTGCTCGTACATGGCGCTCTCCTTGTGGGAATTTTTTAACGCAAAGATGCAAAGGGTGGAAGATGCAAAGGATAATGGTGGGTATATTCTACTGGGTGATGGGGGAGAGGCAAAGGGGGATGTGGTATAATTTGCCGCAGCTTTCCCAGATGAACAACCATTTGTGACATCTGTGGATAGCTATCCGAGGAGAGTACGAAATGCCGTCACCGTTTCCGGGCATGGACCCGTATCTTGAAGGTAAAGAGTGGCACAGTTTTCACATTGAATTGAGCGCGTCTATTACCCATCACCTGATCCCCAAACTACGGCCAAAGTATTATGCCCGCACAATACCGCGATTTATCTCGGCCACACTCGAAATTGGCATCAAAAAACGAGAGGTGTATCCAGACGTAGGCGTTGTGTTGCGGAAGACGTCCCCTGCCTGGGTGGAAGGGCAAACAGCCGTTGCCCCCGAACCAGTACAATTGGTGACGGCCGTGCCTACCGAAATTCCTCATTATGTGGTGGAAGTGGTAGATCGGGAAAATCAAGAGCTGGTCACTTCTATTGAGGTCTTATCTCCGGCCAACAAACGAGGCAAAGGATACAGCGACTATCTGGAAAAACGAGACCGGATATTGCAAAGCCGGGTTCACCTGATTGAAATTGATTGGTTGCGGCACGGCCGTCGCATCCCCATGATTGACCCTCTGCCGGATGCTCCCTATTACGTGTTCCTCAGCCGCGTGGAAACCCGACCGATCATTGATGTATGGCCGATTCAGATCGCATCACGGCTACCCACTGTACCTGTGCCCCTTTTGGCCGGTGATGAGGATGTGTTGCTGGATTTGCAGGCGGTTTTTACGGCCGTCTATGACATTCTGGATTACGGCTCTATCCTTGATTACACACGGGCGCCGGAGATAGGGTTAGAGGGGGACACGGCCGTGATCGCCGCCACCCTCCTGCAACAAGCCGGAATCAGCAGCGTCAGGGGGCCATAAATGGGTAAATTGTCTCATTTTGATACCACAGCTTGTGGGATGGTAAAGTAAAAACCTGTACAGTTAGAGGGATTGTATCCCTTTCCTGAGACAGCGCCTAAAGGTTTATGGCTGCAACTCAATTACCCAACCCCGGCATCAACTCCTCTGCCGGAATACTGTTGGCCCAGCGATATTCAAAGGTGTCTTGAAAATCTTCTATCGCCTGCGGGTCATCTGTGCC
>CAADGU010000010.1 GCA_900696625.1 uncultured Chloroflexota bacterium | reverse complement strand
TACCTTGCAAGCGGGGCAGACGCTCCAGGTGGAAGCGGGTGGGCAAATGGTGGCACTGGCGGCCGAAGATGTGATAGTACAGACAGAATCGCGGGGCGGCACGGCCGTAGCCAGCGACAAAGGCGTGACGGTGGCCGTAGACACGGCCATCACCCCGGAGCTGCTGCAAGAGGGGTACGCCCGCGACATCATCCGCCACGTGAACGAGATGCGCAAAAAGGCGGGGCTGGAAATCTCCGACCGCATCGAACTGGCCTACGGCGCCGCCGGTGACGTGGCCGCCACCTTTGCCCACTTTGGCGACCTGATCGCCCAGGAGACGCTGGCGACGGCGTTAGTGGCAGGGCGGCTGGAGAATACGTTGTATGACACGGCCGTGACTGTTGGCAATCAGGAAGTGTGGCTGGCGTTACGCAAAGCGGGGTGATTGGTAGGGAGTAGTGCGTGCCAAGCACTACTCCCATTGCCATGAAAAGTCATTCCCCGCTTGAAGTAGCCATCCAGAGATTGTGGCGGGTACGGCCGTGCTGATTTCGGCGTCGGGTACGGCCGTGCAGCCGGCCAAGCAAGAAAACAATATCCAGAATGAAAACATGAACCGCTTCATATTCAATCTCCTACTTTATATTCAGGCTTTCAACCAGGTGAGAATAAATGGCTTCACACTGTTCGGACCAATCAGGTGAACAATAAAAAACGAGCAGATAACGGTTTTGGGTCCCCTGTATGAGAAATTCTCTGCTTTTAGCCAGGAAATTTCCGCCTTCACTGCCCTCTAACTGACGTGTCCAGGCAGAATGATCCTTTAGGGGAGAAATAGCCGTAAAGGCAGCGGCGGTATCGGGATCGAGTTGTGGGTTTACAAAAAAGTCCACCTTCATAAACCCTTCGGGAATGGGGCAACCAACAATTGGCTGTTGGTGGACGGGATGGCTCAAAAGGATCAAAGTATCACCGGAGACGGCCGGAGCCGCCACCCATGTTGCCGGGATTTCAAAGCTATACCCATACCAACTATCGGCGATTGTTTGCCAGGAGGTTGCTTCTGGAGCGGAGGGGGCTGCTGTTACGCACAACCCAAAACCAAACGAAACAGAATCCCAATAGTGACGACAAAAATCGTTGCCGTCCTGCCTGTTCATAACTGTGGATGGTGGGATACAGCCAAACGTTAAAATGTAATGGTAGGGGGAGCGCACGGCCGTTGCCTCCCATTGCCAGATAAAAGGCGAAGCGGCGTCCCCCTCCATTTCGCGCTGGTATAAGGTTTGTCCCCAGACAGTGGTGGTTGTGGCCGCCGCTGGCGGTGTTTCTGGCCCAGGTTCAATCTGCATGGTGGCTACCAATACTCCTTCTGCCACGCTTACCGGAGGTGAAGTGAGTAAAGCTGCTGCTTCTGGCTGGTTGGCCCAGACACCCCAATACGCCGTGTCCTGGTCAGGTGAGGGCCACTGCTCGGTAATTTCTACCCAATCTACAGGGATAGACCAGACCACGCCGTATTCAACGTTGCTCATGGTCTGGCTGGTGATTTGGGGGAGAGGGATGGCGGTGGCTGTTTCGGTAGGGGTGGAGGGTACGGCCGTGTCCACTATCACAAAGGAGGCAATGATGGCGTCAGCTTCGGTTTGAATGGCGTCGGGGATGTCTATGGCTTCATAGTCGTTGTCATTAGCGGCCAATTGCAGGGAAAAGATCAGATGTCCACGTGGCAGTTCGGCCAGATTGTCGTACAGCACGGCTTTATCTTTGCCCTGGTAAACCAGCACATTCTTAGCCACCATCTGCCCTAAAAACGGAATCTCACCCTGGTTAACCAGATCGCCGGCCGATACGCCGGAGGGGGTGAGCGGCAGTTCCTCTCCTAATTGCTTGAAACGGAAGCGTAAAGCAATGCCGGTTCCCTGATGCACCACGCTGACGATGTGGTCACGAGGCGCTACTGTCCAATGAGCCGGGTATTGAAAGGCAAAGCCAACTATCTCATCCTGATAGGTTTGCGTGAGCGGCACGGCCGTTGCTGAAGGTGATGGTTGTGGAAACAGCGTCGGTGTGGACACGGCCGTTGTTTCGGCAGTGGGGGCAACGGTGCGGGTGGCTACGGCCGTGCTGATTTCGGTGTCGGGTACGGCCGTGCAAGAGAAAAGTAAGCATATTATCAGGAAATGAAACTGTTTCATGTTTAACCTCTTTGTCCTAATTCAGATCATCTAGTCTGACAAGAAAAAGAATCTGCCCTTCATAAACGTTATGCGAGAAATTATCAGTCAGGATAACTATAAGCCAGTTGCCATCGGGAGAAATGTGAGCCTCTTGACGAAAACGGCCATCGTGATACCCGTCCAATTTCACACGACTTAAAAGATCGCAGTCTGGTAATGTGTAAATATCAACTGTACGGTTGTGATCGGGGATATGTGCTCCATAGGGAACATCTTGATTTTCGGTTGGCCAGACGCAATGTGGGAGTGGCGAGAAAGGCTCATTGGCAGCCGTAATATGGCGCGATGCAAACACGCCGCCAATGTCTACTATCAGCTGACCATTTGTCGATAGATTAGCCCGCCCTAAAATGTCTGGCGTCTCTACTGTTCCAGACCCCGAATGGTAAATTTGATGGCGGATTGGCGATGTGCCATCATATTCGTCGTTTAACAGGATGTGATACTGGCTCGCCCCTGGCTCAACATAGACCTGGATACGCGGATAGCTGCCCGGTTCAAATTGTTGATTAAATAGGGGAAGCACCGGTCTTATCTCCCCTGCCACTGTCATAAAAAGTGGGCCCTGGTCTTGGCTGATGATAAAAATCATCTCATTTTCATTTAACCACACCAGAGTTCCGAACATGCCAAATACCGTGTCAATCAGTTCCCAGTTATAGCGCGTGATAATTTGCCCGGTGACCGCGTTTATAACTCGTGCGCCAGTAAAAACGGAGTTGTTGTCGCTAATATCTTCCGCCAGCGTTGCCCCAATATACGTGCTGTTGGGCGACCAGACCAGGTGGTGTAAGGCGTGGGGTGTGATTTCGGTGATTGGGTATGCCTCTTGACTTTGCCAGTTATAAAGCCAGTATGCTGTATCACCGGTAAGCAGCAGGTGTGTTCCATCCGGGCTGAGACTGAAAATGTTGAGGATTTTTTCCGGGAAGTGTGATGTCAGGTCTATCTCTGTACCACAAGGAGTATCTGTTTGAATAAGTTGACCGTCCGGCATGAGAGTAAGTAAACCACCGTTGGGCAACCAAAGGTAACGACGGCCGTAGCCGAATATTTTATCGGGAAATGAGACGTTGAACGGGTAACGCTGGCATTTTTCGCCAGTTAAGGTGTCATAAATGATGAAGGTGCCAGGGGCTGTGTCGTGCAATCCTGGAACAGGGAGAAAGGGGGGTATCTCGTTTTCGTATTCAAAGTAAGCCAGGTAACGGCCGTCCGATGACCAGCTATCTACTTTTACATTGCTGCCAGCAAAGATAGGAGTTGTATAGATGAGTTGTGGTGTAGTAGTAGGTGTGGCTGTGGGCAACACAGTCGGCGATGGCCACGGCGTCTCCATATATGGGAATGACGTAGATGTAGGGGTATGGGGTGAGGTCGTAGCCATAACTGGTGGGAGCGGAGGGGGCGTGATTTCAGTTCTAGGTTCGGTGGTGGGTGTGAGTATGACCCTACGAGTGGGTAAGGCCGTGACCATCTCCGCAGCGGGTTCGGTCACGGCCGTGCAGCCAGCCAATAACATGACCAGTAACAGGGATAATCGGATGTGGGTAGACATGCCAACCTTTGTAACGCTGCGGAATGGGCAGGTACGGCCGTTATTATTTCGCAAAAAGGGAGCAGTTTACCCAACGGCCGTTGCACGAAAGGAAATTTTTGGGGTACGCAGGCAGTGAGAAAGTGACAATGAGGCCGTGATGCGTTATGCGTGAGAAATTTCTCACGCATCACGCATCACGCCAGCATATCCAGAATGGCGAAGATTTCTTCGTTTTCGGGAATATCGGTCATGTCGTGGCCGTAATGGACAAAACGGGCCACGCCGGCCTGGTCTATAATGACCTGGGCGGGCATCCGTCCCAGTTTGAAGAGGCTCACTTCCTGGCCGTACAGTTTGAGGACGGCATGATTGGGGTCTGGCAGGCCGACGTAAGGCAGTTCTTCTTCTTGCCAGTAATCGCGGAAGGCGTCAGCAT
>CAADGU010000009.1 GCA_900696625.1 uncultured Chloroflexota bacterium | reverse complement strand
CAGCCATCGTGGACAATCATACCTACACCCTGTCGGCGCGTATCACCGATGGAGCGGGTAATTTGCTGTTTATCAATGACACCTCCATTCCGGTGATCACTGGCGGCAACCCGACGACGGATGTGGATGTGCTGGTGGTGCAGGTGAGTCCGTAATCGGTTATCGGTAAACGGTATCCGGTAATCGGTGAATGAAAAACGGCCGTCGCATGGCGCGACGGCCGTTTCTATTTTTTTCCACACCCACACCTGGTTGCTGTGGTAGGTGGATTACCTGGTCATGTCACTCAGGGCATCGGGGGTGACGTCGTTGACGTGGCCCTGGCAGCGGGCACAGGTGGTTTAGCGTTAAAAACTTCGAGCAAAAGCTCAACCACCCTGCGCCAGCACGGGCAGCGATTGCAGATAGAGCCATAACGCCTGCATTTCGTCATCCGTCATCTGGCCGAAATAGGGCCAGGGCATCTCTTCATTCAGTTGGTGGCCGTCCGGCGTTATCCCCGTTCGCAGTGTCGCTATAAACTGTTCCTCCGTCCAGGTTGCCAATTCACCACCAGGCGTCAGGTTGGGAGAGGGCACTTCCTGGCCGGGAGGGCCAAAGGGAACACCGTTCAGGTTAGCCCCATGACATTCGGTACACATGGTTCGTGCCAGGTAGGCGCCGTATTCAACGCTGATGGCCGGTTCTATAACGGCCGTCGAAGTCGCCATATGGTCAATCCGATCAGCAGCAACGGGCGGCACCATCCCCAACGTCACCATGACGCGCCCCATCGGTTCGATTTTTCGGTCAGGCAGTTCGTTATCCACCGGCGGCACGCTCTTGAGATAAGCGATCAATGCGCCCATATCTTCATCACTGAGGTGGGAGAAATTTTCAGAGGGCATAACCCACAGGGCACGGCCGTCATGCCCCACCCCATGCCGGATCGCCCGCTCCCAATCCGCATCCGTATAAAAGCTGCCCACGCCTCCCGCACCGCTGGTCAGGTTGGGCGTGGGAATGCTCAACAGGCCAGGAATGGCGAAGGAGAGTTCGCCGCCCAGGTTATCCAGGTGGCACTGCTGGCAATAATGGATGAGCGCCACATGCTCGCCACGCTCAATGGCCTCTGCCTCAGTGGGAATAGGGATCGTCTCGGCGGGAACGTCATACGTTTTATTAGCCTGTGCCCCGCCAACGATCACCAACACCACAAAGGCCACAATCAGCAGCCCAATCAGGCCACCCAACACAATACCAATCCACTTCAAAATTTTGCGAATCATTGGACACTCTCCTTTATATCGCTCATCATTCGACTCCTCGTTATGCAGGCAACATCACACCAGACAAAAGGATACGGCCGAACCAGATGGCAAAAATGGGGTAGGTGATCACGGCCGTCAGCCCACCAACGGACGTTAACGGATGTTCCTGCCCACCCAGAATGAAGCCCACGATTACCATCACATAGCTCACCCCCGCCAAAATGCCCAGTACGGCCAACATGCCAGGCAGTGTTCCCTGTGTGCGTGCCAGTACGCTATATACCATGAGCGATGTGCCAAACAGACCAAAGGCGGCCGGAACAATAACGGCCGTCTGCTCAAATTCGATGATGTTAAAGACAAGAAGGATTTGGAACACGAACGCTACCAGTAATGCCAGAACGCCAGTAACTAAAATGACCAGCGTGATAACCGGTGCGTCTGAACGGTGCAGATGATAAAGCGCCCACAAAACCGGCAGCAGAGAAAAGGCCAAAATCACGCTGGTGATGTCGTTGATCGTGCCCCATGGTTGGCCTAGCGAAAAGAAAAGGATCAACGTCACCAGTCCCAAAATGGTAGCGATAGCACTGACCCAGGCCGAATAACCAACAAATCGAGGTTCAATAGCTAACACGTCATTTCTCCTCATAAAAAATCAAAGATTACGCAGATTGCGCAGGTTTAATCCGCGTCATCGGCGTTCGTCTGCGTCCTATTTTCATTCATCACTTCACTACGTTCAGTGCAGGCTGTGGCGCACAATCGCCCATGGGAACTCTTGTCTTAGTTGAGGCATTGGCCTTACCAGTTGAGCAGTCGCCGCCCCAGCCAGAATGCCCATACCGGGTAGCCCAGGTAAGGCACAGCAATGACGCTCATCGCCACGCTGTGGGGCAGCCTTTCTGTCGCTCGTGCGGCCAGACCGGTGATGAGCAGCCACGAGCCAACTCCCCCAATCATTGCCAGTGTGACCCAACCAACCTGCTGCTCAAACGTGAGTACGCCAAAGATCAGGGCCAATTGCAACAGGATGACCACCAGCATGGCGGCAATACCCATGATGGTTGCCAAGGGGATGAGGGTGGGGTGATACGGCCGTAAAATCCCATACAGCACCAGCGCAATCGGGATCGTCAACAAATACTGAATCGCTATACAGATATCGTTGAGCATCCCAAAGGTTATTCCCCATTCTTTGTAGGGCGTGGCAAATAGTGCAAACATGATGATAAGGAAGGCAACGCCAACAGCAGAGATGATCCCACTAACGATAGCCAAATTACCCGCTGTGCGCATCAACGGATCGGTCGTTGCCGTTTCTGTAAAACTGTTCATCATGCCACCTCCCTGCTTTCGAGCAGATCTTTCAAAAACCCAAACTCGGCCGCCATCTCCCGCCTGACAGTGGCCGCAACAAGCGGCGCCGCCAACCTGGAAAAACCTTCCGGCTGCATCTCGATCTTGCAGGTGACTTTGACCCCCTCCGGCGCAGGCTCAAAGAGGTAGGATGCGACTACCGGCATGGGGCCGGATGACGTTCTAAAAGTGACAATGGCGTCGGGTTTGTATTCAACAAACTCGTTACTTGCCTCCAATTTCTGCCCCAAAAATTTTCGGACGAAGGTGAACCTGGTACCCACACCCAATGGCCCCTCGGTCGTTTTACGCACTTCTAGCAGCCCATTTTGCCATTCTGGGCCATGGCTGAGGTCGGCCACATACGCAAAAACTTCCGCCAGGGGACGGCCGATAATGACGCTGTCCTCTACGTTAATCATGTTGCTCTCTCCTTATGGGTCTTAACCTGATAGGTTTCCAACGAGTTGTCAGGTTTAGTTTGCCAGACCAGGGGTACGCCGTCATACGTAGGCACACGTATTCGCGCACGTAATTTTGAGGCTGCGTAAACAAAAAGAGACGGCCGTGTGGGGCACGGCCGTGTTTAAATAAACGCAACGCTTAAGCGGCTAACATCTATTGATATTGTCGCCATTGTATGAGCATGATACTCATAAGTGGCAACAGGGCCGTACCATATAACAGGTGCGCCAGGTAATGTTCCAGGTTCTGTTCGGGATAAAAGGGCAGAAAGGGGAAAGGGATGACCGTAATAATAGCCCCAACGAAAAGGTTCATAGCGGTCCAGACCACTAATAAAATCGCTGTGATACGTCTATAAGGCAGCAGCCACCACATCATAAAGAGAATCAGATAGACCAGTGCGGGAAAACTATTTTCAGGGCTAAATAGCGTCAGTTGCGGCAATTCATAGAGGTTGTGAACATATTCACCTAGCCAGGCCAGCACCGTGAATGCAGCCACCAGTTCAATCGGTCGTCTCGTGTTCGTAAGTATTATTTCATAACTCCTTCGCTACCTTACTGCCCCTTGCATGACGTACACTCTCCACTTCTTTCCCTGGTTTTATGGTTCAGTCGTCAAATAAGCATATAGGGCAGCAAGATCATTATCCGTCATTTTGGCGGCACTTTGCCAGGGCATTGTCTCCGGGAAGGGGTCAATGCCGGGGCGAATACCCGTTCGCATCATCTCAATGAACTCCGTTTGGCTAAGCGTGTTAACCAAGTGACGCGGGTTGGGAACGGCCGGCCCCAGTGACGATTCGGCCACACCCGTTGCATTTGGTCCATGGCAGGAACGGCACCCACCAAAGGTGGCAACATATTTGCCATATTCGACCGAAATTCCCTCTGATGGCGCAGCAACATGCTCCTCAGATGGCTCAGGGGCAGGAAAGATACCAGCACCCATTAGTACAACAGCCATAAACTTCGCTTTGTCTCCACCGGCGATTGCGGATTCTACTGCTGGCAATGAGCGTAAGTAAGCAATGAGCGCTTCAACATCCCTATCACTCAGTTCATTATAGATCTCGTATTCCATAAACATCAGCCGATGACCATCCTCGTTGACGCGATAACGAATAGCACGAAACAGTTCACCATCACTATAACTTGCCAGTTTGCCGCCGGGGGTCAGGTTATCCGCAATCATGTCGCCAGCGAAGCCAAATCCTTCGGCAGCACCAACGTTCCAACCACCGGTTAGTGGCATTTGCCCGGTAGGATTACCTTCGGCATCTACTGCACCATGGCAACCAATGCAGGCGATATTTACTAAATATTCGCCGCGGGCGATTTTTTCTGGTGTTCTCGCTACAGTTAACTGGGGTGCAGGGGGAACATTAGGAGAATAGAGTAGAGCCATGCCTCTGCCGCCAGCAATGGCAACGGCCGTCAAAATCAATATCATTAACCCGGCCAACAAACCACCAACAATTTTCACCCACCGCCGCTGTGCGTGTATTGCTCGATAGATGAGCCAGCCAAATAGAAAGACCAAACCAATGACAATCAATAAGATAATCATGTTGCCAATCATCATTTTTTCCTTTGCCTTGTCTTGTTCTCGCTCTATGGCTGATAGGTCTGGACGGTAACCGATAAAAATTTCGCGCCAAGATACCGCCTATCGGTCAGTGAGATGTTCGGCAAGGTGTTCGGCTGGCGTATGAAACAGATCCGCAATACTGTAGAATCCGTGTCCGTAAAAAGGTGCTCCCAATGTCCACTCTCCGTCTTTAACCTCGTCAAGAGATCGGATTACAGCATCCATGGCTGCATCATAGCGACGACTGAGCGACTCCGGCGTTGCGTTGCGAGCCAGCAGGCGTGTATACCAATAGCTTAGCGGATCGGCGAGCCACGAGGGCATACTATTGAACATCCCTTTGCCCCGCTTGGCGCTGGCTACTTCTTTGGGCAACTGCTCTAAAGCCCATGTTAAATGGGTCATGATCTCCCCCACCGTCCAATCACTGGTAGAACTTTTCTGGTGCCATTGGTTTTCACCGAGTGCATTCACGTGCGTCTGGAATGATCCACGAGTGGCTTCAAGTTCATCCCGTAATCCATCTCGATTGACTATGCCTGGCTGTTGAGTTGTCTTTACCCCATTGTTACTCATTGGAAGTACCTCTTTAGATCTTGATTGGTCATCGAACCGTTTCACTGGTTATCGCGGTGAT
>CAADGU010000008.1 GCA_900696625.1 uncultured Chloroflexota bacterium | reverse complement strand
TTTTCCAGCCCGGACGCGCCGCCGCAGGTGGGTGGGCTGCTGGCGGTGGGCATTGAACTGCCCGGCGGCAGCGATACACCGCAGCCACCCGACCCGCGCCGCATCAATATGATTGAAGCGATCCGGCGCACGCTGGAAGTGGAACTGGCGCTGAATAACCGGCTGCTGGTCTTTGGCGAGGATGTGGGGCTGAAGGGGGGCGTCCATGCGGCCACGTTGGGCTTGCAGACGCGGTTTGGCGACGGCCGTGTCTTTGATACCAGCCTGAACGAAGAAGGCATCATTGGCCGGTCGGTGGGGCTGGCGTATGCCGGGCTGGTACCTGTGCCGGAAATCCAGTTCCGCAAATATGCCGACCCGGCCACGGAGCAGATCAACAATTTGGGCACGGTGCGCTGGCGGACGAACGGCCGTTTTGCCGCCCCGGTGATCATCCGTATCCCCGGCGGCTACCGCAAAATTGGCGACCCCTGGCACAGCGTCACCAGCGAGGTGACGTTTGCCCACCAGCCCGGCCTGCTTTTTGCCTGCCCGGCGAATGCGGAGGATGCGGTGGGGCTGCTGCGCACGGCGCTGCGCGGCCATGACCCGGTCATCTTTTTTGAGCATCGGGCGATGTTGGATGCGGCCTGGGCGCGACGGCCGTATCCCGGCGACGACTATATGCTGCCCTTTGGCAAAGCGAAGTTTGTCAGTGAGGGGGACGATTTGACGGTGGTCACCTGGGGGGCGATGGTGGAGCGGTGTGAACTGGCGGCGGTGGAACTAGGGGCGAGCATGGAGATCATTGATTTACGCACCTTGTCGCCCTGGGATGACACGGCCGTGTTTGCCAGCGTGCGCAAAACGAGCAAATGCCTGATTGTGCATGAGGACATCAGCTTCGGCGGCTTTGGCGCGGAAATTGCCGCGGCCGTGGCCTCCCACTGTTTCCTCGACCTGGACGCGCCCATCGAACGGGTGGCGGCCCCCTCTGTGCCTGTGCCCTTTAGCACATCATTGATGGAAGGAGTGGTGCCGACGGTGGCCGCGATTCGCCAGGCGATGGAGAAGCTGTTGGCGTTTTAGGGGGACGGCCGTTGCCGGGGAATGGAATTCCCAGGCTGTTACAAGAAGTACGCTAAAGCGCACTGCGGTCTTGTTTACTTCTGTAGCGTAACTCAGTTAAAATGGCAGCGACAAAAGTTAGCGGGTAAAGGAGTGGCTTATGAATATGGATGTGACGCTCTCCCATGATGTGGTTGAACACCTGCAAAATTTGGAACTGGGGTCTAAACAAGACCTGAGCGAAAAGGTGAGGCTGTTATTAATTGCTGAGTATCGCCGCCGGTTGGCCCGTTACCACCTGACAAACGAGCAATTATCCCAGAAATACAACATGGACTTTGAGGCTTTTGAGCAACAACAGATGACGCGACAGCAAGGCTACAGTTGGGAAGTGGAGTCGGATGCGATTTCTTGGGAAACGGCCGTTGATGGTATGGCAACCGTGCAGCGACAGCTAAAAGAGTTAACAGGCAAGGATTAACCGGATGACCATTGACGCCTTTGTCAATGAGGCGATTCTAGCCGGAGAACGCATCTGGTTTATTCGGGATTTTAAGCAGGTGGAGCGTACTGATGCTACCGTCACGCTCCATCTGATGATCGAGAATGATCTTTTTGTGCAGCTTTACTTTAGCCAACGTAGCGGCCGTTTAAGTTTTGCGTTGGTGGGTAACACAGGCAGGATGTATGGACGTGATCGAGAGTACGGCCGTTGGCATCTGCACCCTTTCGGTAAACCACATGAGCATATAGAGACGCCGGAAGGAATGTCCGCTCAGCCTATTAACCAGTTCCTGAGCGATGTTGAAAAACTGCTGATGGAACACAATTTGTTGTAAATGCCTTTGTTACTCCAACGGCCGTAGCACCAGCAGCCCACCCGCTCCATCCGCCACGTAAATCAAGCCATCCCGCATAACCGCATCTTGAGCATAGCCCGGTGTCTGGAATGAGCCAGTTATTAATGGATGAGCCGGATCGGAGACATCCATTAGCCACAGGTCACCACCTGTCAGGAGCACCATATTGTTGTAAAACGATAGCGTGCGAATGGTATCTGCTACAGTCACAGTGGTAACAAGCCTCATTGCTGTGGGAACGGTCACGTCAATAATGCTCAGGGTAGTGCCTTGACAAAGATTTTCAGGACGATAATCACAGTCCGAAAGGACATATACATAGCCTTGATTGAAAAACAACTCTTTGTTTGAATAACTGCTCTCACCGAGAAGGAAGCCAATTTGAGCAGGTTGATTGGGATTGGTCACATCAAATGCCAGGAGGCCATCCCCTTCTGATGTGCTTGCCCATGTCCATAAAGTATGGTTGTCTACTACAAATGGGCCGTAGTTGCCATATCCTTCTATGGCGTCTCCACCCATCCATTCCAGGGTAACAGGGTCAAAAGTTCCCAGATTACCATTAAGTGAAGCATAAAGCCGATTGTCACTGAGGACGAGATTGTAACTGTTTTCAGCATGATACTCAGGGCTTGTAACGGCCGTTTCTTGTGGGTTGATTGGGTCCGTCATATCAATTTTGGCGATGCCCGCCCAATATGTTGCCACATATATGTGGGAACCCTCTACCGCAAAATCATTGACCAGATAATCGTTTTCATATTCTCCTGCCAAACGAGGGTTTAGGGGATCATCAAGATTAAAATCGAAAACTTTAAAACCATTTCCTTGTCTTCCCATAGCATATAAATCTTCATCTATTGCCAGTTGGTCAACCGGGAGAACAGTGGGGAATTTGCCAACCTGTACCATTCTGTCGGGATTACTAATATCTAGCATGATCAAGCCATTATTTGCAGCTACATAAAGGAGTCCTTTGACAAAAGCTATGTCGTAAATTGCACAGTCCCCTGCAAGCCAGAAATCTAATTCCTGAATTTCATTGAGGTTTGTTAGATTCAAGGCATAAATTCCAGACCCACAATAGCCTGCATCACCAGAATGGCTCGTCATATAAACAATATTATCATCGGATCGAAAATGACTCAGGGCACCATATATTTCAGGAGAGGTTGAACTAAGTTCTAAAGGACGGCGCGGATCGCTAACATCCAAAATAGTTACCCCTGCATTATAACCTTGATTCAAAACAAGTATGTTTTCAGCCAGGGTCATATCATTAGCAGCGAGTTCAGGAACGGCCGTTATCAATTGCAAAGAGTCGGGGTCAGATATGTCCACGACCCACAAAGCCCCTTCAAAATCAGCCTCATCAGGAGAAAGGGAGATATACAGATAATCTTCGACTAGCAGCAGCTTTGTTGCCCGACTAGGCAGACCAAATTGACTTATCTCAATAGGCCGCATGGGATCAGATACATTTACGACACTCAAAACTTGCCCGGCTTCACGAGGACTGGAAGAATCAACCAAATAAGCCAAATCATTGTGTAATAAAAATTGTCGGGCTGGCGGTGTCGTTTGCACTTGCCCAAGCAGCGTCAAAGTTGTGGGATTGGAAATATCGAACACCCACAAACCAGCCTCGCCCAAGGCCACATAGGCTAACTCATCACTCAAGGTAATTTGTTGGACTATCCTCGGCAAAATATCGCTCCAGCTAGTCACTCTTGGTTCCGTCGGATCAGACACATCGGCGACGGCCAGACGTGAGCCGATGCCCAGATAAGCCAGGTTGTCTTGCACGGCTACGGCCGTTACTGCTCCACCTAGTTGATTCACTACTTCCAAATGAACTTCTTGATCTGTTCCCGTTTCTACTTTGGCAACGGTAGGCCAGGCAGTGGGTGTGGGTAATGGGATCACCGTCAAATAACCCCATAGCATGAACACAGGATCTATCTCTTGTTTTGCTGGCACGATAGCTCCCTCAAACGAGATCATTACATCCATTTCACGTCCAGCTTCCAGTTCCTCAAAATTCCTAAAATTAGATTCTTGTAAAATTATCCACTGTTCAATACCCCCTCCCGTTACCTGAACTTCATGTTGATAATGCTCCATAAAGTTTTGTTCATCTCCCCACCGATGAGCAATCTCTTCAAGGAAAAGTTTTCGCGCCGGATCTAATTCCCGATATTCACCCGTATAAGTGACCCGGATGGCATATGAATGGCGATTCACGCCGGGTTCAATATAGACAAAGGGGATTTCTTCGTCAGATTCCCGTACAGAATGATTCGCCATTTCCACCAGTTCAGGGAGAGTGCTTAGTTGACAATAACCGCACAATCCTTTAATGGAGGTAAGTGCAGGCGTTGGTGTATGTGTCGGCCGTGGCGTATCAGTTTGTGTTGGTGTAGTTGAAGGGGGTACAGCCGTAGCTGTTGAAGTTGATGCACGAGTAGGCGGCACGGCCGTACCCGTCATCGTCATGGTGGGGGCTAAAGTGCGCGTGGGGGGTACGGCCGTGACCTCCACTTCTGGCGGTTTACAGGCTGCCAGCCAACCAATGATGCTTATCAAAAGGACGATTTTCCACCAGCGTTCCATAATTCCTCCGGCAACCACGAGTACAGACTGTACTATACCCCTTTTTCAATCAACAACCCGCACCCCCACATCACGTTTGCCATACGATCCCCTCACCCTGTCACCTTGTCACCGTGTCAGATCTCCGTTTACGCCGCCTTCACGTTGAATTTACGGGGCACATACGGACGCTGCCGGGGGGGTGGCGTATGCTATGCAGCGAAACAACGCCGCGCCAACCATCCGCTTGAACCCCCCGTTTAGCTGTTTTCGGGAAGCGTTGTTTGCTCCACACTCATGATAGAAATAAGGAATAACCGACAATGGTGGAAGCAGAAACACAATCATCCGTGCAGTTTATCAACCACCTCAAACCAAACATGGCCGATAGGATTGTGCTGCTAGAGGAGCCGGCGATGATTGCTTTCACCACTGCCGCAGAGCGACAAGAGCGGGAAGAAATGAGCGAAGCCCTCACCTACACACAGCGGATGGCCGGCATTGGCATGCTCACAGCCGGTATCGGGCACGAAATGAATACGCCGTTGAGCATTATTGCTGCCACATGCAGCAATTTGCAGCACGAAATCGAAGAAAACAACCTGAGTATGGAGCAGTTGCTCAAATATGTGAACATGATTGAGCAAAATGCCTGGCGGGCGGCGCGCATTGTGGAGGTGCTGCGCAATTATTCCTACGACGAGGAAACGCAAACGGCCGTGACCGACCTGAACATGATCATTGAAGATGCGCTGACGCTGGTGCAGCATCAGTTACACGGCGAATACAACATTCAGGTAGAAACGCAACTGGCGCACAATCTGGGTACCATCGTTTGTGACCACAACCGTATGACCCAGGTATTGGTCAATTTGCTGCTCAACGCCCGTGACGCCATTGGCCGCGGCGGCGGCAAAATCACCATTAAATCCTGGCCCGTGCCCCCGCCCACTGTGTCGCTGTCACGGGTCAATGGGCTGGCCGCCGCGCCTACCCGTGAAGAATATGCCTTCTCCGTTAGCGACAACGGTCCCGGTATTGACCCGGCGCTCCTCGAACAGATATTTGAGCCGTTTTTCTCCACGCGGCCCCATGGCAAAGGCGCCGGGTTGGGTTTATATGTCGCCAAACATATTGTGGAACAGCATCACGGCCGTATCACCGCCGAAAACAACCACACCGGTGGGGCGACGTTTACGGTGGTGCTCCCTCGTAAGTAGAGTGAGCAGTAAGCAGTAGGCAGTAAGCAGTTTGCTCACTGCTCACTGCTCACTGCTTACTGCTTACTTTCTTCCCCCTCCGCCAGTTTCAAAAAGTAGGCATGAAAACGGCCGTCCCCCGTCAGTTCTGGATGAAATGAGGTAACGAGCCATTTGCCTTGTTGGGCGGCAACGGCCGTGCCGTCCGGTAATGTTGCCAGCACTTGGGCCGTGCCCTTCACCCCCAAAAGGCGGGGGGCGCGGATGAATACCGCCGGAAATGGTTTGACATAACCATTATTGAGCGCCGGTACATCCAGATCAACCTCAAAACTATCCACCTGGCGGCCAAACGCATTGCGCTCCACCACAATGTCCATAATGCCCAACAACGGCTGATCTTTGCCCGCACTGCTGCTGCTGATCTCC
>CAADGU010000007.1 GCA_900696625.1 uncultured Chloroflexota bacterium | reverse complement strand
GGGGACGCCGACGGCCGTGGCTGCTGTTTGGCGCAATTCCCTTTGGCCTGGCCTGGTTCTTGCAGTGGCAGGTGCCCAGCCTGGGCACGGCCGGGCTGTTCGTCTATTACCTGGTCGTCGCCCTGCTCCTGGACACATCACTAACCTGCGTCAATGTACCCTACACCGCCCTCACCCCGGAAATTGCGCCGGAATACAATGAACGCACCAGCCTTAATACATTCCGTTTCAGCTTCTCCATTTTAGGCGGCATGTTCGCCCTGCTGTTTCACGACACCATCTTAAAATCCTTCCCCGACATTACCACTGGCTACATGGTGAGTGCGGCGGTGTTGGGCGCAGTCATCATCGTCACCAACTGGATTACCTTTGCCGCCATCAAAGAAACCCATCAAAAAGTTGAAGATGAAGAAGAGCCAGGTTTTATTGAAGGGTTCAAGATCGCATTTGGCAATCGGCCGTTCATCATGGTCACCGGCATCTATCTCATGTCCTGGTTAGCCATCCAATTTATCCAGGCCAACATGCTCTTTTACGTGCGTTACTGGATGAACGATGAGGACAACTTCATCTATCTGGCGATGGCCCTGCAAATCTCTATCTTCCTGTTCCTCATTGTTTGGGCCAAAGTGAGCGCCCGTATTGGCAAACGCCACGCCTACTTCTGCGGCGTCGGCCTCTGGATGTCGGTTATGGTGTTTATCTTCTTCATCCAGCCAGGGCAGATGACCTTGCTCATCGCATTGGCAGTGCTGGCCGGGGCGGGGGCTAGTGTGGCTTACCTTATCCCCTGGAGTATGCTGCCTGATGTGGTGGATGTGGATGAGTTGAACACGGGGCTGCGTCGTGAAGGGGTTTATTATGGGTTCTTTGTCTTTTTGCAGAAGTTGGGCATCTCGCTGGGGCTGGCATTTTCCAACCTGATTTTGCAGGTTGTTGATTACGTTCCGGCCGTGCCCGGTGAACCATTCCCGTTGCAAAACGATACGGTGCTGCTGGCATTCCGTCTATTTATCAGCTTTGTGCCATTGGTCATTTTGCTGCTCAGTTTGCCCATTGCCTACAAATACCCCATCACCCGGCAGCGCCACGCCGAAATCCGCGCCGAACTGGCCGCCCGCAAGCAAGGCGCTTAGGTTTGTGAGAAGTTCAACTTCTCAGGAAAAGTTGAACTTCTTGCCAGATAACAAATGAAAGCGGGATTTATAGCGAGCATGAAAGGTAGCCTGAATCTCTAAACCCATCTCTCACATGGGCTACTAAGGGAGGTTCAAATGAACATAAAGCCTGTTTTAATCAAAGCCATCCCTTTTCTGTTTCTATTCTCCTTAATCTTTTTCGCGACAATGCCAAAAATTCTGCAAAGGCAGGAACAAGCCTTTCAAGTAGGACGACAACAGGGGTGGACGACTTATTTCCAAGAGGAAGAAGACCCGAACGGGGGAGGCGGAGGTGATGGTAACAAAATAGTAATCGATACCACCAGCAACATTTGGGTTGCAGGAGAGCCACGCCTGGGGGGATTAAGTTTTTTTGACGGAACAAAATGGATCCTCCATCGTGCGGGATCTTACAATGACCTTGCGCTAGGGCCGCAAGGACAAATGTTGGCTGTTCATGCTTTAGGTGACAGCGTGGATGGTGTAGATGTCTTTGATGGGCAAGGTTGGAAAACGTATGATGGACCACGCAGCAAAGAAAGTATACATAACATCAATCAGCAGATCATTCAGGTTGAGGTTGATGGTACTGGTAAAATCTGGGTCGTCATGAATGATTTCGGAACCCAAACTATATCTGAGATGTCTATTGATCAAGATAAAGCAGTTGCTACATTCTCGCAGCCAGAAATTACCATCAAGAAGGGTCAAATAAAATCGTTAGATGCCGATAGCCAAGGAAACATCTGGGCTGCAATCTGGCATTTTGATGACGCAAAATCATCAGATGAATGGCCGTCAGGTCTCTATGTCTTTAGCGGAGAAGAGTGGAAGCAAATGTCCGGTCAAGGTGTGGATCTACGGCGGGTTGTGGGAACTGCTTTTGACAAACAAGGGGACGCCTGGGTGGCAACTGAATGTGGCGGTGTCATGACGTATGATGGCGAGAATTGGGACACAATCCTGACTGAAAACACGGTTTCTAACTGTAAAGAAAGCAGTCTCCGTCTTTTAAGAGGGATAGCGATTGACAATCAAGATCGCGTGTGGTTTTGGAACGCGGAAAGCGTAAAGTTCCTTAATGAAAAGGATTGGGTAACTTTCACTCCTGAAAATTCAGGTTTTGCTGAAGTCGCTCAATATGGTCCTTCTATCTCTGACGTCATGGTGGATGACCAGGATCGGGTCTGGATTACTTTTTCAGGCGGGGTCGGCATGAGCGCCGTTGAAGATATCCAGCCGCTTCCAGAAGAGGTTACCAGCCAAAATGACCAAACCGCGGCGTTGACAACCTGGTTGCAAGGAAAGATTTGGCTTGTTCCAACTTTACTGGCGTTATTGTGGCTCGCTCTATACTTTAATATGCCGCGAAGTATTGTCCTGGCTTTAATCATAAGCCTGATTGTGTCGATGTTGATGGGGCCTCCAACAGTCAAACCATTTGGTTACTATTCAATTACGAACCCACTACTAATTGCCATTATCTTTGGCATGTTGGGTGGCGTTGTGGGCGGGCTAATTTACAAGACGATGGAACCCCAGAATAAAACAAAGCCCCCTTGGGACATTATGGTCATGATCTTTGGATTTGTCGTTCCATTCTGCCTTTATTCATCATTGATGTTTTTTGGGGGTCACCCCTAAAGATGAGATCAACTTGCGTTCACAATCTAGCGAACATTGGAGAGTAATTTGTTACCTTAATAAAATCAATGCTTTAACCTTTGGAGAGAGAGACCATGAACACATTCCGAAATATCACACTCATCGTAATTATCACCGCTAGCTTTTTGCTAACCGCCGGTTGTACGGCAACGGCCGTACCACCTGATGAAGTAGTTGAAGTTCCGCCGACCAATACGCCAGAACCGATGGATACGGCTACGGCCGTGCCCTCTCCCACCGCCACATCAATTCCCACATCAACTCCCATACCAACCTCGTTGCCAGCAGAGCCGGGGGCCACATCGGCCGAAGAAATCCTGCGCACCAGTCTGGAAAATCGGACTCAAACCAACTACCACTACGATATCCAACTCAATGTAAGCTCTCCCGATTCAGAGGGGATATCAACGGTTGCCAATGTGGGGGATTTTGCGACAGTAAATAGCTGGCAGGGGGTGACACAGATTTCTAAGGACGGCGAACTACAGTTAAGTTTCGAATACGTATCTGCAGGCCTGGGTAGCTACTATCGGGAAAGTGGTACCGAGGAGTGGCAGTCTGGTACTTTTATTTGGGAGCCAGCCACCTTTTTAGAGGTGCCTCTTGAATACCTGCATGATATTGAACTGGCAGGCAGCGAAACATGGGAAGGGATTCCGGTCTATCGGGTAACGGCCGTATCGCCACCTGTGTATCTGCTTGCCTTCTTTGTCATGCGTGACGCGACAGTGGATGGTGAGTTGACCTTTTCCTATTTGATTGATCAGGAAACAGGTCAACTGGTCCAAATATCGGCCGCCGGCCCGGTAGTCATCAATAGCGAAATGGGGACGGAGACCACACTCCAAACTGACACCACCGTTACACTCAGTGAGTATGGTCAGGAAGTCACAATCACGTTACCCACACCAGAATTGACCGGGCACACGATTGGTGTAGATGCCGTCTCCTCTTTCTATGTGTTTGATGCCGCTTTTGCCCAGGACGATCAGCAACTGGTTGCTGTGGGAGGAAACGGGCTGGAACTATGGGATATGGCGGATTTGAGCCAGGTGCAGCAAACCTGGAGTATTCCGGGGCTTACAGCGGATGATTATGATTCTTTGCACACAGTAACGGTTCATCCAGACGGTCACACGGCAGCGGTTACCACGTTTGCCGGAGGATTGTATTTGCTGGATTTGGCTGCTCTGGAAACGGCCGTTTCCCCATTACCGGGTCAATCACTCTTCGGCACGGCTTCCCTTCTTTTTTCGGCGGACGGAACCATGTTGGTCGGGCTTGATGTCGAGGGGGTTGTCAATATCTGGGGAGTGGCTGACGGCCGTCACGAAGTCACCGATATTCACAGCGACAGTGCGCTGGCACTGACACCGGATGGTCAAACTCTGGTCACCAGCACCGGCGACACCATCTACCTATGGAATTGGCCTTCACCGGGGACGGAACCGCACACCGCTGTTACCCTCACCGATTACGGAGAGCGCCATGGGATGGCGTTTACTGTCCAGCACCTCGCTGTGAGCGATGATGGGCAATGGTTAGCCGCCCAAGCAAACGATCAGCATACACGCATCTGGTCGCTTGCACAGTTAGACGCTTCCCCAAACCTGATTGAAACAGAGATTGTCAGAGATATGAGTTTCAGTCCAGACGGCCGTTTTCTGGCCATCGCCCAGGATAACGAAATTCAAGTCTGGCAGGTTGGCAACTGGGATTCACCCGCTTATCTAACCGGCCATGAGGACATGATCTGGTCGCTGGATTTTAGCGCTGATAGCCAAAGGCTCGTCTCGGCCTCCCAGGATGATACCGTGCGCCTCTGGTCTATGGCCGATCTGGAATTTGAATCTGGCGATTAACAAAGTTCGAGCCTTTCCAAATTCTTATAGATGTCTTGTGAGGTCGTTCCCACAACCCACCTAAAGATATTTCAGGAGAAAAATCATGGGTACGTTCCGAATTTTCACACACACCGCCCTCATCATAGCCGCCTTTTTATTCCTTGCCGGTTGTACGGCAACGGCCGTGCCGCCTGACGAAGTAGTTGAAGTTCCGCCAACCAATACGCCAGAGCCGATGGATACGGCTACGGCCGTGCCCACATCCACCGCCACACCATCCCCTACTTACACACCTGTTCCCACCAACACACCAATTCCCACAGCAACCATCACCCCCTCACCGACCTGGACGCCGACCCCAGATGCAGAGGCTCTTTTTGATGTCCACATGCAGCAGGGTATGAATCACGCCGAAAAAGGAAATTGGGAAGAAGCGGCCGATACCTTTGCAGAAGCCATCGCCGTTGATCCCGATAATGAAAAAGTCTCTCGCGCTTACAACAACCTGGGTCTTGCCTACCAACATCTGGGTGAATGGGAGCAGGCCATTGCTAACTTTGACCAGGCCATCGCCCTGGAACCGGATAACGCCGATTATTACGCCAATCGTGGGGATGCCTGGAGAGCCAGCGAAGAAATAGATGCCGCGCTGGCGGACTATGACCGGGCCATAGAACTAGATCCCGAATCGCCTCGCTACTTCTACAATCGAGCCATAGCCTATAAACAGTTGGGCGAATTGCAACTGGCTCTGGCCGATTATGACCAAACCATCCTGTTAGACCCTGAATATGCCTATGCCTATCACAACAGAGCCAATATCCATTGGAGTCTGGGCCACTACAACCAGGCAATGGCCGATTTTGACAAGGCATTGGAGCTTGACCCTACAGACCAATTGGGGTTCAGGAATCGCGGCTGGCTGCACCTGGATATGGGCGATCTGGAAGCCGCCCAGGCTGACTT
>CAADGU010000006.1 GCA_900696625.1 uncultured Chloroflexota bacterium | reverse complement strand
GCGTTGCCTAAATTCGATTAACTTGTTAAGCTGCTGTTTGGTAACTGTATTGTCATTCATAACAACACAGTTTACCAAAGGGTGGTTTACTTGTCGTAGACCACCCTTATTTTTCTAAACTCGAATATCCTGGGAGATCAGGAGACGATCACCGGTATCTTCTCCATGGGGTCCACACATGGCGGTGAGTTGGGCGAAAAGGTCATTGCCTGGGCGGATGTGAGTATCCTCACCGGTCTGTCGCCAGCCCAGCTACAGGCCAGGGGAGTGCGGGTGGGGTCGGCCGGTGTGCCGGTGGCAGCCGGACGTGGCCCTATCCTTTTTGGCGATGCCGACGACCCCCTCATTGCCGCCTGGACGTTGGATGACCGGGCCGGCGTGATGACCTTGCTGCGGCTGCTGGCCTGCCTGAAGGAAGAAGAGATTCAGCCCTTCTCCCCGACCATCATCGCCTTTGTCACCAGCGAAGAGTTGGGCGGGCACGGAGCCAAACATCTGGCGCGCCAGGTGCAGCCAGAACTGCTTGTGGCGGTGGATGGCGCGCCTATCCCCGCCGGTGTGCCGTTGCAGATTGACGGCCGTCCGGCCATCTGGAGCAAAGACCGGTTGGCAACCTATGACCAGCGGCTGCTGCAACAATTCTGCCAGGCGGCGCTGGCAGCGGGAACGGAATTACAGACGGCCGTTTACGATGGCGCCGCCAGTGACGCCAGTTTGCTGGCTTATGCCGGCCTGTCGCCGCGTATTGCCTGTATCGGCCACGCGCGTGAAAACAGTCACGGTTACGAAGTCGCCTGCCTATCCGTTTTCGACAACTTGCTCAACACGCTGCGGCAATTTATCAAGATGTGGCCGGATCTTTAGGAACCCAGGGTAATTCCTATACCCTTCCAGCAAACATGAAACATTAAAAACATCTTGATCCAATTAGACAAAATGATTAAACTGATTTGGTAGCAACTCTGAAGCTATACTGTCAAAGGCCATAAAGTGTCATTTTGCCCGGCGAATGGAATTCGCGGCAAGAAGTGCAAAGACCGCCTGCGCGGTCTGGGGACCAGTCGGCGAAGGCCGACTTTGCACGTGTAGGCGCGGTTTCAACCGCCGGCTAAAATGTCAGATTATGCCCTTCGTTGGTATATATTTATCAGTGCAATTACATTTTTGGGGAAGGTCATTGCCATATAAGCCTTTTCCTTATTAACGCAGTATCCGAAAATAGCGGGGCCTTACGGAATGACGTTAAGAGCGGAAAACAAAAAAACAGGTGGTCAGACGCAGCATACATCTCCACCAGCTTTGCCAGAGCGCCAGATGACGGCTTTTGCCAATGAAGAACGGTTCCGGCACACATTAGACAATATGCTGGAAGGTTGCCAGATCATTGGGTTTGATTGGCGGTATCTCTATGTGAACAATGCCGCCGCCCGCTACGGCCGTCAGACCAAAGAATCGTTGCTAGGCCATACGGTGATGGAGAAGTATCCCGGCATTGAAAACACGGAACTGTTTGCTCTGATGCATCAGTGCATGACCGAACGCACTGCCCGGATCGCCGAATTTGAGTTTAGTTACCCTGATGGGGATACAAGCTGGTTCCAGTTTACCATCCAACCTGAACCCGAAGGCATCTTCGTTCTCACTCTGGATATTGCCGAGCGTAAAAAAGCAGAAATGGTGTCCCAAAACAGTGAGGCTCGCCTGCATGGGATTATCGCCTCGGCAATGGACGCCATCATTTCTGTGGATGAAAAACAGCAGGTTGTCCTTTTCAACACCGCTGCCGAAACAATGTTTGGCTATCAGGCTGCCGAAGTGATGGGGCAATCCCTGGACCGCTTCATCCCGCAACGGTTCCGCCAGGCGCACCGTGAACACATTCGTGGTTTTGGACACTCTGGCGTCACCAACCGTTCCATGGGCAGGTTGGGCGCCATTATCGGGGCGCGCGCCAATGGTGAAGAGTTTCCTGTCGAGGCCTCTATTTCCCAAATTGAGGCGGCCGGCGCCAGGCTTTACACCGTCATCCTGCGCGACATCACTGCGCGCAAACAGATGGAAGAAGCGCTGTTGGAGAGTGAAAAACGTTTTCGCCTGTTGGTAGAAGGCGTGAAGGAATATGCCATTTTTATGCTTGATCCTGACGGCCGTATCGTTAGTTGGAATGATGGCGCCAGGCGCATCAAAGGGTATCAGGCCGAAGATGCCATCGGGCAACACATCTCACTCTTTTATACCGCCGAGGACAGGGCACATGGTAAAGCAGAAGAATTGTTGCACATCGCCGCCCTACAGGGCAGTGTGGAGGATGAAGGTTGGCGAGTACGGCAGGATGGTTCAAGAATCTGGGCTAATGTAAGTATCAGTACTCTGCGAGACGAACAGGGGCAATTGTTGGGCTTTGCCAAAATCACGCGCGACCTCACTGACCGTAAGGAAGCAGAAGCTCAAATCCGGCGTCTGAACCGAAAACTGGAAAAGCGGGTACACGAACGGACTGTGCAACTGGAGGTGGCCAACAAGGAACTGGAAGCGTTTGCTTACTCCGTTTCCCACGACCTGCGCGCACCGCTGCGGGCCATGAGTGGGTTTTCACGGATTCTCATTCAAGATTACAACCACATATTGGATGAGGGTGGGCAGCATTATTTACAGCGCATCAGAGAAAATGCCAGTCAGATGGGCGCCTTGATTGATGATTTGCTGAAGTTCTCGCGTTTGATCCGGGAACCGGTGAGGCGGGAAAGGGTGGATGTGACGGCCGTTGTTCACCAGGTGTTGGCCGACCTCCACCTGGATCCGGCTGCTGCCCCGCTGGATATTGTTGTGGATGAGTTACCCGGCTGTCAGGCAGATCCCCAACTGCTATACCAGGTGTTTCTCAACTTGATTGAAAATGCTGTCAAGTATTCACGACAACGTGACGTGATACGGATTCACGTGGGGGCGCAGGAGTTGGCGCCGACGGCCGTTGCGCGCAGCCAGCCGGTCTATTTTGTGCGCGACCACGGCACCGGTTTTGATTTGGCGTATGCCGAAAGGATTTTTGGCGTCTTTCAACGGCTGCACCGGGCGGAAGAATATGAAGGTACTGGCGTAGGGCTGGCGTTAGTACAGCGCATCATTCATCGTCACAGCGGCGAGATATGGGTGGAAGCGGTCGTAGACCAGGGAGCGACGTTTTACTTCACGATTGGCTTTCCCCCTGAAGAAATAATGGAATAGCAGCCTGGCGCATGGCGGCAGGCGGATATTTAATGGCGAGAACGGCCGTTATTTCGGCCATTCTCATGGTTTGAGAGAGAAAAAATGGCAAAGTCAGTTGAAATTTTGTTGGTGGAAGATAATCCTGATGATGTGGAGCTAACCCTGCGCGTTTTACGCTCCCATCACCTGGCAAACCACGTGCAGGTCCTACGCGATGGTGCGGAGGCCCTTGATTTTATATTTTGCCGGGGAGCATATGCGGAGCGCGATATTAACGACCATCCGAAAGTCATCTTACTCGATCTGAAACTACCCAAAGTGGACGGCCTGGAAGTGTTGGCGGCCATCAAGGGCGATAAACGAACAAAGTTCATCCCCATTGTCATTCTTACCTCCTCGAAAGAAGAGAGAGACGTGGTGGACAGTTACCAGTCAGGTGTGAACAGCTACATTAGCAAGCCAGTTGAATTTGAACAATTTGTGACCGCCATTCAACAGTTGGGATTTTATTGGTTACTGTTAAACCGCCTCCCTAGCTAAACGTTCCCTACCCACTTCGTTGCCAGTCGCTTTTGGCGCCCTATCAAACTGAAAGCACATCGATTCCAGTTACCACCAAAGAACAAGTGAGGATATTCTGATGTCTGACACGTTACATGTGTTGTTACTTGAAGACAGTGTTGATGACGCCGAATTAATCGTGATAGCTCTGCGTGAAGCCGGTTTTACCGTTCAATGGCATCGGGTAGATACCAGAGAGGCTTATTTGACTCATCTGACGTCATCTGTTGATATTATCCTGGCCGATTATCAACTACCCCAATTCACGGGGTTGGATGCTTTGCAGTTATTACAGGCACGGGGGCTAGACATTCCCTTTATCATCGTGACCGGCGCTTATGAAGAGAACGGGCTGCGCTGCATGAAGCTGGGAGCAGCCGACTACCTGCTGAAGGATCGGCTGAGCCGGTTAGGACAGGCGATACGCCATGCGCTGGGTGAACGGGCCTTGCGGCGGGAAAAGCAGGCAGCAGAAGAGGCCGAACGGGAAGAGCGGCGTTTTGCCGCCGCTCTGGCAGATACGGCTATTGCCCTGAACAGTTCGCTACACCTGGAGGATGTTTTGGACCGCGTTTTAGAAAACGTGCGACGCGTGATACCCCACGACGGCGTAAGCATTATGCTGCTGGAAGATGGCATCGTTCGTACTGTGCGCCACCAGGGAACATACAGGCAAATACAGGGGAATCATTCCTCCCCTGCTCTCCACCGCCTACAGGATATGTATTATTACCAATGGATGGCCGAAATGGGTCAAACGGCCGTTGTGCCCGACACTGCCCTTGATCCCCATTGGCGACAACTCACGGAGCGTGAATGGATTCGCTCCTACATCGGCGCGCCTATTCAACTCCATGACCAATGTATTGGTTTCTTGAATCTGACCAGCGCCACGGCCGGCTTTTTTGGCCAGCAGCAGGCGCAACGCCTGGCTGCTTTTACGGCCCAGGTAGCCACCGCGCTGCAGAATGCCCGCCTCTATACCGCCCTGGCACACCACAATGAAATGCTAGAAAAGAAGGTAGCCCTGCGTACCGCAGAACTGCGTCGCACCCTGAATCAAGTGCAAACCATCCTGGATAACAGCCCTGACCCCATTTTGTTGGTGAAACCAGACGGCCGTATTGAAACAGGGAATCCGGCCTTCAAAGAAGTTTTTGGCTATGAATTTTCCGAAATATCACAGCTAGGGTTATTAAATCTCATGGCACCTCAGTCGGCTGATCCCTTCATGGAGATATTAGCAGACGTATTGTCCAGCCACGAACGCCGCCGCCTGGAAATTGTGGCCCAAAACAAGGACGGCCGTCAACTGGATATTGACCTGACGCTGTCTCCCGTAGACAAAGATGGGCAAGAAATCCATTTGCTGGTTTGCAGCCTGCGTGACATTACTGCCCTCAAAGAAGTACAGCGTATGAAGGAGGCTTTTGTATCCAACGTTTCTCATGAGCTACGCACCCCTATTTCCGTTTTGCTTCTTTATCATGGCACACTGACAAAACGCCCTGACAAGTGGAGTGAACTCAATGACAAAATAGCCCGCGAAATCGGGCGGCTCAACCTCATCATTGAAGATTTACTGCGGTTGTCTCGCCTGGACCAGGGGCAGGTAAAACTGGCTAAAAAAACGGTAGACTTACAGCAACTTGTAACCGAGGTGGTGGCCGACCGCCAGGTATTGGCCGCAGAAAAACAAATCACCCTCACTCTGGCGCAAAACCCCGAACCGGCGCTGACATTTGGCGACGCCGGCCTGTTGGAACAGGTCTTAAGCATCATACTAACCAATGCCCTTAATTACACACCGGCGCATGGGCACATTATGGTTGGCAGTGTCGCCTGGTCAGCTTCAGAGCCAGTCATGGTGGGGTTTCGGGTGCAAGATGATGGCCCCGGCATTCCCCTGGACGAGCAGGCAAAATTATTTGAACGTTTCTACCGGGGCAATGTCGGGCACGAATCAGCTGCCCCTGGTACCGGATTGGGGTTGGCCATTGCCCAAGAAATCATTACCCGCCATGATGGGGAAATTGTGGTTGATAGTCTGCCCGGCAAAGGCAGCACTTTTACTGTCTGGTTGCCAATCGCCGCAGGGATTGAACCCGCTTCTACCTAGTTACTGTTATCCAGGTTATGGATTCAGGACGCCAGCAATTTTGACCAGGCTCACAAAGGCAAAAACAATGAGCAGGGGCACAATTGCCACATTAAGTAAACGGCGTGTGACCCGCGCATTGATAGTAGCCGAGGCGCTCATAATCTCATGGTAAATCAAAAAGAATAGTAAGGCCAGAATGGCTATCAGGGTAATTGTGCCGCCTACGGCAACGGTAGTGATAGTAGTAGTTGTAACGGTGGTAATCATGTAAAACCTCTTTTGAACAAACGCGCACTTCGGTCGCTTTTTATCGCTGCTAATAAAAAAAAGTTGTAACGACCCGAACCATTTCATCTATGCCACCCATGGCCACTATACCGGCGCCACTGGCATAAAAAGGCATCACTAGAAAAAAGACAATGTTAGTCAGCCCATGGGCGAGGGTGACACCGATCAGACTACCGGTTTTCCACACAATCCAGCCAAAGAAAAGCCCCACCAAAAATACGAATACCACATCAACAAGGGATTGATGGCCTATGTGGAAAACAGCAAACAGAAGGGCAGCATACGTGATACCCGGCCAGATACCCATGACCTTAATAGCCGGGCGCTGCAGAACTCGACGAAACAGCAGCTCTTCTAAATAGCCGGTGCTGATGAGAAGTATAATGGCCGGCAGCCAGGTAGCCTGCCAGGTAAAACGCTCTACCAATGGTTCCGGCCGTAAAATCAGATATTCAACGAAGCCAAAGAAGAAACCAGTTGTAGCCACCAGCAGTTGCACCGGAACTCTTTTGAACGATATAGCCAGACCCAAATCACGCCAACCCCAGCCTGACAGGCGCATGACCATAAAGATGGTTATAAAGAGCGGCAGGCTGATCAAAAAAAACCAGTAAATCAGTGGGAAATCGGCTAAGGGCAGCGACAGGCTGACAAGACGAATCAGGGGGAGGGGGATAAGCGCCAGAAGTAGCTGAAGTCCTGACCGCCCTCGAATTCGGCTGCTGTGAATAATCAGTGCAATCAGGAGCATGGTGTGCCCGATTAAGCCCAGGCGAGGATCAGAAAAAACGGTCAGTAATTCTGCCAGGGTAACTCCTACCAGGTAAAACAAGGCCACGCGCTGAGTAGAATAGCGTGACAGGGAAGAAGCAAGGGGAGTTGTGTGTATCATTAATCTCATCCTGATTCTATCTTCGCCAGCAGTTGCCTGGCTGTTGTGTTTTCTGGGTCATGCACCAGTGCTTCATTGGCGGCCCAACTGGCTCGCGCCAGATCGCCGTTTTGAAACAAGGCAATACCCAACGACGCATAGAGAGTGGCCGTAGCTGCCGGTGAAGCGCCCTGATTGTGGCTTATGGGGATAGCAACCTCATAAGCGGCAATAGCCAGAAGCCAATTTTCCTGCGCGGCGTATATGCGAGATTGGCGTTGATAGGTACGCCACACCATGTCCTGATTGGTGGTGTTGGCGATAATATAGTCGTATTGTGCCAGCGCCTCCTGATGTTTGCCCTGCCTGGTATACAGGTCAGCTAACCCGGTACGGTACTCATCATTGGCCGGTAACAGCGTGACAGCCATTTTTGCGTCTTGTTCGGCGGCCACAAAATCCCCGCTATCGGCCGTTATGCGCGAGCGCAAATAATAGAGCTGTGGGCTTTCAATTTGCGTCTGAACAAAACCTTGCTCTATCACCTGCAGGGCTAAAATGGGATCGTTCAGGTGGTTACGCAAAAGACTTGCCAGACCTTCGTAAGCGCGCACATCGCCAGGAGAAAGACTGATTCGCATTTGGTAGGTTTGTCTGGCTGAACCCCATTCTTCATGCCGTATTTGCATCCGAGCCAGGTACCACCACGCCTCTTTGTAGGCTGGGTTGAGCTGCATGATATAGTCAAAACAAGCTTCAGCCAGGACAAACTGGTTTTCTTTTATAGCGTCTCTACCTTGCCAGTAGAGCAACTCCAGACCCCCGGCTTGATACCAATGTTGGAGTGTCAGATGGGTCTGATCGGTCGTGTGGTAGGCTGCCCCAAGTTGAAAGTGGGCGGAGAAATCCGCAGGGTCTAAATCTACAGCACGTTGCCAGTAAACAACGGCCGTGTCCCGATCACCGCGCCCATCAGCCAGCAACCCCAGCAGGGAGTAGGCACGGCCGTTATTCGGATACAGTGCAACAGCCTGCCGGGAAAGGTTTTCTGCCTGATCCAGTTGGGCCGGGGTGATGGCTTCTGGACTTATTGTCCCTTGATGCCACGTTATCCGCCCCACGTTGACCAGCAGTGCGCTGGCCCATAACGGAGACAGGAGCAAAACAACCACCACCAGAGGCGCCAGCATCTTGCCCGCCCCGATCTTTGGCCGTAATGAGATCCCGCCCGCTGCCGTCAGCCGCTCTCCGGCAGCCAGTATGGCCAGCATGGCCCATAAAGCGGGCGCCGGTTTGTGCCCTAAGGAGATCACGTCCCACAAGCCAAACCCTAGAAAGGCGATGCACCCACCCACACAACCGAGGATAATGGCTCGCAGATTCCGGTCATCGGTGCGGTAGTATGCCCGCCAACCAGCTGTAAGGGCGACAACAAATAAGGCGATAAAGGCAACAAGACCGAAGATGCCCTGGTCAACGGCCGTTTGCAGAAAAATATTGTGGGCGCTCACCTGTTGGCTGGGAATCGGGCTGTATAACCTATCCATCACCGGAAAGTTGTTTAGTCCGCTCCCGGTAAAAGGCATATCCCGTATCATCAGCCACGCCTTCGCCCAGATGGGGAACCGGGCGACAATACCGATCTCCAATCGCTCTACTAGCGCATCAGAAAGCCACCAACGCCAGCGCCACCAGGTAAATACCACTGCCAACCCCACCGGAATTTGAACCAGCACACTGCGGGGGAAGCGCCAGGCAACCAGCACGGCCAACGCCAGCCCAAAACCTAAATACGCCTGGGGAGATTGAGATAGAAGTAGGGGAAGCGTTACTACCAGAGAAGCCAGGCCAGCAAAAAGCCGTAACCTGTTCCTCTCCCCCCAAAAAGCTACCGACAGCGACAAAGGCAGCAAAAAGGCCATAGTGCCACCGATCAGTCGCGGGTTTACCCCCGCATAAGGTTTAGGTACACCGCTGTTAGGCAGGTCCAGCAGCAATGGGATATTTCCTGCTACGGGCAAACTTCTCACCAACACCCCCATTGACCAGTTGGTTACAACCAGGCTTAAACCAGCTACGCCGATGCTCAGACCCATGAGTACAAGGGTCACTTTGTTCACATCTTGAGCAGATCTAATCAAGAGGGTAATGGTGTAGAATACAACGACACCCAACATCAACAGTGACAACCGGTTAAGAGCAAGGGCTTTATCGGGAGCCACAGCAGCCCCGATAATCGCTGTTACCAACAACAGGGTAACAATCCATGCCCACAATGGCTCAACCAGCCGCTGTCCGGGGCGATTATGTCGCAATGTCGCTATTTCTTCTTGATTGGCTGCTGAGAGCCAGTTTTTTTTTGTAGTTGTCATTTGGATCTCACACCTTAAACCTGACAGGTCTTTGACTTGCAACAGTTCAAGTTGAGTAATCTGTCAGGTCTGAACCGTCACCTGCTGAACATCGGCAATCTGGCCGAGGCAATACTCCAAGCAAGTGTTGGCTTTAGTAAAGGAAGCCACGCACCAAGGGCAAGATGATTCTCTGGCGCAGAACTGTTCTCACGGGCTTTCCTGGCAATCAGCCTTAGCAAGTAGTACGCTGGCGCAAGGTGAACGGGAATGTATCCCGGCATATGGTTGAGATACGTCACAAAAAAGTGGTGCGCCGGGTCGTTGAGGTTTACCTTCGCGCTAACAGCCTGTTTATCTGCGAAACGTCTTAATAAGGAAAGGCCCATGCCGCCTACATCAAGCAAAGGATTGCCTGGAGTTCGCGAAAATTCCCAGTCAACAACTTCAATTTCTCCATTGGTAGTCACCAGGATATTGGGTGGGGTGTAGTCGCCGTGTTCCCCCACAACCGGCAGCTTGGTTTTAGCCAATGTGTTCTTATAGTGTTGGTGATAGGCGTCCAACAGTTCAGAACAATCATCCAGGCCGGGCAACGGCCGTATCACAGCCATGATCTCGTCAATTTCTTGTTCCAACGTAGCCAATGGCCACTCATCTGATGTGGTACTCTGCTGATAACGAGCTATCCAATGAGCCACCGTCTCTAGCTCATCCTTTCGATAGGGGCGCAGCATTCGGCCGTCAACACCCCCCGTTGCCTGTGTTGCCATAAGCGTCATCCTTGATGAATTATCCGAATCTGCCTCAACTCTCACTGCTTTTTGCACACTCCCCTTTCTATTTAATAACAAATATGTCGTCTTATACGCCAGACTATCACCCAGACTTGTCCGTAAAAAACTCTCGGCGCCTGGGTTCTCTTGCAATATCTCGTCTTCGAGACCAGTAATGGCCGTACCACTGTCGGCAAAGATCAGGAAAAACGGTGAAAACAGTGAACTCAGCCAACTGAGCAAAAAGGACGGCAAAAACAACACCAGGCCCATCATCAGACGCAACCCATGATTGTCCGTCAAATCACGCAGGTAGCGAACCAAATAACGTATATTCGCTCCGTTTCCATCAAATGGACCGCTGACGCGGGGGTAGCTGTAACTCTGCCATGCCCAATATGATTTCATTCGTGGAAAGCCCGCTTCGGCCAAAAGCTCACGGTACCCTTTCAGGGAATATGTCAAAGTGCGATATTCAGATTCGGCGCCGGAGAAAACGTGGGCATCGGTAACCAATTCCGTCTTGCCTCTATTAACAAACCGAAGCATTTTGTCGGCAACCTTTCTGGGCACAAGGCTGGTGAAGGGCAAACCAGAGTGATCTCTGGCTCCCAGAAAGTATTGCAAACCCAGACGGTTCTCAATGCCAATATAAACCTTTCCTGACGGTTTTAGGATGCGCCTCACCTCGCGTAGCAAGAGCAACTGCACCTTACGGGGATCCAAATGAGGCATACTCAATCCAACCCATTCCAGAACACCATTGAGGACAACCAGGTCAACGGAGTTATCCGGCAGCGGTACCTTAAGTAGTGAACTTCTGATCAGGCAAATGTTGTCAACTCCATCCAATTCAGCCCGTATCGCTTGAAAACGGAGTCTCTCGTGAACACCGTCAACGCTATATACAGTGTCATAAAACTTGCTGAGGCCAAAACTAAGCGATCCCCAACCGCTGCCAAAATCAACACAAACCCCTCTGGATTCTGTAGCGTAGCCATGACAAAGCCAACCTAAACGAGCCGGGCTGGTAATATAGGGTATGAGATTAGCCCGATCACGGAGATTTTCCCGAAGACTGGTTAACCAGCCATCTTGCAACGCTTGTTCGTTGATCTGCCACATTTTCTCCTGGCTAACCTCACCCCAATAAAAATCCTCACCTGGGATAAAGTCATAAATGCCATATCTATATTCGTAGACAGTACCACATTCGGGACAACAGCCTCTCAATCCAACAGAGCCTAAATACTCATGACAAGATGGACAACTAACTTTATTTTTGATCATTTCAGACATAAATCTTCATCCTTTCACGAAAAAACTTTCAAATACCAATATGTGGTGACTTCATTGGCCTGTCACCAGGTGTTCTATACAAGCAATCGCCGTTTCCAGAGAACGGTTAAGGCTATGGCAAGTGCAATTTGCGAAAGAGACCAGCCGAACGCCGCACCATTAACCCCAAATTCCCACATGAAAAGGATCGTGGAGGAAAAACTAATCACGGACCAAAAGAGCGCAATCACCACCAACGATCTTATTGCCATGCGAATGCGCAGCACGTTAAAAAAGATGGCGATTATTACACTGGGGATTATCGAAAGTGCAAGAAGCTGGAGTGGGATCAGGCTGTTTTGCACATACTCCTGTCCATAAATTGCCAATAACGGTTTGCCAAGTAACAAAAGTAAAAGCGTAAAACCTGCAGCAATTGGCAATCCCAGTTTGAATGCCTGATGGGTAAAGGTAGCAGTCAACCCGGGCTTGTTTGACCCCTCAGCCAATAACGAATAGGCAACAGAACCAGCCACCATGAAAACTCCCTGCACAATAGCCCAGGCAATGAAGAAAAAGCCACTCAAGCCAGGGCCCAACACATTGATTGCCACGAGGGTCATCAGGTTTCCAGGGGCTTGAATCAACTGTTGGGCAGCATGGTTGGTAAAAGCATAGCGACTGAACGGAGTCCGCAGTTTCTCAGGAACCACCAAAGCAAGTCGAAATCCTGGCTCTGAGCGTGGCAAGAAGGCAAAAACGGCCAGTGCAAAACTGGCTATAAAAGAAAACAGGTAAGCAACAAGAATAGCTACATATCCCTCAAACCAGAAGGGCAATAAGAGCAAGAAAAGTATGGAAAGCACAGACTGTATGCTACTTAACTGGAGCGAAAATATTGGCAGGCGTCTAGCTACATACACAGCATTCAGTAATTGAATCAGGCTATACATGACAATGGTAGCCACGAACGCTAACGCTATCAGCCAATGGCTGCGCAGCAGGACAAGAGCCGGAGACCACAGCTGGGCTCCCAGGATAAACACCAAAGCAATAACCGCCGCTAAAGCGCCAACCGCTTCCAAAGCCAGGTTTGTCAATCGTATCGGGTTCTTCTCATGTGGCAGATACCGTATCAAAGCAAATCCAATTCCCATCTGCGCCATGCTGCTCAGAAATGTTGCCGATGCCACAACTGCGGCAGCTAATCCCAATTCTTGAGCCGAAATCAGACGCGCCGCAAGCGCCCAAAAGAGGAAACTGCCCCCTGGCCCCACCAGGCGAGTCATCATAATCACAAGCGAATTGGTCGCCAGTCTATTCTGTTTGACCAGATAGCTTCTACCTGATATAAGCATGTTACCCATTGTTAGCCTACATTCTCGACATATACTACATTGGTTAAATCTGTCACTTTAAGAGTCCTTGTCAGAGAACCACACAGTTAATTGTCTGATTGGCTCTTTATCTACTTCAGAGGTTAAATATAAGTGCAATGCATTTGCCCTGGTGTTTGAAGGTGGTTGAATACGCAAAGTCTGATTCCAACTTTCATTCGGCTGCATATCAGGAACAGCTGACTCCCACAGCTTTTCTTGTTCTGCATAAACCTCTATCTGAAATGGTCCTGGGTGATCTAGTCCGGCCTTGACAACAACTGGAATGATCAATTTGCCCTCTACATCTACTTCTGCTTCAAAGGCCCGACTAGATTGCCCAGGTTCAATGAAGAATTCAGTGAATTGCAAGGGGGAACGCAGGTCACTTAATGTTTGCCCCCCTAAGGTAATGAGCATCAGGGCAATGCATAAAACAAGCGCTGTAAACCAGGTGTTCCGTTTTGGATAAATGGCTAACGTCACCCCATCATCTCTGTCACGGCTGCGCCACCAGGCGCCACACATAAAAAGCAGCGTGAATCCAATGAGGATAAAGGAAAACCAGGAAAGGATTAAGGCATCAAACGTCACCAGTAATGCGGCGCCAATCAGGCTGGCTAAAGCAACGCTTGTGATTACTGCCAAAGTGAATCGTTCTAACCAGTCAATTTCCGACCCTGGAAACAGCAAGAGGGTAAGGGAAAAGCCTGGAGCAAAAAGCACCAGAAAAAAAGATGCAATAACCAGATTTGCTTGTATAGTGCTGTCGAACATGTTTTTTACTCACTCTCCACTCTTGAAACTTTAACTACCCCGATAGGATCAAATAGGATAAAGGAACCGCCATTGTCATAGATCGTCATGATCCCAGGATAACTACGCCAATTACTGATTGCGTCTATAGATCGGGAACCGGCCTGCTCAAAATAGGGGCCGGCCTGTCCCGGCCAGTGTAAAAGGACCACAGATCCGGCAAGTGGCGTCTCCAGGCGTTGTATGCGGGACTGCGCCTGCCTGTTAAAAAATATCCCGCTTTGCCGTTGCCCAACATAATCCGCAGTTAGCTTCACATTTTCAGGCAGTTGGTGAAGCGCGTAGTCAAGCATCTGATACTGATAGGAAGTATTCACCTGATGCATCCACATGACAGGTGTGCCCATATCGTTGTTTTCAGTTACAGATATGGCCGGTAAAGCCGGCTGATAGGGAAACAACTGCACACCGGATATCAAAATGATTATTAACAATGATCCGGCAGCCATGAATGTTGTTTTTGCCTTTGGTACTTGAGCTGAAAAGACCTTCATACTACTCCACATACCAAATCCTGCTAACCACGGGCTAAATACCACAATGTAATTTAGAAACCGCCGATACCCTTGCGACCCGAATCCAGCGGCAAAAATCACCGTAACCATCAGCAGGCTGGATAACCATAAAATAGCCAAAAGCCGTCCTACTCTGTTGCCTCTATTGGCATGACTGCTTGCCCTCATTTGCAACAAGAATCCAAGGCTGCCCATCCCTATGAATAGGACATCTCGTACATGAGTGTAGAGGCCAATTTGTATCTGCTCCACAAAAGAGAGTTCAAATAAACGCTTAGGAACAAGATCAGGCGTAAGTTCTGATTGCAGGGTCAAATACAGGTTTCGCACAAAATGTTCCCATACCAGATCGGCTTTGAACATCCAGTATGAAAATGTGCCCACAAGAATGAGCAATCCAATCCGCCAAAGAGCTTCCCCTTTATCATTTGAAAAACCCAATGCGCGCGCCAGAAGGCCTGATGTAATGGTTATGAAAACCAACACCAATGAACTAGAAGGATGCCAAATGATGATGGTTGCCCCCACGAGTAATAGAAGCACGGTAAGAGCAAAAGCGTTGCGTTGAATCCATGGACTTTCAAAATAACGGATCAGAAGCAAGCAAAAGAAAAAGACAAACAACGGTGTTGTGAAGGTGGTTCCATTGAGGGAATATAAAGGGGGGAGACTCAACCCAGAGAGTACAATGATTATTTTATTTAAATCAGTTGGGGCTTCAATCCGTCTCAGGACAAGACAGTAAATAGCTGGTACTAAACTCCCCAACAATGCTGGGATGACCTTAACAAAGCGTTCTGGGTCTCCACCGGATAATCTGCCCAAAATTGCCGGTAAGACATGAAAGCCCGTCGTATATTGATAAACATTTGATGGATCAACCTGTCCGGTATCGGCAATGTGTCGAATCAAAGACATGTGTGCGGAAACATCAATGGCAGAACCGTAAGGTGCAATATACTTAAGAGACGGGAGCGCAAAGAACAAGAAGGTTAATATCATTGTGGCTGTAGTAACAATCTGAATATTTGAACTGATATAGACAACCACAATGAAACACAACACGGTAAGTAACAAAGGGATAAGTAAACTCTCAAGTATCCAGGAGTCCTGATATGCCCTGTTGGCCCAGACAGCACTTAAAAGCGTCCAAATAGACAGAAAGATAAAAAGGCTGAAAGCGCAAAAGAGATGCACTTGAGGATGTGCTTTCTTCAGGTAGTTTTTCATGGCTATCATAAGTTCATAAATCGTACAGATCTGCGGGATCTTGCGCATACGTCAACGCTGAATGGAGTATCTGGTCACTAACTCTTCTGAGTTCTATCAAGTAGAACTGTTGGCATTTCACCCAAACGCAAATGATCCAGACCTTTCACGTCATCCAACAGATAAATGTCTAGTGGAAATCCATAGAGAAGCGCGCGAGTTCTCTCCCTTGCACAATACCAGCACGCTTTAAGTCCATTCACCAATCCTTTGTTGCGAACAAGCCTGACATCAAGATCCGATGCAGGATGCCACTCCTCTCTGACACAACTCCCGTAAACTGCGGCGTAAACGATACTCTGGTTCGTTTTTGTTCTTACTGCCAAACAAGCAGCATATGCCGAGAACGTTTCGTAACTGTTCTCGACATATCCATAATGCTTTAGGACTCCCCACAAGTGGCCGTTCAACAAGAAGTTGAGTGTGTGTGAAATTAAGAATGCGGCAAGGATTGCCACGAACCAGGACAGCCATCGCTGAAAAAGTAACCAAAAAAGAATAGTGAGTACCACATCTAAACCTAGCTTGAATCGCCGTTCTGTTTTGTCCATATAAAACAGGCTTTGAAACATCCAATGCATGGCAACGGCCGTAAACGGCTTTTGCAACAAATAGCGAACCCAGGCTGACTCAAATTTGGCGTACCCTTTAACGCTCATGTGTTACTCCAACCCTCTGCCAGATATTGTCGTTTAAATCGGCAACAGGTATTAAGCTAGAAAAGTGCGGTAACGATAAATCGGCCGCCAGATGGTTAAATACTGCCAGGCGCTCTGCCAGGCGTTTATCCCAAACCAGGTCGGCGCGTCGCTCACGGGTGGTAGCCTCGTCCAGATAAAGGATGACAACCTGGGTATGGGCAGGCAGCAGGCGTAAGAATAATTTGCCAGGCAAGGTACGATGCATCTTTTCGCCAAAGGCCAGGGACATATCAACGAGCATATCAAGCACAAACCGTTCACAAACGATGGCTTTTCCTGACCATTGGGGAATAACGATTTGATGGATGGTGGCAACAGTGGCATCGCACAACATAAACCAGGGAAACAGGAGACGTAATAAATGGGATTGGCGAAAGTCCCAGTACCCATGACGTACATTACCGTTTTTTTCATACCAGCTGTAGCCACGCCACCGGGCATAGGCCAACAACGGCAGGCTGAACAGAAAGGGAAAGCGCAGCCACAAATGAGATGTCTCAATCCCCTCACCGGCCATTCTCTGGCGCAGCAGGTTGGCCTGAGTGCTTTTGCCTGTACCGTCACAGCCGGTGATATAAATAAACAGAGGGTGGCTTTGTCTCATTATCATAATGTCTGTATCAGGTGTAGCCATTCTGATCCCATTTGCTGCCAGGTACGCCCTGTGGGATACGGTCGAAACTTATTACCTTCCAAATCATTGGCAGCTTGTATAAGCGCATTTGCCAGAGAGGTGACATCGGCCGGTTGCGCCAGGTAATGAGGACTGTCAGCCACTAATTCGGGCAGGCAGGCCGCAGTTGAGGTCACGACCGGTTTGCCTGATGCTTTAGCCTCTAGCAGACTCAATGGGGCATCTGATGGCACCAGTTCAAAAGGAAGAGCCACAATATCGGCAGCCGCCAGGTATGTAGCCAGATCTTCTGGCTCTAAAAAACCGCTTATTACCTGAACCTGCTTCTCTACAGCAGTGTGAACCAATAAGTGGCGCATTTGGGCGTCTTCTTGCATTAGCTCGTCAGCATGGCGGCGGCTTAAGATGAGCAATTTGAGGGAGGGCACGGCCGTTGCTGCCTGCTGTACCGCTTGAATCAATGTGTGCAGGCCACGCAAAGGTGCCGGTGAGCCAAAATACAAGACCACTTTGTCGGCCGAATGGTAGCCTAAGTGAGTACGAAGGTGACTGCCGGCATTGGTATGATCCTGCGACCATATCGCATCAACACCCGGTTTTATCACCTCCACCCTCTTTGCCCATACCCCTGTGCTAAGGAGCCGCTGACGTGTGCTTTCCGTCTGCGCCACCAGCAATTGAAGCTGGCGATTTTTACGCGCCAGGTGACGTAAAAGCCATTTGGGAGCCAACGTTCCCAGGATATGCACAAACGTCAGGCCAAATCCAGAAATAAGCTTTTTTGTGCCAATCAGGGATAACTCGGACAGATGATAAATAGGGCTGGTCAATATCCCCACAATGGGCGCAGCGCCGGAATGGCTCAACTGCTGGTGGAAGAAGCTGGTCAGGCCCACGTGCCAGAAAATAACATCCGGTTTTAGCTGTTGGATGGTTTGTTGCAAGGCCATATTGGGCCGCCACCAGGGATTACTGACCGTTGCCAGACGATGTATGGCCACATTCTCTAAGGGCGGCACAAAATCCGGTGATGCGCCATTGGTGACAATGGCCACCGTGTGGCCGAGTGCAGCTAACTGGCAGGCTGCTTCAGATAAATAACGCCAGGGCTGTAAACGCCTGTTGTGTTGCGTAAAATTGCCGGTAACCAGGCAGATGGAATACTGTTTCTCGCTCAAGCGGTTCCTCCAGCTAACAACGAGTTGTATTGTTCAGCATAATGGCGACTAACAACGCGCCAGGAATACTTCTCTTCGATGGTCTGTCGCGCCTGCGCAGCCAGGCTTTGGGCCAAATCTGGTTGTTGCAGCAAACGCATCACGGCCGTAGCCATTTGTGACGGTTGACTGACCGGTACCAGAAGTCCATTATGACCATCTTCAATCACATCCAGGGCGCCGCTAACGGCCGTGGCCACGGCCGGCCGACCACAAGCCATTGCCTCTAGCAACACCGTAGGCAAACCTTCATAATGGGCCGCATGAACGTAGGCCACCGCCCCCCGGTATAAATTGACCAATTCGCCCCGGTCCGCCACGTGCCCCACAAGCTGTACGTGGGCATCTAAGCCCTGCTTCTTTATTTCAGCCCTCAGGCTGTTTTCCAATGGCCCCGAACCGGCGATCAAAAAGCGCACCGCTGGAAATTTGTTGACAACGATACGGGCACAGTGGATGAGATCTTCCAATCCCTTACGTGGGGCCAGACGGCCAACCGTCAAAAAATAAGGTTCAGCCTTCTGAGGCATTTCCCCTGGGGAAAAGATATCCGTATCAGCGCCATTCCCCAAAACTGCCACATTTTCAGGCTTCAAGCCATAGTCCTGTAATTCGGCGGCAACACTGTGGGAAACGGCCGTCATTTTATGCGCCCGACTAAAGAGCTGCTGCTCGATCTTGTAACTAATTGGCCCCTGGAGTTTGGTTAATATACCCAGCCAATGATTGGCCCGTACCGAATTAACATCTGCCTTCATCGGTGTATGCACGGTGACGACCATGGGCTTCTTGACATTTGGCAGTCCCACCAGAGGTGTATGTAAGTGAATCAGGTCAATATCGGCGCTCAACTCATGCAACAGCCTGTCAACAAATAGGCGATGCACATGCACATGAAAAGGGTAGACAGGCAAAAAAGTTGGCCGCCAGATGACGACGCCGTCTATAACCTCACGGCGAAGCGGATGCGCCTGACCGCGTGTAATAATCTGAACTTGATGCCCCAAATTGGCTAGTTGTTTGGACAGATTCCAGACATAGAAACCAATCCCCTCTTTGGGCGGCATAGGCGAAGACGTGATCATACAAATTTGCATCTTTAACCCTCCAGTTGATACGCCACCTGTACTAAGTTGTCATTTAGTAAATGGCGTAATGCCGACACCAGTTGCGCCACGCCTTGTGACTGTTGTTTGTTGGCGGCGCTGGCCTGTGCCAGCGCCACACGCAACCTCAGCGTGGACGGCTCATACACAACCGTTACTTTGCCTTGATTCTCCAGAGCTTTTGCCAGTTGTAGTTGATGGTCATCCAGGTGTTCTCCAAATTGTTGCAGTCGGGGCACCACGATGAGCGGCTTACCTTGTTGCAAGGCAAGGATGACAGCCCCGGCTGCGGCATGGGTGACGATGACGGCGGCCGCCTGTGTCAGTTGAGCCATCTTCTCACTGCTGGTCAATTGGAAATGCCCGGCGTGTTGTGGCTCGTAAGTGGAGTTGCCCCGCTGGATGACCACAGTCTGGTCTAATTCCGCCGCCAGTTCATCCATGGGCTGTATCAGTCGATTAAAGCCCTGATTGTGTGTGCCAACGGTTACGAGTATCAAATGACTGCTCCTTTGTATTGTGCCTTGGGACCACACACAGCGAGCAATTGGGGCCACTGCACCCAAAAAACGTCCACAATGGGATAAACTAACCGTCCTGTTTTCGATAAATCCTCAACCCGGCACCAACTTTCGATAAAAACGGTTTTGATCCCCAACAGCTTGCCCCAGTAGATGAAGGGCAGCGCAATTTCCGCGCCCAGACTGAGAATGAGGTCTGGTTTCTCACAGCGTAGAACGCGCAAAGCCCAAAACAGGGCTAAAAACATACGTCGGGCGCTGGCGCCAATGTTTTCCGTAAAATAGGCACGGCCAAGGGACGCCACTTCGGCTTCGCGGGAGCTATGATACGTGGCGAAAATGAGTTCATGCCCGGCAAAGGCTTCGAGGATCTGCATGGTTTCCGTGAGATGCCCTCCGTGAGAGCAGACAAGGCAGATTTTCATTTACCACCTCACCAAAAAATTTGACAGATGGCTTTGCAGCCAAAACAGGGGGGTGAACAGATAGTGCGCCAGTTTGGGTGCAAATCCTTCGCCCGTCTGTGCAAATGCCAGCCGATATGGTAAGTCTCGCAACAATACGTGGTCGGCAACCCGGCGAGTGGCCTGTATCTGCCGCCGTTTTTGCTGAATAAACGGCCGTTGCCGCCAGACAGCCCCATATGCCCGCACCTTATTGCGCCAGTTGGCCCGGTCTTGCGACAGGACAAAACCCCAGGTGATAACCTCGGCCAGCAGCCATACCGGCAGCAGCAGCAGTAGCGTGGGCCAGCGCAGTGTCTTGAGCAGTGTTACGTAGCGATTGCGCTCTTCGTAATAGATTTTGCGCGGACCGAAGCGCAGTTGGTAATCATGGTATACCACAGAGCGTGGCACGTAGAGGCATTCATAACCTGCCAGCCGGGTGCGTAAAGAGAGATCTGTATCCTCAAAATACATGAAAAAATCGGCGTCAAAACCGCCCAATTCGGCAAAGAGTGACCGCCGCATGACAAAAGCTGCACCGGAAACGGCCGTCACCCTATCCCCCTGCTGCCAACAAACTGCCTCATCACCCAGCCCCCGGCACAGCGTCAACCCCGTCAGGTGCATCTCATTCCCGGCCGCGTTGATGCGCTCTGGCTGGTCCAACAGCAAAAGCTGGGAGGTCGCCAGCCCAGCCTGGGACTGCGTTTCCAGCGCCGTAATGAGTGCGCCCAGCCAGCCGGTAGTCACCACCGTATCTGGGTTTAAAAAGGCCAGATAACTTCCCTGGGCGTGAGCGGCCGCCAGGTTGTTGGCCCCGCCAAAACCCAGGTTTTCCCGGCTGCGGATGAGCCGTACTTGGGGGTAATCGCGGGCAATCAGGTCAGGGCTACCATCGCCGGAAGCGTTGTCTACGACAATGATTTCCACCTCCGTCATATCGTCAGCCAACAGGCTGTCCAGACAGCGGGGGAGATGGAAACGGCCGTTGTAGTTGACGATGATAACCGAAGCCAATACCGTAATGGCCGGTTCAGTCACACGCTCATGCACCAGGGGGATCATCATAAAGCTGCTCATGCGTTTTACGGTGTTTGGCTGCGGACCTGGAGTGTGTCTAATAACAGGCCGCGCACGGAATGAAGGATCACGCCAGTGGAAAAAGTGACCGTGCCAATGATAAACAGCAATACACTGATCAACGCATACCCCACCGCCAGATTGGTGGTGCGTTGATAAATATCAATGATCATAAGCCCCATCCCCAATCCCACCAGAATGGCTAAAGCCGCCAAAGGGCCAAAGAAAAGCAACGGCCGATACTGGCCCACCAGGCGCAGTACCCCGTTTAAGACGTTAAGACCCTGTCCCAGGACAGAACGTTTGGGAGGGTCCAGATAGCGAATGGTGATGGGCACTTCTTTCACCCGCAGCCGTTTTTCGTGGGCAATAAACTGCATTTCTGACTCCACCGAAAACCCGGCCGATTGGAAGTTAAGGACTTCCAAAGCATGGCGCGAAAAAGCACGGAAGCCACTTTGTGAATCGGTGACATGGACGCCAGAAGCCATACTGGTAAGCAAGTTAAAAAACCAATGCCCCAAAATGCGATGGCGCGGCACGGCACACCCACTGTGAATGTAACGCGAGCCAACAACAATATCCGCCTCATTTTGCAGCACCGGAGCTATTACAAGGGACATCTCTTCGGGTAAATGCTGCCCATCCCCGTCTAAAACCACCACCACGTCAGCGCCCAGTTCGCGCGCTGCCCGCAGGCCATTGTTTAGCGCCTCACCTTTGCCCTGGTTTTTGTCATGGGCCACCAGAATAGCGCCGGCCGCACGGGCAATGTCGGCAGTGGCGTCATTGGAACCATCATCCACCACAATGACCTGGTCAACGTGTTTTTTCGTTTTAAGTATCACGCTGCCGATGAACCTCTCTTCGTTAAAGGCGGGGACAACAGCAACAATCTTGTAAGGGGCAAGTGCTTGTAACATGACATACTCCTGTTCTGTTAGAGCAATAGATATTGTTTTTTAGAATCATGCGGCTTAAACTTTACGGCCGTTCACGCTATGGACGAAGCATAAAACAGTATGCCCATTACACCTATCAGCCAAAGCAGGTATTGGCTATAAGACCTATCCGACAGGTTTGTCCGATTTTGTCTGATAACTACGGTACTATCTTGTGGTAAGATTAGTTGGCATTAGCCATCCCTTTTTCAAGAACCAGATGGCTCCAACGGGTGTAGTGATGAAAATACTGTATGTTGAAGACAATGTGCAGGATGCAGAACTGACACGGCGCGAACTATTTCGGGAACTACCTGAATATGAACTGGATGCTGTAACGACCCTCCAGGCGGCCCGCAACCGGCTGGCGGAAGGCCACATTTATGAGGCGTTACTGCTCGATGTTTCCCTGCCAGATGGCAGCGGATTGGATTTCCTGGCAGAACTACGGGCAGCCGGATGGTCGTTTCCCATCATCGTCCTAACGGGCGGCGGCAGCGAAGAAACGGCCGTAGCTGCCCTTAAAACTGGCGCCGATGAATACGTTGTCAAACAACTCAACTACTTCACCCACCTACCAACCCTGGTTAGCGCCGTCATCCAGCGCCATCAGGTTGCCGCCACGCGCCACAGTCGCCCCCTGCGCGTCCTCTACGCTGAAGACAACGCCGCCGATATAGACCTCACCCGCCACCATTTCTCCCATCATGCGCCGCACATCCGCCTGGACATTGCCCATGACGCCGACAGCGCCCTGGCCCGGCTGCCAGCTACCCCAGAAGATGGCTGCGCTTATGATGTCCTTCTTCTAGACTACAGTTTGCCTGGTCTTAATGCTCTTGATGCTCTCAAAATCATACGACAGGAACGTCGTTTGACACTGCCCGTTATTCTAGTCACTGGGCAGGGCAGCGAAGAAGTGGCCGTTAAGGCGCTGAACCTGGGCGCTGCTGATTATCTGGTGAAACATACCAGCTATCTCTTTGAACTGCCGGCCGCTTTGGAAAACGCTTACCACTATGGCAAACTCCAGCAGGAGCAGATCGCCCTGCGCCAAAGTGAAGAGCGGTTTCGTACGCTGGCCGAACAGGCACAAGACATCGTTTATCGCTACCGACTGCGGCCCACGCCTGGTTTCGAATACGTCAGTCCGGCAGCGGCGAATATTACCGGTTACACTCCAGAAGAGTATTACGCCGACCCGGAGCTGGGCCGGAAGTTGATCTATCACGATGACCGCCACCTGCTGAACTCTTATGCCGAAGCGAATATGGCTGGCAGACCCCTGCTGCTGCGCTGGCAACACAAAGATGGACGGATTATTTGGACGGAACAGCGCAATACGCGGGTATATGATGAAACGGGTCAACTGGTGGCGGTAGAGGGTATTGCCCGTGATGTGACCGAGCGAGAAGAGGTGACTCTGGCCCTGGCAGCGCAGGCAGAGCGGCAAACCCTGTTGGCCGTTCTTGGTGAATTGGGTTTGACCGGGCATGATTTAGCATCGCTGTTACAAACCAGTGTAAATCGTCTCACCAACACCCTCAATCTTGCCTGTACTCTACTATGGGAATGGAAACGCTCGCACGAGACATTACAGGTGGGTTTTGCTGCTGGCGCTTGGGCCGCGGCGGCAAAAGAAAAGAGCATTTCTGTCCGCGACCCCTCTTTGTTCACGGCCGCTTTGCAGGCGGAAGATGGGCTGGCCACGGCGGCGGGGCAGTGGGCGCCCTTTCCCGCGGATGAATGGCTGCGCGCATCAGGTATTGCCAGCGGCGCGGCCCAGGTTGTACACGGCCGTCAGGATACTTTCGGCGTCCTGGCAATTCTGGCGTCGCGGCCGGAATTGACCTATCAGGAGATCGCCTTTTTACAGCAGACGGCAAATCTTATCGGCCTGATGGTGGCCCGCCACCAGGCAGAAGAGGATTTACGGCAGCGAGTACACCAGCTAAGCATCTTGCACCAGATTGACCAGGAAATTCTGGCATTTCGCCCCGCTGAAGAGGTGCTGTACAAGTCACTGGGATTGGTGCGCGACCTGATCGCCTGCTCACGCAGCAGCGTCATGTTATTAGACGAAGAAACGGGAGAAGGTACGGTATATGCAGTTCATCGAGATGGGGAAACGGCCGTTTTGCCCGGCGCGCGCACCCATTTACCGGCCGAAGACCGCCAGCAATTGGCAGCCGGTGAGCCAATACTTTACAACTTAACCAAAATTTCCCGGCCAACCACCATGCAGCAGCAGCTTTATCAAAAAGAAGGCATTCGTATCGTTCTCAGCCTGCCGCTGCTGGTGCAAGGAAAGCTGATCGGTTCATTCAATCTGGGCCGCAATCAGGAAGAGATATTTACGCAAGAGGAAGTGTTCATTGCCCAGGGGTTAGCCGGGCAAATCGCGCTGGCCTTACAGAACGCCAACCTGGTTTCCCGGCTGGAACGGCGGGTGGTGGAACTTAGCACCATTCACCAGCTAGGCCAGCGGTTGCAGCGCGTGTTAACATCTAAACAGTTGGCCCAAGAAATCACCCAGGTGCTCGGTGAAACCTTCGACTACGAGTATTGCAGCATCCTGCTCATTGAAGAGCCAGATCGTCTCGTTCCCTTCGTCTATACCACACCCGGCCCGGCGGCCGCAGCCGCTGGCAAACGATCAGTGGAAATGCGGTTGGGTCAGGGCATCGTTGGTTGGGTAGCTCAGCATGGGCAGAGTGTTTACCTGAATAATGTGTCGGCTGACGGCCGTTACTACCCCCTGCACGAAGGAATTCAATCAGAACTTTGTGCCCCCCTGCTGGCCGGCGAAATTGTCTTTGGCGTCATCAACGTGGAAACCTCACGCCCCCACGCTTATGGCGCGGGCGAACAGCAGCTACTAGAAACGATAGCCGCTCAAATAGCCATTGCCATTCAAAACGCACAGCTACTTGACCGTGAACGGCAGTCGCAAGAGCAATTGCGCAACCTGACCAATTATTTGCAAACAGCACGCGAAGCAGAACGCGCCCACATTGCCCGCGAAATTCATGACGAGTTTGGTCAGATTTTGACAGCCCTGAAAATGGATGTTGTCTGGCTGGGTAAACGGTTGCCGCCTGAAAACGGGAGTTTTCAAGAAAAGGCAAACGAAATGGCCTCTCTGATTGACCAGGCCATCAATACGGTACGGAATCTGGCGGCCGAGCTGCGGCCTGGTCTGTTAGACGACCTGGGGTTGATCGCTGCACTGGAATGGCAGGCGCATCATTTCAGCAGGCGCGCCGGTATTCCCTGCACCCTGGATGTACCGGCAACACCTGTTGACCTCGGTCTGGAAGCAAACATCGCTATTTTCCGCATTTTTCAAGAAGCGCTGACTAATATTGCGCGCCATGCCGATGCTACCCAGGTGGCAATAATGGTGAAGCAGTCCCCACACCAATTTACCCTGACAGTGAAGGATAACGGTCAGGGCATTAAAAAAAGCCAACTCAACAGCACAAAATCTCTGGGGCTGATTGGCATTCAGGAGCGCGCCCGGGCTTTGGGAGGCTCGGCTGCTGTCAAAAGCAGGCCAGGACAAGGCACAACCATCACCCTGCAACTTCCTTTGTCGCCCACCGCAGACGACCTGGATGCCAGCGCGCCGCTGACTGCTATGTTGTAGGGCGATTTTCCAAATCGTCCTACCGTTTGGAGGGAGGTAGACAATGATTCGTATATTGGTAGTGGACGATCATGCCATTGTCCGTCGCGGCGTTACGGAAATCTTGAACGAGGCACCCGATCTGACCGTGGTGGGCGAGGCTGGCACCGGGCAGGAAGCGCTACAGTTGGCCCGCCAGCGACACTTTGATGTTTTGGTCCTGGATATGAGCCTGCCGGATATGAACGGATTGGAGGTACTGCGGCAGATCAAAGGGTTAAAACCTGACGCGCGCACCCTGATCCTCAGTATCTACCCTGAAGAACAATACGCTGTGCGCACGCTCAAAGCTGGCGCGCTGGGCTACCTGACCAAAGAGAGTGTGCCTACCGAGCTGGTCACGGCCGTGCGCCAGGTCGCCCGTGGCAGCCGCTATATCTCCCAGGCTCTCGGTGAGTTGCTTGTTGGCGAAATGATGGCCGAACAGTCTGCTTTGCCTCATACCACGCTTTCTGACCGGGAGTATCAGGTAATGGTCTTGTTAGCCAAAGGCAAGACGGTTGGCGACATTGCCACAGACCTTTCGTTAAGCGTCAAAACAGTCAGCACCTACCGCCGCCGCATTTTAGAAAAACTGCGCCTGGAAACCACGGCTGACATTATCCGCTACGCCCTGCAACATAACCTCAGTGATTGATTGATCGGTATTGCTCATATACCTGCATTGGTAATCTCACAGCCTGTCTGGGCTGTTTTCCGGCTGCGCCCCGTCCGGCACAACACTCGCCTCCTTTCCCTTATGTCAGATTTTGTCTGACAGTTGCCTGTCCTCTTCTCTGATAATGACCTCCCATTCCTGCTGATATGCTAAATCCCCCCCAGCCATTATTCTTCTGGCTATCAGGTACTCCATGCCTTTGGGAGTAGTAACACCAGATTATGCGCTTGTCTGTATAGAAAAGGATCCCTATGACAAACGAAGTAAGAAACCAGACCTGGCCCGAACTTGCGGAAGAAAATCAGATCATCTCAAATTTAGACACAGACGCTCACAAATGACAACCCAAACCAACTATTTACCACTCCACATCCTGATTGTTGATGACAACTATTGGCAGCTCAACCTGCACCAACATCTGTTGGAGAAGGCGGGGCATGATGTAACCACAGCCGCCACCGCCAAAACTGCCTGGAACAGTATTGCGGCCCATCAGCCCGCTATTGTCCTCCTGGACCGTCATTTGCCTGATCAGGATGGCACGGAGCTTTGCCAGCAAATTAAAACAGTTTACCCAGATACCCTGGTTATTATGCTCTCCGGGTACAGAGTTGGGGAGACAGACCGCATAAGTGGACTGGATGCCGGGGCAGATGATTATTTGATTAAGCCGATCAGCCCACGCGAGATGCTGGCGCGGGTACAGGCTGCTGGCCGGCTGTGGCGACAGCATATCGCCCTAAAAGCGAGTGAGCAAAAATACCGGCTGCTGGCAGAAAACGCCACAGACCTCATTGGTTGTGTCAATCAGGAAGGGTGGATTCAGTATATGTCACCGGCGTGCGGCACACTGCTGGATCTGGCACCGGAAGAGATGGTCAACACGAACATTTATGATTGGCTTCATCCCGATAACCGCCCCCTCATTGACGAGATGGCGTGTCTGGCTTATACGGCAGCGGGCTGCCCCTTGTTTGAATGCCAGGTCAGGAACAAACACGGCCATTACGTCTGGCTGGAAACAACCATGCGGGCTGTGGCCGGGCAGGCTGATTTCATTTTTGTGGCGCGAGACATTACGCGCCGCAGAGAGGATCAAGATCAGTTGCACCTGTTATCTACGGCGCTTATGACCACCGCCAATGCAGTACTCATCACCGACAATGGGGGAAAAATAAATTGGGTCAACGCCGCCTTCACCAGGCTAACCGGATTTTCGCCGGAGGAAGTAGTGGGTAATACTCCCACAATCTTGAAATCTGGCCGACAGTCACCAGCTTTCTACCAACATCTCTGGCGAACAATTCAGTCAGGTGAAGTGTGGCATGGAGAGATGATCAACCGCCGGCGTGGCGGGCAAGAGTATGTGGAGGAAATGACCATTACGCCGCTGAAAAATGAAGCCGGGGAGATTACGCACTTTATTGCCATCAAACAGGACGTGACCCAAGATCGAGAGGCGAAAAAAGCATTACAGGAAAGTGAATCCCGTTTCCGTAACCTGGTTGAAAATTTGCCGGATATGGTTTTTCGTTTTGACAACCAGGGTCGCCATGTGTATGTCAGCTCAAATGTCACGGCCGTGTCTGGCCTGCCCACCGAACTATATCTGGGCAAAACATACAGCGACCTGGGCGTTCCCCCGGAACTTGCCGACATATGGCAACAAAAGTTTCAGAGCGTGTGGCAAACCGGGCAGCCGGTGGAAGCCGAGTTTTACTATGAGAGTGAGTACGGCCGTTTTTATATCGATTGGCGTCTAACGCCAGAATATGACACCGAAGGGCGCATCACGGCCGTACTGGCCATAGTCCGCGACCTTACCGAGCGCCGTCAACACGACGTCCAAATCGCCCGGTTGGCCGCCCTGGTGGAACAGGCCACGGAACTCCAGATCGTCGTAGATCGGGACAACTACATCATCTACGCCAACCCCTACTTCACTGCCCTCACCGGCAAAGACACCAGGGAGGTTATCGGGCAACCGTTACAATTGCTGGCAGACGCAATTCACGAAGTAGACCTGAATCGGCTGGTGCAAAATGCCCTCACCGACGAAGAAAAATGGCAGGGGCGGCTTAGCCTGCGTTTCCAGAACGACAATATCTTATACGTAGACACCGATGTCTTTCCCATTAATGAACCAGACCAGCCGGGCAACAGCGTGGGTATTGTCATGCGCAACGTCAGCGAAGGAGTCCGGTCACAGCAGAAACAGGCGGCCATTGCCCGTGTGGCCTCGGCGCTGCGCCAGGCCAACAACCACACGGAGATACTGTTATCCACCCTGTACGAACTACAAGCTATTTTTCAAGCTGATGGGGCAGCCCTGGTACAACAGGATCCCCACACCGGCGCCTATACCCTGGAATGTGCGGTAGGGCATCCGGCATTTGCCAAAGGGGAATGGCTGCCGGTTCTTAATGGGATGCATCACACCCCCAACAAAACGGAAAAAGCCACCCTCATCAATGACCTTTCAGCCCGGATAGACCCATCTATGCGGGCTGATCTGGACCCCATTCAAGCATTAGCCAGTATTCAATTACAAGTACCAGAGCAAGAGTTTGGCGCATTTTGGATTGGACGCCAGGCAATTTTCCAGGCACAAGACGTGCAGTTATTAACGGCCGTTGCCGACATTACCGCCAATGCCCTTTACCGTACCGCTTTGTTCCAACAGGTACAACAGCAAGCCCACGATCTGTCCCATCGTGTGGAGGAGCGAACCGCAGCCCTCCACATCGCCAATACCCGGTTAAGCAGCGCCATGCGCAGCCGTGATGAATTTCTGGCCAACATGAGCCACGAACTGCGCACACCTCTCAGTTCTATCTTGTTGCGCACTGACTTGCTGCAAAACATCCGTTACGGCCCATTAAATGAAAAACAGGCGCGTTCCGTAGAAATCATTCGTAACAGCGGCCAATATCTGCTATCGCTGATCAACGACATACTCGATGTTGCCAAGATTGATGCCGGCAAACTGACGCTAGATCTGGCCAGGGTTTCCGTTCAGGAAGTTTCTCAATCAAGCCTGATCATGGTGCAGCAGCAGGCCCAACACAAGAACATTTCCTTATCTCTGGAAGTAAACCCAGACATTAAGGAAATAGAGGCTGATTCCCGCCGCGTGAAACAAATTCTGGTCAACTTGTTGAGCAACGCGGTTAAATTCACCCCAGACGGCGGCCAGGTATGCCTGAACGTCCAGCCAGAGATAACCCTCAATGCCGTTGCCTTTACCGTTTCCGACACTGGTATCGGCATCGCCGCGGCCAACATGCCCACGCTTTTTCAGCCCTTTGTGCAGCTAGATAGTGGCCTGGATCGCAAATATGAAGGCACAGGATTAGGGCTGACACTGGTTCGCCAGTTGGTTGATCTACATGGCGGCGGCATTGAAATCAATAGTATTGTAAATGAGGGTACGCAAGTCACTATCCGCCTGCCCTGGAAACGGAAAGAAAAAATGAAAAAGCATGATACCGACAAATTACTACCAACACAAGATTTAGCTACTGTCGCAGACAGTACAAGAAAACGCATTCTTCTTGCTGAGGACAACAAAGAAATCACCGAGGCGCTGCAAGATTATTTAGCGGATGTAGGTTTTGAGGTGACGTTAGCGCGCAATGGTGTTGAAGTTTTAGAGAAGATTGGTCAGGTACTACCCCACCTGGTACTGATGGATATCCACATGCCAGATATGGACGGCCTGCAAGCCATTCAACGCATTCGTCATAATGGCATCCAGACGGCTAATGTACCCATTGTGGCGCTGACGGCGTTGGCCATGCCCGGCGACCGTGAACGTTGCCTGCAAGCAGGCGCTACGGCATACCTGACGAAGCCCTTTACGCTGCGCGACCTGGCAACACTCATCGAGGAGGTGACCAATATCGAAGACCATTCATACCAGCTTGAGGGAGCTATATGACACACAGCCAGATTCTTATCATAGACGATGACCCTATCAGTCGAGAAACATTGACCGACATCCTGCAAGGACAAGACTGCGAAATTTTCACAGAAACACACGGGCAGGCCGGGTTAGAACGCGCTCAGGGGATTTTGCCGGATTTGATCTTGCTTGACGTGATGATGCCAGGTCTGGATGGGTTTGCTGTGTGTCAGGCATTACGCGGCAATCCGCTAACGGCCGAAATTCCTATCCTCCTTCTCACTGCTCTGGATGACCAGGAGTCACGAGTGCGTGGTATTGAGGCCGGCGCCGATGATTTCCTGACCAAGCCCTACCACATTGCTGAACTGCAAGCCCGCGTGCGTACCATCCTACGGCTCAATCGTTATCGCCAGCTACTTAATGAACGCACTAAGTTTGAACAGGTTGTGGCCCATGCCAATATGGGGTATCTGATTATCAATGATCGAGATGAAATCGTCTTTGCCAACAGCCTGGCCTGCCAGTATCTCCACTTGCCCGAACTTCCCTCTCTGGAAGCGTCTCCGCCCCGCTTTTGGGATGTAACCACCAAGGCTTATCGCCTGATGATGTCAGAATCGTGGGCTTCCTGGCCGGCCCCGACCCAACCAGGCCACACACGCTACCTGACAAAACCAGCAAATGGGTCGGCGCAATCTTTCTGGCTGGGCATTCACACATTGGCCAGATTACCTGACCCTGGTGGTGACAAATGGGTCATTGGCCTGTCAGATGCGACCGAACATGTCCGGCTGCAACAAGAGGTGCGGGCATTTCATATTCTGGTGCAGCATAAATTACGAACTCCCCTGATGGTGATATTACCGGGACTGGCGCTGCTTAAGAGACGTCTCCATAACGATTCTGAAGCGCACTGTATGGATCTCCTGGATGCGGTATATAAGAAAGCCGAACAACTACGCCAGGAAGTGGAGCGTATCAATGAGTTCGCCGATGCCATACACCATTCTCAATTCAAAGAGAAGGTTTACTTTCCGGCCAGAAAAGTGCGCGCCTTGATCGTATGGCTTGCCACCGAAATGGGGCTTGATTCGCCATCAGTTAGCTTTGAGGGCGATTTCTCTCATAATGACCGTCATTTACCCTTGAGCGCGGAAGAATTTGGGAAAGTATTGCGCGAATTGCTGGAGAATGCGCGGAAATTTCATCCTGAGCAAAACCCCCAGATCACCATGCGGGTGGTTGCTGAGGGGCAACATATTCGGATTGTGATAATGGATGATGGCATCCATCTTTCGCCCGAACAATTGGTAAACGCCTGGCGGCCGTATTACCAGGGCGAGAAGTATTTCACCGGTAATGCGGCGGGGTTAGGCGTGGGGCTGCCGATGGTGGAGTCACTGGTACACAGGGCCAACGGCCGTTGCCAGATACGCAACCGCCCAGACACTCCCGGCGTTATTGTGGAAATCCGCTTGCCTACCGTATCTATAACCGGAGTGCCAGAACTCGATGAACCAGTCGCCTCTAATTCTCATCATTGACGACGATCCCATCCATTGTGAAAGCTTTGAGGACATCCTGAAGGCCAGGGGATTTACCACTGCCACCGCCAATAGTGGGGCGCAAGCTCTGGAAAAATTAGAAACTCTCAACCCTGATGTTTTGCTGCTGGATGTGATGATGCCGGAGATGGATGGTTTCACCTTATGTCGGCATATTCGGCAGAATCCAGGCTGGCAGCATCTACCCATCATCCTGGTAACCGCCTTAAACGACAAGGAGGATTTGTTACGGGGCCTGATGGCCGGCGCTGATGAATTTCTCAATAAACCGGTAGACACCAGTGAATTGCTGGCGCGAATTCTGTCTATGCTGCGCATCAAACGGCAACATGATCAGTTACAGGCCGCTTTGCAAATGCGAAAAGATATGGCCAATATGATTGTGCATGACATTCGCAATCCCATAAACGCCATCATGCTGCACAGCAGTTTACTGGCTTCTGCCCAACTATCCGAAGCAAAAGTCGCCCATTCCGCTTGTGCCATCCTGGAATTAGCGCGACAGACAGAAACATTTCTCAATGATTTGTTGCTGTCAGCAAAGATGGAACATGGCGTCCTGGTCCCGGACTTTAAACCAGTAGACATACAGCAGGCACTGGTTAACCAGGTTAAGCACCTGGACATTAAACTGCAAGCAACCAATCTGACATTACAACTGGATGTGCCTGAGCAGCCTTATCCCATATTCCTGGACACACATTTATTTACTCGTACCGTAGATAATCTGATGACCAACGCAATCAAACACAGCCCCAACAGGGGCATCATTACCCTGAACGTCTGCTACCCACGCCAGCAAGACGCCAAAGGAGCAGCTTTTTCCCTTTCCGTGCTGGATGACGGACCGGGGATACCAGATATTGAACAAGGGCGAATTTTTGGGAAGTTTGAGACTCTACAGCCAACATGGGGCAACGGCCGTGCCATTGGTCTGGGACTCGCTTTCTGCAAAATGGTTGCCGATCTCCACCAAGGCGTTATCTCTGTAAACAACCGTCAACCACACGGCGCCCACTTCTCCATATCCTTTTGGAAAGGGTAGTTCGTACATGTTGTGCGTAAAACCCGTGCGGGCAACGGTAGCCATCCCCTTAACTCATAGGCTACAAGTTAAGGGTTTGAGGCAATTGTCAAGGGCCATGATTCAAACACACTCATCCGGTTTTTTCGCTTTTGTTTGACAATGCCCAAGTCAGTCGCACGATGGGCCAGGTACTCTGGTAG
>CAADGU010000005.1 GCA_900696625.1 uncultured Chloroflexota bacterium | reverse complement strand
TCAGTTTATCGCCGCAGGCTGGCGCGCCCGGCTTGGTTTTTTTAGTCTGACGCCGCGTTCCGTCCTGGCGACCCGTTCGGCAGAGATGGAAAAACGGCTGGCGCAATTGTTGGCAAACGGCCGTTACGACTTGATTATCGCCTCACAGTTAGGGCCGGCCGGTTACAGTGATTGTTTTCAAGGCATACCGGCTCTGCTCGAAGAGGTAGAAGTTGCCTTGCTGCGAGAACGCTTCACCCAGGCAGCTACGCTCCGGGATAAAGCACGGCATGGCCTCACCTGGGCCAAACAAAAACGTTACCTGAACCGGCTGTTAGCTGACTTTCGCGCCTGTACGGTCGTCTCTGAACAAGAAAAAGCACTGGTGGCGGAGATATCGCCAGCTTACCGGGACGTTACGGTCATTCCTAATTGCATCAACCTGGCCGAATATAAGGCTGTCGCGGTCAGGCCGGAACCAAATCGCCTGATTTTTACCGGATCATTCCGCTACCATGCCAACCACGAAGCCATGACCTGGTTTTTGGGAGAAGTTTTTCCGCTGATCTTAGCTAAGGCGCCTGATGTGCAATTGACCATTACCGGCGACCATGCTAATTTACCGTTGCCATCATTGAAAAATGTCACCTTAACAGGGTTTGTAGATGATGTCAGAACACTCATCGCTTCTTCCTGGCTTAGTTTGTCTCCACTCCTGGTAGGCGGAGGAACCCGTCTGAAAATCCTGGAAGCGATGGCTTTGCATACGCCGGTGGTGGCTACCAGCAAGGGGGCAGAAGGCCTGGATGCGCGCCCCGGTGAACATTTGCTTATCGCCGACACACCGCAGGCGTATGCAGAAGCGGTTTTATTATTATGGCGTGATCCCGCATTACACCAGCGGTTGGCTGATAATGCCTACCAATTTGTGGCCGAACAGTATGATTGTGCAGTTACGATTCCGCGCTTTTTGGCGTTGGTAGAACGGGTTGCTGATGTTTAAGAGCTTATCAATGGCTGAATTTTATATCCAGCGCCGCTGGCAGTTGCTGGTTCACAAGCTGCTTGCCATCGCCCAAATCGTATGGGTGCAGCGGGTGGTGATTGTCACGGCCGTACTCCTCTTCTCCCTGACGCTGCCTTTCGTGTTATCCAGAACGCTGTTAATGCTGGTTATCGGTCTGATTTTGGGGTTGACGGCCGTGTTAATCCTTCTCTATCGGCCCCAGCTGGGCTTGCTCCTCCTGGTGGCAGCCTCGCTCGTTCTTCCCTCTCCTGATTTGCCAGGTGGTCTGAACCTCACCGTCCTGTTTTTGCTGCTGCTAATCGGTTTATGGTTTTTAGAGATGTTTGTGGTGCAGCGCAACATCTGGGTTGTCCGTTCCCGGCCGGTTAAACCACTCCTGGCTCTCTTGTTAGTTGTTCTTATATCCTTGTTATTTGGCCAGCTGCCCTGGTTTCGGCACGCGCAGCCGGCCCCTTTAGAAACGCAGATCGGCGGTATGCTCATTTTCATTTGTGCTGTTGGCGCATTTCTATTAACCGCCCAGCAAATACGTGAGTTATATTGGCTACAGTGGATGACCTGGATTTATATTGCCATGAGCGCCTTTTTTGTTGCCGGATGGGTTGTGCCCGGTGTTGGCCCCATTTCCAGCCGCCTGTTTCATATTGGCGCCATTTCCAATAGTTTGTTCTGGACATGGCTGGTGGCCCTGGCTTTTGGTCAGGCTGTCTTTAACAATAAGTTAAACCCGTTTTGGCGGCTGGTCCTGCTTGGCATCACGGCCATGACCCTTTTTGTGGGATTTGTGTTAAACAATGAGTGGAAATCAGGGTATTTGCCTCCAATTGCTGCTGTAGCTGTCATCCTTGCCTTGCGCTCCTGGCGTCTGGGGTTAATAATGGTCCTGATTGCACCGATAGGCGCATACTTTCTAACTTCACAAGCAATTGCCACAGATGACTATAGTTATAGTACACGGGTAGACGCCTGGATTATCGTATTCGAGATCATTAAAGTAAATCCTCTCCTGGGTCTGGGGCCGGCCAATTATTATTGGTACACACCCTTATTCCCGATTCGGGGGTGGGCCGTCAGTTTCAATTCGCATAATCAGTATGTAGATATTATTGCCCAAACCGGATTGGTGGGTATGTTGTGCGTAATCTGGTTTGCCATTGAGCAAGGATTGTTGGGCTGGCGTCTGAAAGATCGAGTGCCAGACGGTTTTGCCAGAGCCTATGTTTACTGTGTTCTGGGTGGGTTAGTGGGCACATTGGTTGGGGGTACATTGGCAGATTGGTTTTTTCCGTTTGTCTATAACATCGGCTATTATGGATTTCGTGGGGCCATTCCAGCCTGGATATTTTTGGGTGGGTTGGTGAGCCTGGAGCAAATGTATGCCAGTAAACCTGTGGAGACACCGCGGTCATCCAATCCCGTTTTGAATACGTCACCAACGTGACCTTTCCGATTTCTGACGTACCGAAAGGTATAACGAAACTTCACTCAAGTAAATTCCGTGCTGAATGTTGATGTTTTTCATCTTCCTAAATCAATCAGAGGTGATTGCAGAATCACCGACAGCGTCAGAGTCAAACATTATCAACCATTGTAGGAGCTTGAACATGCATGAAGAAATCATTGGCTTAATTCCGGCGGCTGGTAAGGGTGTGCGCTTAGGGCTGCCATACCCAAAAGAACTGTATCCGGTCATTCGAGATAATCATTACAAACCTATATCTCAATTTGTTGTCAACAACCTTACGGAGGCTCGTCTAAGCCATATTGTTTTTGTCATTAACGAGACAAAACATCAACTGATCGGTTATTTTGGCAATGGACAACGGTTTGACTGCCACATCAGTTATGTGGTGCAGGAATCATCACCTAACGGACAGGG
>CAADGU010000004.1 GCA_900696625.1 uncultured Chloroflexota bacterium | reverse complement strand
GGCTGGGGTGGTTCCTTTACAGTACGCTGACCGCGTTTGCGGCCTTGTGTGAACGGGTGGGAGAGGGAGAAACGGCTCGACGGGAGCTTGTCGAGACGGCTCGACGGGAGCTTGTCGAGACGGCTCGACGGGAACTTGTCGAGACGGCCGTTTACCACCAACAAGCCGCCTCGCTGCTCCAGGCGTTGGAAACACATGGGTGGGATGGCGCTTGGTATCGCCGCGCCTACGACGACGATGGTGTGCCGTTGGGATCGGCCCAAAACCGGGAGTGCCGGATTGACGCCATTGCCCAATCCTGGGCCGTCCTCTCCGGCGCGGCCGACCCGCAGCGGGCGCAGCAGGCCATGCAGTCAGCCTACGAATACCTGGTGCTGGAAAAGGAGCGGCTCATTTTGCTGCTGACGCCCCCCTTTGACAAAACGCCCCGCGACCCTGGTTACATCAAAGGCTACCTGCCCGGCATTCGGGAAAATGGCGGCCAATATAGCCATGCCGCCATCTGGACGATTTGGGCCTTTGCCCGGCTGGGGGAAGGGAATATGGCCCATGCCCTGTTTGACCTGATTAACCCTATCACCCACACAGACGCCCCGGAGAAGGTCAGCCGCTACAAAGCAGAGCCGTATGTGCTGGCGGCCGATGTGTATGGTGTGCCGCCCCACCAGGGGCGTGGTGGCTGGACGTGGTATACAGGATCGAGCGGTTGGTTTTACCGGCTGGGGCTGGAAGGGATATTGGGGCTGCGTAAAGTGGGGCACACGCTGCTCATAGAGCCGTGTATTCCCCAGGATTGGGCGGGGTATGAGGTGGTGTACCGGTACGGCCGTGCCACTTCCTACCACATCCACGTCGAAAACCCATCCGGCGTCCAGCAGGGGGTAGCAGAGGTGTGGCTGGATGGACAGCGTTTAACCGGCCCGCAAATTCCGCTGCACGATGACGGCCAAACTCATCAGGTGGAGGTTTTTCTAGGCGCCAATTAAGCAGGTAGATGATAATGAAAATTTGCAGCCCGGACATCCTTGTCCGGGTGTTCATCGGGCAGGGATGCCCGATTTACAAAGGAGTGACCGATGGAAAACTTGACTTTAGATCAGATAAAGGGACTGGCCCAACAAACGCAAAGTCCAACCATCTCCATTTTTTTACCAACTCATCGTGCGGGTCCGGATACCCAACAAGATCCTATACGCTTCAAGAATCTGCTGCGAGAGGCCGAGTCGAAGCTTTTGGAGAGGGGGATTGGCCCCCGTGAAGTGAACGGTTGGCTACAACCAGCCCAGGCATTATTGAACGAGGGATATTTCTGGCATCATCAGCACGAAGGATTAGCCATATTTATTGCCCCTGATGAGTTCCATTATTATCGCCTTCCCTTTGGCCTGGAAGAACAGCTCATCATCGCGCGATCTTTTTACATTAAACCTGTTTTACCACTGTTCACGCACAATGGACATTATTTCGTCCTGGCAATCAGTCAGGACGAGGCTCGCCTGTTTGAAGGAACCCGCTACAGTGTGGGTCAAATCGATCTGCCGGATGGTACGCCGGAGAGTCTGGACGAAGCACTCGAGCAAGATGATCCGGAAAAGCAGTTGCAATTCCATTCTGGTACATCATCGAGTGCAGCGCAGGGCGGAATTCGGCCAGGTATGTTCCATGGGCAGGGTCCGGGCGGTGAGGAAGAGAAGGAGAGGATCGAGCGCTATCTTAATCTGCTAGATGCTGGACTGAAAGAAAGATTTCGTGAGACGCAGTCGCCCCTTGTCCTGGCCGGAGTTGACTACCTGCTGCCGATTTACCATAAGGTCAGCGAATACGCCCATATTATGGCAGAAGGCATCACAGGCAGCCCTGAACATTTACGGCCTGACGAATTGCAAGAGCAGGCATGGCCCATTGTAGAACCCTATTTCCGTCAGGAGATGCAAAAGGTTATCGAGCAATACCAACAGCTTGCTGGCGCCAATAAAGCGACAGATGACATAGAAGAAACTGTCGCAGCCGCATTTTATGGGCGCGTAGACAAACTGCTTTTAGCCGTAGACAGGCAGGTGTGGGGCGCATTTGACCCCGATACGGGGAAAGTTGTTCATGACCAGGAAGAACAAAGCGAAGAAGCTGATCTGGAGCTGTTGGATTTTGCAGCGATGCAGACCCTACAAAAAGACGGAATGGTGTACGCGCTTTCTCAAGAAGAAATGCCCACCAACTCGCCCATGGCGGCGGTTCTCAGATTTTAAATTGGGTGTAACTATCCAGGTGTAGCCTGAGCCTGTCGAAGGCGGAACCGGGCTTCGACAGGTGGTTCTTGAGCTTGCCGAAAGGCTCAGCCCTCGAAAGGCTGTATCGTTACAATTGGATATTCAGGTTTAAAGTGTGTCAGCCAAATCATGCCACGGCCTAAACGCTTATGATTTGGTCAACCAAAAATGAGGTAAAAAATGGACCAGGCTAATTTTCCGATTGAGTTTAACAATGAAGTTGATGATGTTAAAAAAAGCGAAAACGAATTCTATGCCCTTGCTGCCGAACGACTGAGCAATCTGACGAAAGGGCATAATGATATTTCAGGGGCTGTTGTGAACTTCAAACAGCCGGCCCAGAAACGTGTGACATCGCACATCCACGAAGTCACCATTGTTGTCTATATGGGATCAGATCACATGGCGGCTACCGAGATGGGTGAGCAGTTTAGGAGTACATTAGACGGTGCTTTAGATGCTGTGGAACGACAAGTTCGTGAACGGCGTAAACAACAGCGTAATTACTAATGCAATCTCCCAATCTCCCAATCTCCTGGTCTCCAATCTCCAATATCCCCCAACTGGGGGAGCGCTACATCCCCTGACCAGCCGATGTGCCCAGAGTGGATTGGTCGTACTATTTAACGTATGACACTCATATTCTTAGCCGACCGCCAATCCGAACTCCATTCACTCCTGGCAGCCGGATTCAAATAACCAGGTGGTCGGTGCATTTGTTGTCATCAACAGTGGCGCATCAGTCTGCCCGGAACGCTGCTGTTACTAAAAAATTGGGGCAGTTAATCCCATGATCGAGGAGGATCACACGATGAACCAGGATATTTTTGAAGGTAAGTGGAAAGAAATGCAAGGCCAGGTCAAGGAGATGTGGGGCAAACTCACCGACGATGACCTGAAGCAAATAGACGGCAAAGCTGACCAGCTCGTTGGCATTCTGCAACAGAAGTATGGCTACACCAAAGAGCAGGCCGAGAAGGAAATGAACGACAAGCTGGAAGCACTTAAGGTGCATTAGAATCGTTTTAGTCAGATTGGTTCAATCTTGAGGATTGAACCAATCTGAACCTGGATAAAAGGAAGGTACAAGATGAACTTTATTATTTGGATTATCGTAGGTGGCATCCTGGGCTGGTTAGCCAGCATGGTGATGCGCACAAATGGACAACAAGGCCTGATACTCAACATCCTTGTGGGTATCGTAGGCGCGTTCGTCGCCGGCCTGGTGTTGACGCCTCTGTTGGGGATTGCCACCATCAACCAGAGCAACTTCAGTTTACCTGGTTTGATTGTGTCGTTCATAGGCGCCCTTATTCTGCTGGCGGTTGTTAATCTCTTCAGCCGAAGACAGGTGCGCTAACAGCGAGGGCTCTCTCTCGGAGGGCGCTCTCCCGTAGGACGCTCTCCCGGAGGTCAAAAACCTCCGGGAGGGTCATATGTACAAGTCTGTGCCTCTGCGTCAGACTTTTTCAGGGAGTTCAACATGAGTAATAAGAATAAGACAATGGAAAGCAAGAACGAAGAGGCCGAATATGAGGCCTATGATTTAAACAGATTTTTAGCCGGGCTGGTCTTTTTAGCCGGGCTGCTGCTTGGTGGTCTGGTGGGCGCAGGTGTGATGCTGCTTCTGGCACCGCAATCGGGCAAAAAGACCCGGCGGCAAATCCAGCGGAAAGGCAGAGATTTACGCGAGCAGGCAACCGACGCTGTAGAAGACACAGTAGCCCAGGCACGCGCCAGCATCCACGAGCAGGTCGAAGTGTTACAGCAGCGTGGCCAGGATGCACTTGACGAAGGGAAGGAGCGTTTTGCCACCGTTGTTGAGGCCGGGAAAACGGCCGTTAGCGCCTGATTAACCGTTTGTAATTAACCTTTTTGTAGTTTCCTGGTTGGTTCAATCTTCAAGAAGATTGGACTAATTTTGCCAGATTGATGACTTAAAAGGAGAAATCTCATGTTATGGACAATCATCATTATTCTGCTCATCCTGTGGTTGCTCGGCTTCTTAGGTGGCAATGTAAACCCAAGACTCCGCACCGGCAATTGGATTCACATCCTGATCGTTATTGTCGTTATCCTGGTGGTATTGCAACTGCTTGGGGTGGTCTCGTTGTAACCCTCCCGCTCAGTCAGCAGGCCCCCCTGCTTTGGCTGCTGCCATTAGCTGGCAAACCCTGTGAGGTTCTCGTTGCTGGAGATAATGGATGAGTGCAGTAAATTATTCACAGACCAGAACAGTAGCGGACGACGCCATCCTCATCATTGATGACAATACGGCCATACGCGAAGCGCTGACCGATATTCTTGGGTTTTTCCTGGGCATGCCTGTATTTACCGCCGCCAATGGACATGAGGGCCTGCAAATTTACCAGCAGCAAAACATTGCCCTGGTTTTTCTGGACATGAACATGCCGGTGATGAACGGTGAGGAGACTTACGAAAAATTGCGGCAAATTACCCCCCAGGTCAAGGTAATCGTCTCTTCAAGTCTGAGCGAGGCAGAAGCCAGCCATCGTTTTGGAGAGCGAAAGTTGCCCACTTTTTTGCAGAAACCCTATGACACAGATAGGCTGCTGGCTGTGGTGCAGACGGAATTGTCGTCTGTTCTGGCGACTAATCTATTTGGCTCCTTCGTTAGCCAGCCACAAAACGGGAAAAATGGCGCGGGCCACGGCCGTCAGCCTACCGAAAAAGAGTTTAACTTGATGGTCTGGGCAGATGACGATGGCCCCACCGCTTAATTCAGTAGTCTTCGTTTGGAAGGAGACTGCATGGGCGCAGCCCACCACAGTCTGTACTGAACGAAGTGAAGTGATGAATGAAAACAGGACGCCTATTCACCACATTTTATCCGCGTCATCCGCGAGAATCTGCGTCCCATTTATGAAGGAGAAAAGAATGTCAACTCAAACACATTTCACGATAGAGCAAGCCCGCGAAATCGGGGATAGGCTCGGCATAACGTGGGACCGCTTCGACGTGGAGCAGTTCCGCATGGGACTGGAGGTCGAATTGGAGCATGGTCGGCACGATCCCACCACGGACGTAACCGGCAATGATCCCCTTCTTACCGGCAAAATCGCGCTGGCTCATCTCAACGAATTTGCAGATTATTACACCCGTCTGCAAAAGATGGAGCGAGAAGCTAAAGAGGAACTCGGCCAGAGTTAACCAGGTATGGCGCTCCATTCACCTTCGCCGCTGTATCAGTGGACATTTGGGCGCGTTGTGTGGGCCACACTTGTCCTGGCGGCCGTTGGCCTGAGCTTTTGGCTGCTTTACCGCTTTCACCAGGTACTTTTCATCTTGTTTGTGGCTGTCGTACTCGGCACGATTCTCAGGCCGGTCGTCGCTTGGCTGCACCGGCGGGGAGTTCCTCCGAAAGCGGGGGTTTTGCTCGTCTATCTCCTGCTGCTGGCCTTGTTCGCCGGCTTCGTCTTGCTGCTGTTCCCCCTGATTGTGTCCCAGATCGAGACCATTACCACCACCCTTCCCGGCCAATACCAAACGCTGCGTGAGGGGCTGCTTACCCATCCTAATCCATTGTTAGTGGACTTGAGCGTGGTTTTACCGGCTACCCTACCCCTGCCCGATTCGATACAGCAAACGGGGCAGGAGATGCTGACTTCAGCCGGGCTGGCGCTGGGTTATATTGGCACAGCGTCGCAGATTATCTTTACGGCCGTTGTCATCCTTCTCTTAGCCTACTACTGGACGCTCGATGGGCCGCGCACTTTGCGGTCCCTGCTGCTGCTGGTGCCGTTAGCACAGCGTGAGAGCATTGGCGAATTGATTGCGGCGATGGAAGCGAAGGTGAGCGCCTTTATGGCCGGGCAAGGCCTCCTGATGCTGTCCATAGGCATTATGTCTTTGGTTGCCTATTGGCTCATTGGTTTACCCCATCTGTTGGCGCTGGCGTTTATAGCCGGGCTGATGGAAGTGGTGCCCATCATTGGCCCGCTGCTGGGCGCTGTACCGGCGCTGTTGGTGGCGCTGACCCTGGGGCCAGACAAGGTGATCTGGGTCCTTGTGGCCACGCTGATCATTCAACAGTTGGAAAACAGCCTGCTGGTGCCGCGCATTATGCGGCACGCCGTAGGCGTCAACCCCTTCGTCACCCTGCTGGCGCTTTTGGCTTTCAGCTCTTTGTTGGGCATTGCCGGCGCGTTGATGGCCATTCCCATGGCGGCCATGATTCAAATCTTGCTCGAACGGTATGTTTTTCGGCCGGGGGCGATGGAGACAGAGGTTTCGGCCGGTCGTGACTATGCCAGCCGTCTGCGCCAGGAAGCACAAGAGCTGGCGCAGGATTTACGCCAACAGGCGCGGCAGATGCCGGGCGGTTCGGAGGAACAGGTTATACAGACGGAACAGGTGATGGATGAGATTGAGACCCTGGCCACTGACCTGGACAGGTTGCTGGCCGAGGTCGTCCCGGCGGGGGCCACATGACGAAACAACTGGTATGGATGGGCACGGCCGTGATGGTGACAGTGGTGGCGTTGGCCTTGCTGTGGCAGTTTCGCCAGGTTGCCCTTTATGTCTTGCTTTCGCTGGCCCTGGCCGCCGCGTTACGCCCCCTGGTCAGACGCCCGGCCGGGCAGTCGCTCGCCGCACGCCTGGGCCTGATTTTGCTCTACCTGGTGGCCCTGAGTGGTTTCCTTCTCTTACTCGCTGCCAGTGTGGGGGCCGCGATGCGGGACATTCAGCAGTTGGCGCAACAGGTATCGGTGCAGGACGCCTGGAAGCAGCCCGTATGGTTACAGGGTGGTTTGGTGCAAGAATTTTTGGACACACGGCTGCCCCCGCCCAGCCAACTCTTCACCGCCCTTATCGGCGAACAGGGCGAACTGGTACTGCCGGTAGTGTTGGGTTTTTCCCAGGGTGTTTTCAGCCTCTTGAGCGGCGCGCTCGTCATTCTCTTCTTGAGCATTTATTGGAGCATAGGCCAGAACCACTTTGAACGGCTCTGGCTGTCGCTGCTGCCGCCGGGGCTGCGCAAACAGATGCGGGACATCTGGCAAACAGTGGAAGTCAACCTGGGGATTTACATCCGCCGCCAGATCGGGCAGGCGCTTCTGGCCGGGTTACTGTTGGGGCTGGGGTACTGGCTGCTTGGCTCCCCGTACCCGGCGCTGTTGGCCTTGCTCGGTGCTGTGGCGCTGCTAATACCCATCGTAGGGCCAATCCTGGCGATCATTCCGCCCCTGGTGCTGGGGCTGCTGACCAATGTGCCGCTGAGTTTATTAACGGCCGTGTACACGCTCATCGTCATCCTATTCCTGAAATGGTGGGTTACCTCACGCCTCGGCCACCACGTGCAGGTCAACCCTATGCTCACCATTGTCATCCTGATTGCCCTGGCGGATGCGTATGGTGTGCTTGGTCTTCTCTTTGCCCCACCCCTGGCCGCCGCCTGCCAGATTGTGTGGAGCCATCTGATCAGCCACCGCGCCGTTTCCGGAGCGGCGACCCAGATTTCAGACCTCAAGGAGCGGCAAGCACATGTCTGGGCCGCCATCCAGGCGATGGACGAGCCGCCTTCACCATTAGTAACCAGCAGTATGGAACGGCTCACGCAATTGATGGACAAAGCGGAACCGACGCTGTCGGCGTGATATGGGGAAGAGATGCAAGGACGGCTAACATTACGGTGAACGGGAAAACAGGAACCCGGTGGAGAAAAAATCATGCCACGTAAAAGAAGATTCAGTCCAACCCAAATCATCATCGCCCTGGTCTTGGTAGCTATTTCGCTGATCACCTACTTTGCTTCGAGCGAATTTAACCCGATAACCGAAGAAACTCAGCAGGTAGCCTTAACATCGGCTCAAGAAATAGCCATGGGTTTGCAGGCGGCGCCGGAGATGGCCCAGGCATATGGCGGCTTGCACCGTGACCAGGCGGCGCAGGTTTACCTGGATAAGATTTGCCGCCGGCTGGTGGAAAACAGCGAAGTCAACACCACAGATTGGCCTTTTGAATGCCACTTGCTGGCTGACCCGGAGACGATCAATGCGTTTGCGCTGCCGGGTGGGCAACTGTTTATTACGGCCGCGCTCTTTAACCAATTGGAAACAGAAGGGCAATTGGCCGGGGTGATGGCGCATGAGATTGTGCATGTGGTGGCCCGCCATGCGGCCGAACAAATAGCCGACCAACAATTGACACAAGGGTTAACCGGTGCAGCCGTCATTGCCGCGTATAACCCAAACGATCCTAACGGCGGCCTGGCTACGGGGCAAATGGCGGCGTTGATTGGGGCGTTGGTGAATTTGCGCTACGGCCGTGACGACGAACTGCAATCCGACCGCCTTGGGGTGCAATTTATGTCTGAGGCCGGTTATGATCCTCGCGCGATGGTACGGGTGATGGAAATCTTAGAAGCTGCCGGCGACGGCCAGTCTCAGCCGGAATTTTTTAACACCCACCCCAACCCGGATAACCGTATTGCGCGCATTTTGGAAGCGATAGATGCCCAATTCCCCAATGGCATCCCGGATGGGCTGACGCCGTAAAGGTGGGCCGTGTCATAGTGGACTGCCAATGTCGCTTCCTGGATGATAACGGCCGTCGCCCCCACCCCCTCACCCAAAAAACACGGCCGTACCTCCCCCCATTCCTCTCTCACGCCACATTTGCTGTGTACGGCCGTGCTGAATCCACACATTTCACGGCAGAGGTACACAGGAACCAAAGCCACGCAGAAGCGAAGCATCAATCCACCAATGGCGGCTGCAACACGGCTGTCACTAGAAATTTATTTGACGATTGTTGCGTACAAGTAGTCAAATTCGCTCCAGGCCAACATCAATTCGTCTACATGAACAGACTTTGGTGCATCAGGAAAAGCAGGATCGTTGACGAATAAATTGGTCCCATCATAGCCTACAACCAAAATCACATGTCGCGCATCAGTATGCCAGTAGGGTAATTCGCTGGTACGGACAAAAACAAGGGTGGCAATGCCATTATCAATGGCCTGATACAAATGGGTCTTATCGCCTTCTCGAATAACAACTTGGACACCATAGGCTTCTATACGCTGCAAACGAGAGAGTGGCACTCCTCCCTGTCTCAACTCAAATAGCCGATTGAGTTCAGTTTGGCTTCGTTTGATTCCCAGATAGGATAAAACCATCTGAGTACAAGCTGCTAAGCAGCCTGTCTCTGCTTCTTGGGGGAAATGGTTAATCGGCAGAGAAGGCATCTGCTTTTGCCAGGAACTCGTTTATTAAGTTATCAGATGGCAACGGTTCCCCGCTAATTGCATCTAGCCAAAGCTGTCCGACGCACCCCAATTTCCCTCGAACAGGAGACGTTAAGATCACGTCTACCCGCCAGAGCAACTGACTGTCACTATAAATCAACTCGGCATTTTCTGTGCCTAGCAGATTGCCAACATTCATCAAAAGCCAGACATTGGCTTTGCGACGAGCCTTTTCCGCGGACAGCACTTCAGCCTCAATATGGACATTGACGGATAAACGAGACTCAACGGCCGTTTCTTCTGTATCTATCACCATTTGCAACATGCCAAAATTATAACACAAGGAAGTCAGAACCAATAAGTTTACGGTTTATGGGGTAAATATCGGCCTGCTCTGGCACGGTCTTCCGCTGATGGCTACGGCCGTACCCCCCATTCTCCTCTCGCACCACATTTGCTGTGTACGGCCGTGCTGAATCCCACACATTTCACGACCTGAGCTGCCTCTGCCTTGCTCAGCGCGAATAAGGGAATTATACGGCCGTACCCCCTCATTCTCCTCTCGCACCACATTTGCTGTGTACGGCCGTGCTGAATTCCACACATTTCACGGCCGTTCCCTCACCACACCACACAAAAAAGCACGGCCGTACCCCTGCTCCTCTCGCGCCCCATTTGCTGTGTACGGCCGTGCCCCCCGCCCCGTCACACAAAAAACACGGCCGTACCCCCCTTCTCCTCTCGTGCCCCATTTGCTGTGTACGGCCGTGCTGAATCCCACACATGTCACGGCTACAGAGATGCGCCAGCAAACAATGTCACGCCGAAGCGAAGCAGCGGACGGCCCCAAAAACCGGCAGTGATAGATAAACATAGGTGGCGCGGCGCGAAACACCAGCCACACCACCTCAGAAAGACCGTGCCGGAACAGAGATTAGTTGGAAAATGCAGGATATGTCAAGACTTACTCTGTATAAAGGCTCACGCCGAAGCTACTTGTAGACCATACACGACCATGATTATCTGCACCTATAAACTTACCGACGGATACGTATTTACTCCGACCCTCACCGGTCATTGGGTCTTCAACATCTCGAAAGCGAACTGGCGGGCTGATTTCACCCGGTATGACTGCCCCATAACTTACTGATTCTCCGCCGGTAAAAATTGTTACTCCTTCTTCTGTTCCCACCCAGACACGCCCCTGGTTGTCTATCACCATAGAGAAAATATCCGTGTCCGGCAGAGCAGAATTACGCCTGGTAAACTTCTGCCACCTTCCGCTCCGGCTGTGAAAAACCCACACGCCTAAACGGTAATGCCAGCCAACCCAGAGATTCCCCTCACGGTCTATGAGCATCGCCCGCACATAGGCATCACGGGCACCCTTGCCAACTTCGGCATATGGCATACACTTTCTGCCATCGTAATAGATAAAGCGGGTTTGTTTCTCTTGTTGTGCAGCCAGCCAGACTCGGTTCTCATGGTCAACAGCTACGCAAGTGATCCAATCTTGGGCTAACAGGCATAGGTCACTGAATCTGTGCCAGGCCGTCCCATCGAAAAAATGGATCCCCAGCATGGACATTGCTGCCCATACCCTTCCCTGGTTATCACTAGCAAGGGACTCAACCATTATCTCAGGCGGTAACCCCTTTGTCCCTTGTGGGAAGACATCGAGGGAAGTTCCATCAAACCGGGCCATCGTGGCCCGCTTAGTGGGGAGAGCAGAGGGCCAGTATTCAAGCCACACATTTCCCTGCTCGTCGCTGCCGAGTTGGGTAACATTCATCTCCGGAAAACCTGCACCATCGGCCGGATAGAACCTCCATTGGTTTTGCCTGAAATTCAGAAATCCGACAGTTCGGGAAAGTCCTCCTCCCATTTCATCTGCCCAATTAATGAAAGCATCAGTCCAGAGTTCGCCTGTCTTAGAAACAGACAGTTGGTACACAAACGCATCTGGGGGCAACGGGCAATTTTTCGCATTGTAATAGGTCCACTTTCCCTGAAGATTCAATCCGCTTTTTTTCATATTTCACCGTTAATCCAAAAGCCAGAAGATGTTACATACTACCATGGTCGTTGCCTTACCCATCGTTAAATCACCAACAATTGATCATCACTCAAGTAGATAATCACCACTGCTTCCAGTAGCTCCACTAATGGATAGAGCAACCCTGACAGAACCCGTAGAACTGATTGCTGAAACCAGGCTGTCACAAACTCGATTCAGACTATATAGTAATGCGGCTGTACCACCTATCATTCCAATATCTTGCCATGATGTTGATGGTGACATTCCGGTTGATGGCACCGGTGCGGGTAAAGGAATACCGGGTACCGAAGGCAGGCGGCCACCTGCTTCAACAATGTGTTCTTTAATTACCTTGTTTAGTTTGGCAGCTGCAAGTGCGGCTGCAGTAATACTTCTGTTAGGTTGTAGCCACCATACAACAACACCATCAACTGGACTGACAGCTATGAAATCAAATCCGCCTGGTATGAAAGCGGTTCTCCCTTGTATGGTACCACGTATTGTTAAAGGTCCACTTCGGATAATAGGTGGGAAACTAGATGGACGTCCAAGACGCCATGTTATTATATTCCAGTCATTGGGTTCGGGCGGCAAGATCCCACGACCTGGCAGCAGGTTATATCCTGGCGCGACTCCTACGAAAAATGTTGGGCCACCTCCCCCCCATGCGGTCAGCATGTCTCGATAAAGAGTAGCTTCACCTCCGGCGTTCACAATCGAAACTACACCTTTATACCATGGCTCCACTTCAAACACATCGCCGGTATGGGAATGGATGATGTCCGGACGCTGGCTACGCCATCTAAAAGGTGTCGATCCAGGGGGCGGCAAAAAGCGGTTGAATTCGAGATGGATAAATGCAGGATTACGCGCCATATGTACCCAGCCCGTGATCTTTTCACCCCAAGAAGAAGGGGTCGCCCATTCTCGTTGGCCCGTTGGGTCAGAGAAATTTATGGGATTACCTGAAACGTAATTGTACCCATTCTGGCTGGACGGTTTATCCAGTTGCCCTGGATAGGGATCGCGGGAGAAAAAGATGCGCAGGTTGGGACTATAGTAACGGGCGCGGAGGTAAACCAGACCAGTTAAGGCATCGTACTGCTCGCCGGTGAAGCCGTAGGTGGTGCCGGCCGCACCAGTTTGAGCCAGCACTTTGCCATAGGGTTCGTAGGTGGTGGTGGTTTCAAGGGTGCTGCCCACCATTTCCGCCCGCGTGCTGCCCAGGCCATCGGCCAGCAGGGTGCGGGTCTGGCTGCCGTCATCCTGGCTAATCAAGTCCAGGCCAAAGAGGTTGTGGGTGGTGGTTGTGCCATTGTCGCTGACCAACACCTGGGACAGGCCGAGAATGTCGTTGGTGTAGGTGGTGGTGATGGGCTGGCCGGCGCTATAGTCAATTTGCTGGACGCGGCGGCCGTCCAGCCAGGACGGAGGGTAGCGCAGTTCCTCGGCGTGGTTGCTCGGAGCCATGGCCAGACGACTGTACCCAGGTACTTATGCAGCCACAGTCGACCATGCTGCCGGAATCGCTTCTTCTAACCACCAGATCCAGAACTCAAGCCGTTTTTCCAGATTTACTTCTTTGGTGCCAAAGCGTTTTGTACCTCCGGCATAAGCGGAAACGGCCCATTTTGCTACGTCGCTGGTTGACCAATCCAAAGCATCGTCCGTTACTTTGTCACTTATGCTGATTTCTGCCCAGCGATCCAGCCCGGTTACACGTAGTAGAGCCTCAGCAGCCGCAACACCTGCATAAATAACCCTGGTATCCAGCTCGGCGCCTTCAAGATCCTCGTAATAAGAGCGAGCAGCGTGCGCCGTTTGAACCATCTGCACTCTATCTGCTTTCCCTTCCAGGGCATTTCGAGCCAGCGTGAGGAGCATAAACGGCCGAAACATCTCAGGCGTCTGTTCATGCCAATAATAGATGGTTCGCAATACCGTAAAAGCGGCCAGCCACTTCAGCGCGCTATCTCCGCCGGGATAGGCAGCAATCAAGTCGTAAATTTGCTTACGCTTGCCCGGTAGTAACTGATGCTCCGGATCTCTTTTAACGGCGTCGCTAACTTGCCTGATAAGTTGGTCTAATTCAGCCGGCAGTTGCTGCCACAGATACTTTATTAACTCATCTCCTAGCAGAAAATCGTCTTCCGCCGGAGAGTCTTGCCGCTGACCTTTCTGGAACTGAAGAACCTCCCACTGCTTCGCATGGGTATTCTCCGAAGCTGCCTCAAAGTCGTTTGTCTCGAAACCTCTTATAATCTGTATACTGCAATACATTCCCTCAATAGGCTCACTCGCCTGAATGCCAGCCATCACATCAACCAGCAGGTTCGGATGACCGGTAAACTTGTCATTAAAGTCTGCTGCCTCAAGTCCCCAAATAACCTGGTAAGCCGGCACAGGCACATTTATTGACTTAAAGCTGGCAGCCAGATCTTCCATAATTGCCTTTAGTTGTTTGTCCTTCACGGCAGGCATCCTTACATATGGGCCAGAATAACGACTGTATGACAGAGTACAATCCCACCATAATTCTTCTATCTTTCCCTCGTCTCTAATCTCTCCATACGTGTCAGATTGAAATCTGCTGGTGGAATCCGTGCTTACAATTTGTAGAGTATTGAAGTCACGCTTTTGCACGGTGAGGCCAATAGAAATACCACCTATCGGGTGATGGCCGTGCGCCATCAGTATCCGAAGCACCTCACGTGCAATTTGTTCAAGCACAATCATCACTTATCCTCCATTTCATGGGCCAAAAGCGCATAATGGGGCCGCGGGGCCGCATCCAGGGGAGATAGCCACCCGTACAATCCGGTATACGATGTACACACCGAGCGCTGTCCCGCCGGCAGTGACCACACTGTTTCCTAGATTCGAGTTATTGGGCAGGCAAACCGGAGCAGGTGTACTATAGTAATATATCGGCGTGGGCACAGGCTGTGGATTGGGTTGTGGGGGCAATCCCGGTATCGTAGGTGGTACGGGCGTGCCTCGTGGCCCAGGTTGGGGCACAGGCACAGGTACCGGCACCGGGCTTAGGCTTGGATACGTGTTTTTCTCGCTCCAGGCTACCCAGTCCGGAATTGGCACAAGAACCCGGACCTCCTGTCTTTGCCGCCTTTCTTTCCACCAGACAATAACACCAGGTTGCGTCTGGCCGTAATAAATATCCCACCATCCCGACGGGTCTTGTCCCATAAGTATTCTTTCACGAAATGAACCTTTCGGACCAAGTTCCCAGCCTTTGGGACTGTTCCAATTGTAAGTTCCGCCACCACCCGGTGCCGGGCCGTTTAGTCTTCCTCGCGCGGCATTCATGGCAATCCTGTAACCATCAATTTGCACCTGAGCTTCAGCTTCCTTATAGCGCGGCTTAATTTCCCATAGGAATCTAAAATTCGAGTTGAGCAGGTCTATCCGTTGATAATTTGACCCTGGAATAGGATACTCAGCGTGCCACACACTTGAATAAGGGACGAGCAAATCTGCTTGTATTTTGCGATGTACCGCGCTTGTTATAATATCCATCGCCAGATCATTTGTCTCACGCAAAATTGACCCTGCCGCACCCCATGCCCAGTTTCCTGTAGGGTCTATATAATTGACAGGGACAACATCTAAATAAAACCCCTATACCGATAGAACATCCGCAGGTTGTGCGGATTATACATCCAAATCATCCGCTGGTGGGACAAACGGCCGTCATCAAACGCATCCTCCCAGCGACCCACCG
>CAADGU010000003.1 GCA_900696625.1 uncultured Chloroflexota bacterium | reverse complement strand
TGCGTGATGCGTGATGCGTAACCTTTTTCACGCATCACGCATCACGCATCACGCATCACTATAATGAGCCGGGATCAAGAGAAGGACAATTTGCAGAGCAGCACCCTGGCGGCGTTGTTGAAAGACAGGCAGCCAAAACGGGGACGGCCGTCGCATCCCATCAGTCGTCAAAATGTCTACATTGCCCTTACCCCCGCCCAAAAACAAATTCTCAAACAATTGGCCGCTATCCTGCCTGAAACCATCAGCCGTGCTGACGTGCCTGATCTGGTCATCACCGCGCTGACGGCGCGCCTGGAAGGGCTGCACCGCGCCGTGGCTGACCGCACCCGCACCATCCCCGAAGGCGTCACCGATTTAGAATCGCTCTACCTGTTATGGGACTTGCCACTGCCCGGCAAGGACGAAGACGCCGCCTGGACCTCCATTCGCGTCTCGCCGCAGCAAGTCCTGGATTTGGGGCGGGCGCATGGTACCCTGAATGCCGCCTTTGGCGCTACCCGCAGCCAGACTTTTGTTTTGGGTATGGCCTTGTTAATACAATCGTTGGAAGACCATCCCCCCGATCCCTCGCTGACAACGCTGGAATCGGTGCGCCAGCAAATCCTCCATAATTATTTATGAGTAGCTCACAAATAAATGCCCGATCTTGGACTGATCTTCTGCGTATAGCCAAAATTTACACTGGAAGGCGGGCCGATTTTGACAAAACTAGATCACTTGTTCAGTTTCATTGTTCATTTTTTTCAGATTGGTTCAATCTCGAAGATTGAACCAATCTACACCATTCCATGATTTATAACGCCAGATTTCGCTGTTTCCGGGGCTGCCCCGGTGAATACTCTGTTTTTGAGGTGATGTATACCTGCCCGCATTGTGGCGGCCTGTTGGAAGTGTACCATGACGTGGAGGCGCTCCGGCGGCGCAGCCCGGCAGCCTGGATGAAAATTCTGGAAGAACGTGGCGGCTCTACGCAATGGCCGTATGGTTCCGGCGTGTGGGGGATGAAAGAGTGGGTGATGCCCAATTTGCGAGACGAAAACATCGTCAGTATGTTTGAGGGCAACTCCAACCTGTTTTGGGCCGAGCGATTGGGGCGGCAAATTGGCGTGCCCGATTTGTGGGTGAAGTTGTGCGGCAACAGCCATACCGGCAGCTTCAAAGACCTGGGCATGACGGTGCTGGTGAGCGTGGTCAAGCAGATGATTGCCGATGGCAGCCCGGTACGGGCGGTGGCCTGCGCCAGCACGGGTGACACCAGCGCGGCGTTGGCCGCGTATGCCGCCGCGGCGGGTATTCCGGCGGTGGTGTTTTTGCCGCAGAATAAGGTCAGCCGCGCCCAACTGATCCAGCCGATTGCCAACGGTGCGCATGTGTTGGCGCTGGATACCGATTTTGACGGCTGTATGCGCATTGTGCGCGAGATGACGCAGGATAATACCCTCTACCTGGCGAACTCCATGAACAGCCTGCGGATTGAGGGGCAGAAGACGGTGGGTATTGAAATTGTGCGCCAGTTTGATTGGGAGGCGCCGGATTGGATTGTGATGCCGGTGGGCAACCTGGGCAATATCAGCGCCCTGTATAAAGGGTTGAAGATGCTGATGGATTTGGGGATAACAAATAAGATGCCCCGGCTGGCGGCGGCGCAGGCGGCCAAGGCCAATCCTTTTTACCAGAGCTACTTGAATGGTTTCAAGGAGAAAGTGAGCCTGCCTGCGCAAAATACGCTGGCCTCGGCCATTCAAATTGGCGACCCGGTGAGTTATGAGAAGGCGGTGCAGGCGATTCAGATGACGGATGGGGTGGTGGAGCAGGCGACGGAGCATGAACTGGCGAATGCGGCCGCTTTAGCCGACCGCACCGGCATGTATACGTGCCCACACACGGCCGTAGCCCTGGCCGTGCTCTTCAAACTGGTTAATCAGGGGGTTATCAAGTCTCAGGAGCGGGTCATTGTCATCAGCACGGCGCATGGCCTCAAGTTCACCAGTTTCAAGCTGCATTACCACGAAGATGCCCTGGACGAGGTGGAAGCGCAACACGCCAATCCGCCCATCCTGCTGCCGCCGGACATTGACCTGGTGCGGGAGACATTGGCGCGGCGGTTAGCAGTTTAGGAACAGTCAGAATTTACATTCGTGGGTACAATTCCCCATGATCACGGACCTCACCTTTATTACCAACGAGTACAACCAGACCCATAAAGATCGCTTCCACGTCCTCATCCGCGACGGCCGTTTCTTTGACTGCCTGGTCGGTTACTTCTACACCAGCGGATTCCACGCCATCTACCTCCCTTGGAACAAACAGAAAAAATCAGAAGCTATCGGCTGGTTTACCAGCTATACCGCCTCACCTAAGCCGAAATCGCCATCGTCGAGGGGCGGGCGGGCGTAATAGTGTATAGCTATACGCCCTTACTATATATGCGACCTTTCCCCTCCTCAACATTATGCTGAACAATTTGCCTACACCTGAACAGCAGGCTATTCAAGCTTGCATTCATGACACCATTTTCTTCCGGCTATTACTGGGGAATCTTTTACAACAGCCCCATAGTAGCCTGCTATCCTTTGGTTTGATACCGTTCACATCTTTGTACATCGTTGAAAGCTACAACTGCTTAGGAAAATTTTTCCCAAACTTTAAAAAGATGCTTGATCCCACGGAGCTAGAACTTCTGCGCACATTGAGGCATCAGGCCAAATTGCTGGACAGTGCAAATGAGTCAATTACAGCAATTGTAAACAAGCAGCAAGACTATTTTCTTGGACTTCACAATGGATTACTTGGCCCTCTTAAAAGAGCCTTACAACCAGATATGGGGCTGTTCCTCTACAATGGGCATATCATTGCAACAACTCACTCTGCTGTCTTTGGCTCTGGTGGCAAATTGAATTTTAAGGAGGATCCATCCATACTCTCGAGAGCAATAGGAGAGTACACAGGGAAATATGTAGAGACCCTTTTCAGGCTGTTCCAAAGCCACAATATGTTTGATACGCAGAAACTTCCGTTTACCATACCACTGCAATTGCTTGAACCTGTAGAAATGAGAGATATCAAACATAAAGCCCTTTATGGTCGTGGGTCATTTGGCACAATCGGAACACCATCCGCAGCGGGCTTAATCATCTTGCTTGCCAATCTCAATTTTGCCAGTCGCATACTACCCGCTCTTGGGCCATTACTAATATCTCCACATCGAGTGGAAGACACTTTGTTCAGACTGAAGTTCATTACTTTGTATCACGCTAATTCAAATATCAATAAAATCCAAAATATCTCAGTTGGTGCTGGGGCTAACGAACTTTCCTCTACAACAAAAAATCAATTTCAAGAAGCTTTGGGAAATCAAGATAGCAGATGGCTTCGCAAGCATGGTCAGTCATTAAGGAATTTTTTGACACATTACTTGCCAGAGGAAAAAGTCAACACAAAACTTTCATCCAACGTTACCCGTATTGACATAATCGAAGGACTTGGTAAGGGTTTACCATACAATGAAATCAACCAGCTTCTTGATCGCCACATTGCTCATCTATCAAATGTCTTGGAAAAAGGGTTTGAACTCTCTGGTGACCCGTTTTGGTATGGGCGAGTTCGTTGATTTGGGAGAAAGAAAAGTCCCGATCAACTTGAGTCAGAAGTAAAGGATATGATTTATCACCCTTAGAGAAATCGAAATCGCTGTCGTCGAAGGGCGGGCGTAGGGGCACAAACTATGAACAAACAAGAAATACTCGACGAATTGATTAAAATCCATAACCGTTATTCATCAGATCGCTACCAGGCTACGGCCGTTTCGCAGATTTGTACCATGTGGTCGGGAGATGACCCACCGGACACCTTGCTGGCTACGGACCCTCTTGAAGCCATTTGCGATTTGATTGATATGGACATTGATGAAGATTACGCCATGGAGCTGTATGACATGACGCTTCAGGAAGCGGCCGATTCTTTGTATGATTTTCTGACGAATGGGCAATCATTTTGAACGCGATGATTTCAGTATACAATGGGGAAAATAATGCGTGAGGATGAGACATGATGAACATGCTTGAACAAGAAATCATTGAGAAGTTTCGGCAATTAGAACCCCACACGAGACGGCGTGTACTGTTTTTTTTAGAACATCTGGAGCAGGAACGGCCGCTTTCGGCTATGGAACTCATGCGACTCCCTGCGACAGAGCGTCAGCGGCTTGTTCAGGCGGCAATTGTTTCGGCGGCCGATGAAGCGTTCGAAACGTTTGAAGCCTACAGCGAAGAAGGCATCAATGAATGATAGCGTCCAGCGTGGCGATATCTGGATGATTCGCTTTGATCCCAGTGAAGGTGATGAAATCCAGAAGATACGCCCCGCAGTCGTCATGACAGAAGCCGGCGCAGGCAAGATGCGGCTGCAAATTGTGGTGCCTATCACGGCCTGGCAGTCGCAGTTCATTCGTTATTTCTGGATGGTACAGCTTAAATCAGATGCCCAAAACGGGCTGTCAAAAGACTCTGCGGCCGATGCTTTTCAAGTCAAATCGCTGTCTGTCAATCGCTTTCAGCGCAAACTGGGTAGCGTCACAGCAGAACAGTTGAATGAGATCAGCGCGGCTATTGCGCTGTGCATTGGATATATGCCGTAGCTGTAGGGCGTATAGCCACACGCCCTTATCGGTAATCGGTGGGGGGGGTTGTTGAAGGACAAGACCTAACCGGCGGATGCCTTCGGCGACAGCCTCAGGCGTTTGGGTGGCGAAGTTGAGACGTAGGTAGGAGTTGCCTTCGGCCAGGACATTGGCGGGATGTATGCGTGTCCGCAAAAACAATGGCTGCGACCGACTAAACGGTCGCAGCCATCAAACAAGGGAGGAGAAAATAAAGTGAGGTTTATAGTGGCGGTTATTCGCCTGGGGGTAACAACACGGCGTTGATCACATGGATGATGCCGTTAGACGCCACGATGTCGGTGGTTGTGACTTCAACGGTATCATTGAGCAGGACACGGCCGTCGCTCACCGTAATGGTCACTTCTTCACCCAATAAAGTGGTAACTGCGTCCAATGTCACAACCGTTTCGGCCGGTACAGCCCCATCTACCACGTGATAGAGCAGAATGTCGGTTAAAGCGCCGTTGGGGTCGGCCAGTAACGCTTCAATCGTGCCTTCGGGCAGGGCCGCAAAAGCGTCATCGGTGGGGGCGAAGACGGTGAATGCACCTTCACCGGCAAATGTTTCCGCCAGACCCGCCGCTTCCAAAGCAGCTAACAAGGTATTGAACGTGCCCGCTGCGGCGGCGATTTCGGCAATTGTGCCTGGCTCAGTCATCATGGCGGCTTCTTCCGCCATAGCTGCGGCAATCGTGGGCGGAATGAGAACCGCGTCAATAACGTGAATGACCCCATTCGATGCCTCAATATCGGTGGTGATGATGGCAACGGAGTCGTTCAGGTATACCGTGCCATTGTCTACGGAGATAGCGATTTCTTCGCCTTGCAGTGTGGGGGCCGCGGACAGATTCACGACATCGGCGGCATAAACCGCGCCATCAACCACATGGTAGGTCAGAATTTGCGTCAGCGCGCCCTGGGGATCTGCTAACAAGGTTTCTACGGTGCCTGCCGGCAAGGCGGCGAAGGCGTCATCGGTGGGGGCAAAGACGGTAAAGCTGCCTTCCCCGGCTAACGTGTCCACCAGCCCGGCGGCTTCCAGAGCCGCTACCAGCGTGGTAAAGTTGCCATTTTCTACCGCAATTTCGGCGATGGACGGTTTTTCCGCGGCGACCATGCTGGGCGGCAGCAGTACGGCATCAATGACGTGGATGATGCCATTATCCGCCATAATGTCGGTGATGATGACGGTAGCGGATTCATTCAGACGCACATTCCCGTCCTGGACAGCAATGGCTACGTCCTCGCCACCGAGCGTTGTAGCTGCATTTAGCCCAACGACTGCCTCAGCCGGAACGGCGCCGGAGACGACATGGTAGAGCAGGACATCGGTTAAAGCGCCCTGGGGGTCTGCCAGCAATGCCTCAATTGTGCCATCAGGCAGGGCGGCAAAGGCGTCATCGGTGGGGGCAAAGACGGTGAAGGGGCCATCACCGGCGAG
>CAADGU010000002.1 GCA_900696625.1 uncultured Chloroflexota bacterium | reverse complement strand
TAGCAGGTGGTACATTGTGGCCGCATACGGGTGGTACATTGTTGGTGCATGGTAGTGGTACAGTGTTGGTGCATATGGGTGGTACATTGACGAGCGCATATTGACAACAATTTCATATTTTCTGACAAAGTCGGTGAATTCATCTTTTGTAAGTGGCCCGGTAAACGTAATTTTAAGGGGAACTAATTCTTCTGGTTGCAGATTTTTCAACAACGCTGCCAGTTCCTTATGGCTAAAGTCCCGATAATTGTAGATACCTTCTGCCGAACTATAGTCAGGATAAATTTCGGCCACAGCTTCGTGTGCCAGGTTATCCACGCCATAGCCATAACTCACACCGTATTTGCTATCCGTTTCCCAATAAACGACGGTTACCTCTTCTGTGGGGAGCGAGGCGGCTTCTTGTTGGAAAAGATTGCCCAACATGGCTGCCAGCAAAAATGCCGTTATGAGAAAAAACCACTTCTTGTTTACTTGTTTACTATTCATTTTCTTTATCCCTTTTGGATCATTGGCCTTAAATATCAACACTGCCCATTAGTGGGCGCATATACGTTACTTGAGTTAATGCAGAACTTGCCATGATACGGGCCTGCACCGCCGAAGGTAGTAACCCAGTAAGTGTTGGTTGTTATTTCTCCGGTACCATTATTGCCGCTGGTAGTGTCTCTAAAAAGATGTTGGAAATAATAGTTGGTCCCTGTTGTGATGTTGTTATTACGCACTTCTGCTCGCCATTCATTGTCCGCGCCTGCCCCACAACCTTTTGTTGAGAAAGTGACATTTGGTAAATTTGACCAAGACCAGGCATGGTCTCCAACACAAATATTGCCGCAATTGTTTGTATTGGGTTGAAAAGCGTGGTAAACCATCGCCAGATAACCACTTGACTGTGGTATGAAGGTGTTCCATTTGACGTAATCATCACCAGCACGGATGTAGCGTTTACCGCCAGACCATTCGACTTGACCTCTATGCCAACCATCATCTGCACTCCAATCGGTCTGGTAATCATGTACATAACGCACCGATACTGTCCAGGCATAAGCTGCTGTCGCCAGCATTAAAGCTAGAAATGCCAGAAGCAATATGCCAATTCGGTATTTCCATCTAAACCTCTTTACGATTTTTCTTGTCATTTTATTGATCCCTTTTTAGTCTTTTCTCTTGATATTTTTGGCTCTTTGGGATTTCGTGGGGTTTGGCGTGAAACGTGATGTCTCTCTGGTCACGTTTCACGTTTCACGCTTCACGGGTTGTCAACCCCCTGAATTCCTGAAGACCCATATTTTTCTTTATCGGAGGTCTAGCTAAACCGGGGAAACTATAACATACGAATGTCACAGGCATGTCGCGGCCGTGTTACAGTTCTGTCACAGTCTGGCAAACGCCGGTTATATTGCCCGTTCACACATTTGGTTATAGTCGCCAGTTTGCCGCACTCATTAATGCAGAACCTGTCGTGCTACAGCCAATAGGCCACCTTAAACGTTTATTTATGCAACTTGCAGGAAATCATCCGTCCTGAGCTAAGGTATTCAGGGCAAATGTTATTTGTTTCTCTAGTTCTTCGATATTAATTGGGAGACCTGATCCTGAAGATAGGTTTGTTGTATCACTATAGTTATATACAGTGCCATTTTCCTCGATCCGGTACCTCGCAAATGGAGTCATCACCAGGTAAAGTTCTCTCTCAGGTGCATGCACTCTGTCTCCAGAGGCATCCCAGAGAAACAAAATATACTCTTCTCCTGGCTTATAAAGCGGATCCTCAGAAAATTCAAACAACCGACCAGGCCAATTACTCTCTGCTGGAAGCAAACCACCTGTTTGAGCTACTGTGATTAATTGCCCGGGTGTTTTATCACCTTTATACACTTCCAAAATCGTGAAGTTTGTGTCTGTGAAAGGAAGTATGATCTCTTCGTTTTCTCCAGACCAAACAGGCTCTTCAGAATAATCATCTTGTGGTTTAGCGGAAACTGGTAATTGCTGCACGAATAGTCGTGTCGGATCAACAGACTCCACCTTCACACTAACAATGACATCAGTTTCCGCGGCCAGTTCAACAATTGTTTTGGATGATGAAACCCACAAGGCCTCTGCAACAATCTTTTCCTCTGGTTTCTCAGAAGTCCATATGAATATAAAAAGCAACAAGCTAATAGCCAACAATGATAAGACAAGATTCTTCATGTTCATCTGCATATCCTCCGAATTCGCAAATTGTCCAAGCTTTTAACAAAGCAAATGAATCTTTGAAAAGCCAACTGCCTATCAATACCTGTTATTGACCAAGACCTTATCGTACTCATTTAGCCAATTTTGGGAGGAGTGATCGGGGTCCATTATGGAGTTTACACCATCCCGATGCGCCAGAGACAAACAATGACCTGCCTCATGCATGAATGTGTTCTCTTTTTCGGCATCTGACCAACTACCTGAAAAATATGTATTAAAATCCAACTCGCAGCTCTTATACGTGTTTGAAAAAGCCGTGCTATTGTCACAGTTGCCGTAAATGTCACAGATATATGCAAATCCATACCAGGTAGTAATACCGAAACTGGTGACCACTACCTTGATATCTTCATTTGAAGTTACCTTTAGTAAATTGGCGTCTGTATATGTGTGCCAACGTCCCATGGAAATATTAGCCCTTGGTTCATAACCAGAGGAAGTGCCTGTAAATTTCCACCGAATCCATCCTCCAGCAGGAAATTGCCCACTTCCTGTATAATCTGCTGCAAAAGTGTCTGAAACTGATACGAGTAGAAGAAAAAGGAGTACACCTGCCATTACAATCACTCGTCCTGTTACCTTTAGCTTTTGCGTATTAAGATAACCGTCTAACTTAATGTATCCTGATCTAAAATTACCCATTTCAACCTCCTTTGCTAAATATTTAGAGAAGTAAAAACTTTGTCGTTCGGCATAATACCCTAGAAATGTCACAGCCACGCCACAATCGTGTCACAGTTGTGTTACAGTTTTGTAACACCCTATTTCATTGCCCCCTGCCGCTGATTTCGCTATAGTCGCTGCCGGATGACGGCTGTTTCCCTGCATACACTGGTTTTTACTCTATTGTTGCTAATTATCGCTGTGGCGCTGCTAGCCGTTTTTCTGGACCGCTGGCGCTTCCGTGACCCGTTATTACAAAACACGGGCGCGCAGCCGGAACCGCTGGCGCGGGCGTTGGATGCGGCTCCTTTTGGTCTGGCGCTCCTAGATGCAGCGAATAGTTTTGTGTATAGCAACAGTTATGCCCGGCGGTTGCAGGGAAGTTCTGGCTGGCAGCAAGCGTTGGCGCAGGATGTGGCCAGCGCCAGAGTACGTGGCGTGTATGAACCCGTTTATCGCCTGCTGAACCTGCCAGATGGTCAGACCGTAAGTTGGTGGCTTTGCCCCCTGCCACGCTTAACGCTCCTCTTTTTGGCTGATGTGACGGAGCAGACACGGCTGCAAAAGCGGTCGCAGGCATTCTTGGGTACGTTGTCGCATGAGTTACGGACGCCGCTCACGGCTGTACTTGCCCACCTGGATATTGCCCGCAAACAAACGATTGATGAACCAACCCGCCAGGAATCGTTGAGCATTGCTTACCAGGAAATGGTGCGGTTGGCGCATCTGGTGCAGGGGATGGTGCAGCTGGGCCGGTTGGAGATGAGCGCGGAACTGGAGAAACAGCCGTTGGATTTGCTGATGGTGGCGGAAACGGCCGTGACCCAACTCCTGCCCGGCGCTGAAACAAAGGGGATCACCCTATCGTTGGAAGCCGCCGCCGCTTTGCCACTCATTTCCGGCGATGCCGACAAATTGAAGCAGGTGTTTTTGAATGTGCTGGATAACAGTGTGAAGTACGGCCGTGCTGGGGATCATGTATCCATTTGCCTGACACCAGAAACAGATGGCGTCAGGGTCACGATTCAAGATACCGGCCCCGGTATTCCACCAGAACATTTACCGCGCGTTGCCGAACGGCTCTATCGAGTTAACCAGGACAGCCAGGGCAGCGGTCTGGGGTTAGCCATTGTCGCCGAAATTTTGCACCTGCACGGCGCCCGGCTGGAAATTGAGAGTCCCACCGCTAATGAGAAAACCGGCGTCACACTTTCCTTTTTCCTGTCCGGCGCATGAACAGAATCCCAGAGGTGCAACGCACTTTAGTAGTGCGTTGCACCTGAATGCTTACGGCAGTGCGAACTCAAATGTCCAATTCCCGCTGATTCGTTTCTGTTCGATATGCGGTTCCCCTGTTTCTGTATAGCCCCTATTGATGCCCACCAGTTCGGTTACAGTTAGCCTCCAGACGCCATCATGGTGATATAACGAAGGGAAATAGCGGTTGGTCGTGCAACCAGCCTCATCCGGGTCTGATTGGGTACCGAGGGTGGCTCTGGCCTGTTCGCCGTCATTGATGACATCAATGTGGGAGATGGGCAGCCACATTTCGTAGGTGTCTTCGTAAGCGTCATCTGGCCCGGTGAAGCAGATAACGGCCGTGAGAGCCGAAGGCGTCAGCGTCACTTTTTCCAACGTTATCGTCACGCCGTCGGCCGTCACACGTTGCTGGGGCGCTGCTATACGTCCTGGCGTAAAGGGGATTTCAAAACGGAAAGAAACCGGCCCCACCGGTTTGGCTGTTGCCGCAGATTTTAACGACATCTCCAGGTGTAAATCGAGCATTTCTGGGCTGTGTGTAATCGAAGAAGAATCGAAAGAGAAAACGTACCCGCTTTCGCCTGGCGACGCCCCGCCGTTCACTTCAGAACCATCTGCAGAGACCAACCCCATGGTGGAAGGGAATTGATGCCCGGCCTCATCCGTTAAAGTGAAAGCAAAAGGCTCATATTGTTCTCCCCTTGCCGGATTAACCGTGTAGGCAACGGCGATCCTGTTTTCATCGGCGTAGGCCCACTCCAGGGTGATGGCCACGCCATTGACGACCTGGCGCTGGTTGAGCGCATATCCCAGGCCAGACGAATGAACATCCTTCAGCCCCGAATCCATATCGAACAGGCTTTGCAAAGCAGGCGCGACGGCGTAGACGGCCGTCACCACCAGCAATAAGATGGCCAAAGCCGGCAAGGCCCACCCCCGGCGTGTTTTGCGCCAACGGGATCGTGGCTGAGAAGGAATCTTGGGTGCCACTTTTGTTTGCAGGGCCGGCCATACATCCCGCTCATCACCGATATGTCGTTCGGCTATTTCTTGTAAACCTTCTTTTATTTGTTGTTCCATCATGGTTTCACCTCCAATATTTATCCAGAACCAACCAACAACGTCCGCAAACGTTGGCGGGCCGCATACAAACGCCACTTAACGGTACCTGGCGCAGTCTTCAATTCTTTAGCCATTTCAGATTCACTCATGTCCAGATAGTATCGGGAAACAATCACTTCACGCTGGTGGGGCGACAGCTTTTGCAGCAAATTCCATATTTCCTCCGCTGTTATCTTTTTGGCAACCTGCTCGTCTGGAGTGACTGTCTGGTTCATTAAACTGGCAAACAACATCGCTTCGGCTTCGTACAAAGGATCGTCTAAAGAAACGTACCGTTGGTCCTGTTGTCCTTGTCTAATGGCGATGTTAGAGACAATGCGCAAGAACCAGGGGGCAAATGGCCGCCTGGCATCAAATCGCCCAATGTGTTGATAAGCCTGGATAAATGCTTCTTGCACACATTCTTCTGCCAGATCCGAATTACCAGTGATCAAATAAGCTACGCGCAGGGCTTTTGTTTGATAGCCGTAAACCAGCGTTTTCAGTCCAAGAATATCTCCCTTTTTCAATTGGCGAATTGCTTCTGCTTCATAATTTTTCATGTTGCCTTCCTGATACAGTTAATATTTACCTCTATCAATTAATATCCTTTAACATGCAAAAAGGTTTGATTAGACTCATGTATCCCCTGAAATCAAAGACTAGGAGGTCCTGGCGTCATTCACCAGGACCCCCTTAAATGTTGGAGTCAGAGTCTTCACTTGGGTTGGGTATTTGGTAAATCTACGTTTGAGTCATTAACTTGCATCTGGGTAATTTGCAGATCGCGTCAGTCAACCCTTATGCTCCCCGCCCGATTGCCCCAGCCGTAGATAGCCAGATCATTGGTTGTTCCACAACAAGCTAACCAGAGCTGCGATCCTGTGAAATTAGTGTTGTCAAATAGTTTGCTGTATACGTTACATGTCGTCGTCTGTGCTGACTCAATATTATTGTTTAAGAACGCATAGGCTCCGGTAAAAGTTGTTCCTGAAGTGCCAGATTGAACAAACCATGGTCCTCCTCCTGACAAATATGTACCTTCATAAAAGGCAGAGAATTGATAACAAGATAGCATCGCTTCATTGGATGAAGTCTCGTTATTTTTCACGCTGTCCTGTTCAGCTTGTTTGGTTATCCCTTCAATAGTGGTAAAGATATATAGTATCTCCGATTTGCCATCTACGAGATAATACAATTCTCGCCCGTTAAATTGCGTGATTTCTTCAGGTGCTAACTTGACGCCATCTACAACAATTGGTACCTGAGGAATTGGGTGAACAATCTCAATAGATTCGTTGGGGTGAGATCGCTCTTCTGCTAATACCATCTGCTTATTGGTGGCAGCAGCCAGCAAACCAAATGCCAGCACCAATACCATAAACAATGTTTTATGAGGTTGCATGTTTCACACTCCTTGTAGTATCTTCACTTTTGTTCTTGAATTGGGGTTAGCTAAACTTGTGTAAACTATAACAGGTGAATGTCACAATTCGGCAACGGCCGTGTTACAGTTGTGTCACAGTTTTGCAGAGACCAGGTGGGTTGGTTATAGTTGGCGCAGAGGCAAGCGTATGACAGAGGGAGAGCGTTCTTGTGAATCTACGCCCGGTACGTACCCCACTTATTTTGTTGGTTGCCGTTCTGTTTTTCCTCATCACCTGGTATTTTGCGCCTATACCGGGGCAGGTGCTGCTGGTGCCCGATAACTGGCAGCAAATGAGCGCCTGGCCGCAGGTACGTCTGGAGAACGAAACGCTGCGGCCCGGTGAAAGAGCCACGGCCGTTATCTTCGATACCGTTCCCTGGGCCTACGTCAAATTGCTGGTGGGTACGGCCGAGGGCACACTGGAAAGCCATACGACGGACCGGACGACGGCCGTGACCCAATGGAACTGGTCATTTACTGTGCCCGATGAACCGGGTTACACCCTGGCCTTTTATCATGATTGCCATACCGGCTGCCAACATTGGATAACGGTCAATGTCGGCAAAATGCTGTCCGCCGCGCCACCACCCGCCGTCGTTCCTACCAAACTGGGCGTGGTGTTGGCCGACCCTGACCGCTACTGGCACAATCGCGCCGGTTGGGATGTGGAAATCACCTATGCCCAACTGGCGGAAGAAGAGTTTTGGGGAATTGATGATCTGGCGCGGCGCGTAGAGGGGGCTACCGCCAAAGGGCTGCGCGTCCTGGTGCGGGTGGATTATGGGCAGGGGCAAAGCATCCCGCCAGTGGATGACTACCGGGCATTGGAGCTTTATTTGCGTTACCTGCGGCGGCTGGCGCGGGATGATCGGCTGCAAGGGGTATACGGTTACATCATCGGCAGCAGCTTCAATACGGCTGCCAACAACAGCCAATCACCGGGCCAACCGGTCACGCCCGCCTGGTATGCGCGTGTCTTCAACGGCTACAACAGACCACCGGCGCACACGGATAACGCCCTGCAAACCATTCGCGCCGAAAACCAGACTGTGCGGGTGTTGGTTGGGCCTGTCACTCCCTGGAATGCCGACCAGGATGGGGGGCGCACGTTCCCGCCGCAGGCGCCCTGGTTAAACTACTTTTATGCACTGGTCACGGCCGTGAACCAATCCGCGCAGGAAAAATCACAAATCGGTGTGGCCGCAGCGGCCCCCGATGGCTTTGCCATGCAGTCCCCCGGTTTCCCGGACGCTTCCGAACTCAGCCACTTTGAACGAGCCAGTGAACCCCGCCTGAATTTGCCTCACCCCGAATGGCCGGATGCCCAGGCTGGCTTTCGCGTTTACCAGGATTGGTTGGCAATCATCAACTCCCAGGCACATAACAAAGGAGTGCCGGGTTACATCACCGCAACGAATACCTTTCACCCCGACAGTGGCCGAGAGCCGACAGAAAATTATCCACCGGGTTGGTTAACCGCTGCGCTTGAGGTTGTGAATGGGGAGCCACAAATCGCGGCCCTCTGCTGGTTTTTGGATGTTTTCCCCCATGATGACCAGTGGGATTTTTTCAGTCTGGCGGAAGGGCATGGCTGGATGGGTGAGGCGGCGAAAGAGTTTGACCTTTTGCTACAAGACGTGCCAGAATGATAAGGATTCTATGAGGCCAGGCCGGGGATTTCGCCGACTGAGTGGGCAAAACGGACGGCGTTGCGAATGGCTTCGGTGGTGGCGTGTACGGCCGTGTTTGCCACCAGATCAAAGTTCGCCTCCACCTGCCCTGTGGCCAGGGCAAAGGCCGTGTCCCCATCGTGGGTGGTATGCACCGGCCGAATGGCAATCGCCAGGCCGTCATGCGCCCGCTGTGCCAGCCGGT
>CAADGU010000001.1 GCA_900696625.1 uncultured Chloroflexota bacterium | reverse complement strand
GCCTTTGGGCCGGAAAGTGAACTGGCCTGGTGGCGGCAGGCGGATGGCCACTACCAGTTGCGCTTATTAACTGAAGGTAATGTGCCTGATGGCAGCATCTCCTGGCAGGCGAATGAACCGTTAACCGCTGATCCCCCGTACCAAAGCTTGCTCTTTGGCGCTTATGATGACGACAGCGCTGCTGGGATACCTTCCTGGTCAGAAGCGCGCATCCCGCGACGATTGCATTATCCGCTGCCGGCTGACAGCCAGCCGGCTAAGCAGGTGGCGCTTCGCCTGCAAAACCTGCGCCGCCACGAGATTGCCGTTGGTACGCGCCTGCTGGCCGTGGAGGCTGTTGGCGCAGAGAGTTAATGTCATGGAAGAGACCATTCGTTACTACAGCAGTACGCCGCTGGTGCGCAAAGATACCAGCCAGGTCAACGAAACACATGGACATCATATCCTCAATCCAGACCTGATGAGCGGCCGGATTCGGGGGACTATTACCTGCTTGCAACCCATTCATGTAGGTACCGGCCAGTATGTGCCCCCGACGCAGGTGGGCATTGAGAGCGACGTACCATTGGTGAAATCGTTTTATGAGCTGGACGGCCGTCTCACCATCCCTGGCTCCTCACTGAAAGGGCCTGTACGCGGTCTGGTTGAAGCCTTCACACCCTCTTGCGTGTGCAAGACGCGAACGCGCCTGGACAAATACTCATATGCCGAATGCAGCTACAACAGCCAGCGACAAGAGGGCGAGATCTGCCCCGCCTGTAAACTGTTTGGGGCCATGGGCTACCAGGGTCAAGTCAGCTTTAGCGATGCGCCGCTCATCACCGGCGAATCTGATCTGCGCTACATTCCTGCCCAATACCAGCCCTCTGGTCAGCAAGAACGGCGACATTATCCTCACCGATTAATTGATAATCGTCCCGGTAACTGGCCCCTGGAAACGGCGCTCCCAGATGCTACATTTAGTTTGCATGTAGAATTTACGAACCTGACTCCAGCGGAATTGGGGGTGCTGCTCATTGCTTTGGGACAGGGCGACCCATCACTTTGTTTGAAGATTGGCGCCGGCAAGAGTGCGGGATTAGGCGCTATTCGCATTGACAATCTGGCGGCAGAACAATGGCAGACAGCGCCACTATATTCCAGTCTGGCAGAGGAGGCTGCGGTCACGGCCGTAGATGTTACGGCGGCTGTGGCCGCTGCGTTGGCAAACGAAGAGCTGGTAGTATCCCATGCACTCACCCGGTTGCAGGCAAACCTGGCGTGTGACCAGGTCAGGGCATCTGGAGGTGATGGTTAAATGAACAAGAACCACTGGCAGGCAGCGCGCCAATTGGCAGCGGAACTGGCGCAGCGCAACTTCGATGGCAACCTGCTCAAAACGGCTGCGTCATACATGATCGCCTACCCGGATGCTGACCTGCATGATTGGACTTACCGGTTGGCCCGGTTGGGCAATATGTTTAGCTCCAGCAACCAGACGGGGCATTATCGCCACGAATTATATGAGGCGTGTTTACGGGTACGGCCGCAACCGGTCAACGGCCGTGACTGGGCGTTGGTACTGGCCTGGGCAGCCCGGCTTTTTAATTATTACAACGCCAACCTGCAAGAGGCTCGCGCCATCAGTGATGTACAAGGCCTGCGTCTATCAGAGCCGCCGCCGCAATTCCAGCCACCACAGCCGGCTACACCAACCCTGATGCCAGAAGCTACGCTGCCCGAAGTTCGGGAAGAGGTTAGTGAAGAGGCAACCGATTATTTTGCCCGATTGCAGAAAATGTGGAACAAAAAACAGGAGTGACCGGTGGCCAATGATATTCTCATTTCCCCTTTGGGGCGATCTCCTGGCGCTATCAGCGGCATGGTGTTTGCCTTGAACACCCTGGAAAATGTGCAGATCACACAGGTGGTAACGGTAGGTACGCACCACGATGATGTGATTAGCTCCCAGGCAGCATTGAATGAACTATTTGGCCCTCTAGGCATTGGTCACCAGACTTACACCATAGATGAATACGATTTTTCTGGAGCGCGGTCAGCGCAGCAGTTTGTTACCCACATCGGTGTAGCTGTGACGGCGGCCCAGGATGCGGGGCAACCGGTACATGTGGCTGTCACAGGCGGCCGGGCCGGCATGGGTGCATTAGCAGCCCTGGCCGCCAGCCTCTATGGCGCCGATCACTTATGGCATTTGTGGGTGCCGGAAGTTATAGCGCGTCAGGGAGAAATTGATAAGTTGCCACGGCCGTTGCCCGCTGCTCACCCCAGCATCAATCCTGTGCCAGCCGGTCAGTATGCCGTTATTCCCTTGCCGTTTATCAACTTACGGCCGTTGCATCCCAAATTATGGGAAGCATATCACGCCGGACAATTGGACGATCTGGCCTTTCCTGCCGGCACATTATTGGCCGCAACTCATGATGAGCAGATGCTGGAATATTTTCCGGCTATATTCCCACCAGACATGCCCATGAAGCGTGCTGACCGAATACTGGACATTCAGCAGAAGTTTGGTCGCCTGAAAAAGGCTGAGCGAGACCGATTGTTTCAGGAATTGGGCATGGTCCTGGCCCAATCTCCTATTGGTAGCCCGAAGGAGGCGCAGCAGTTAGTCCAAAGGGCACAATTGCAGATGCCGCCTGATTTTCTGCTCACGGCCGTGCCTGAACAGGAAGATCACACCGGTTTTATGGTCTGGCTCAAGGAGCATCAGGCAGAAATCAACGAGGCCATTGCTGTCGCTGGACATGTGGTAAGCCAACCCCACGTGGCTGAGTTGCTGGTGCATAAATTTAACAAACCAGAACTTGATGAAATCTGTCTTATGCTGAATGTGCCACAAAATGATCTGGCACATGACAGTAGTGTGCGCAACCTGGCACGGGATTTGGTGGAATATATGCACCGGCGCAACCGTCTGCATGAACTGGTAGCCGTCTGCCGCATCAAGCGGCCTCGTGAGAAATGGACCTATGCTGGCCCGGATCCCAATGCCGATCCCCATACCTATGTCATCCTGCCGGAACACCAGGTCTTTTTGCTGCATGGCCTGGCTTTCTGGTTACGCTACCGGGGCTTCGGGCAAGATGTGGTGTGAACATCTCGCTGTACAGTCGAGGAATAAGTAATGCCCTACGAATTACAGGTTCCAGTATCATTATCTCAAAAAGGGCCGCCTGACCTGGCACAACAACGAGGGATGCACGGCCTCTTTTTCGCCGCCTTGCAGCAAGCTGACCCCCAACTTTCGCAGGCGATGCATGAACGGGAGGCAAAACCTTTTACTCAGGCGCTGCTAGGTGGTGTGGCAGACCAACCACACACCTGGCGTGTAACCCTTTTAGAAGATGCCTTATATGACCCTTTTATGAGCGGTTTGGTACAGTTGGCGGAAATACACCTGTTGGGGCAACCACTGCATCTCGACGTAGCCGGGGTACAATGCCGCCACGAATCATACAGCGACCTGATAGCAGCTGCAGCCCGCCTCCGCTACCGGCTGGAATTTTTATCACCCACCAGCTTCAAACAGCGGGTGGTGCATATGCCATTGCCGGATCCATATTTGTGTTTTCAAAGCTGGTGGACGCGCTGGCATCGCTTTGCTCCGACCGAGGGGAGCATCAACGTGGCCTTGTTGGACATTATTCGCGCCCATGTCGCCATAGCCGGGTTTCATTTGTCGTCACAGTTGCTGCGGGATGAAAAGCGCAGCCTTGTAGGCGGCATAGGGCGTATGACCTTCATTGTGCGCCAGTCGCACAAGGTGGAGCCTGATTGGTGGCAGCAAATGGCTTCTCTGGCTGCCTTTGCCCGCTATTGTGGCACAGGCAGCAAAACTACTCAAGGTCTGGGCCAGACAGTAGTCACGTGGTAAACAAAGGCGCCAGGCCTGTACTCCGCAGAACAGGTGAAGCGGATCACCACTGGATCGAGAAACTCCTGTAATGGTTAGTAGAGCGTGAGCAGGTGTCCAGCGCGGCGCAAGTGGCCAGGGCTACCAAAGCGGAACTATCAGCAATAACAAGCATAACTATTTTGCAGCCAGTTGTTGAAATTCTGCTTCTAATTCATCCGGCGTTTGGGTCTTCAAATTCACTCCTTCCCGCTCCATCAGGTCGAGAAAGGCGTATCGGTTAACCCCGGCCAGTTCACAGGCCGCGCCGATGGATAATTCACCTACCTGGTACATTCCCAGCGCAGCATATAACCGTATCTTGGCCGCCATTCGGTCAGGGGATTCAGCCACAAATTGTTTAGTGGGCAAAGAGATTGTCACTTCCATCGGTACACTTTGGCAGAAGTTCAACTTCTTTGGAGAAGTTGAACTTCTAATCTTCTAGCCAGCCACCATTATACAAGATATGGCGCAGATTATTTTCCGTCTGGCGCACAGGGGCCAGTGATGTTTTGAAGTCTGCAAACTGCTTGATCGGTTATTCATAATGGAAAACGGCCGTTTTCACCGCTACAATCGAGGCAGCGAGATTGGCTGGTTACCTCACAATAATCGGCAATTAGGGTTTCTGCATACCATTTCTGCTGCTACCCTAGAATCTACTGGCACTGAATAGTCATTCGCGTTTAGTATTTGGGGCTTCCCAAGACCAATGAAGAGGGTTCCAGTTGCCAATTATCTCACCACTCAACACCGAATTGAGAAACTCCTGCATGGCTGCGTCAGCTTCTCCCAGCGTTGATTGTTCGAGCCTGACCTCAGCCGCCAGTCGCTGAAACGGCCGTTCCCAATTTCGTGGTGGCTCAGGTAACTGCGTTGGCAAAGGGTGGGACTGTCGCGCGAGAAAAGTAGAATCTATCGCTGCCCGTAACCGGCTGCTATCAATCTTCCCCATTCCGGCCAGCAAAAGAATATCCACATAATCTTTCACCCGGCTGCTTTCCCCCGATTGGAACGTGCGCGTATATGCATGGAGTTTTTCCGCAATTTGCTGGGTAATGGGGTAGCAGGGAACGGCCGTTGGTAGAAAACCGGCAAATTCCAACAAGTTAGGCGTCTGTAAATACTCAACTGGTTCAACGAGCGGATCGCCAACGCCAACATCAAGGTGAAAACTCTCGAAAATTCGTCCATCAAGGAACGATTGCAGTTGATACCTGTTGCCTCCAAATTCATCCGCCGTAGGTCGAGTAACACTGGATACTTCAAAGACAAACCAATCGGCAAGATCGCGTACACCTGCTTCCCTCAGTCTGGGAAAAATCTCCTGCAATTGGACGAGTAGCAGTAAATCAATATCCTTTGTCGTTCTTGCACGCTCCCCCAATCGCAGTTGGAGAGCCAGCCCTCCTTTGACAACCCATTCCTCTGGCTGCTCAACAAGTAACCGGGCCAGGAATCGGTCAAATGCAATCATCTTACGCATTCGTGCCAGGGGTACTCCCGATTGAAAGCTCTGTTTGCGTAAGCGATCCTCCAATGCGCGTCGAAAAGCAGCGCCACTGTTATATTTCATGCGGCCAGCCCTCTAACAGCGTCTCTTGGATGATTTCCCTGGCCCGCCCCCCATGGTAAGCTGCTTGAGCAACGAGTTCATCCACTGTCGTCAACCCTCTGCTCAACGCCTCTTGAATGGCCTGAGCAACATGCTCGCTGGCCAGTCCAGCAATGGCCACGTCGGCGATGGTTCGAGCGACCGTTGTCACCGGTAATCCCTGCCGATTGGTTACATCTTCTGGGCGCAACTGGTTGGTATGCAGGCGTAGGCCCGGCCGTCGCCTGGACGCAGTGCGGGGTATGATCACGTGGATTTCACCGGGCAGCACATCCGACAAGTTATAAATGGTTAAAGCGCTCTCATGGGAAATGACAGAATGAGGACCTGTTCTTAACCAGGCTACAAACAAGTCTTCATGGGCCGAACCGGGGAAATGAGCCAGACGATAGACGCCACGCACAATGCGCAAAAACCGACCACATTTCACATTGTCTGAAAGGCGCTCCCAAGAAAACCCATGTTTTCGCGCCTGAGCGGCTGTGAAATAACCGGCCTGACTCTCGGCCGTTTCATAAAGGAGGTTGTAATCTGGCTGATCGCTCATGTGTGTAAAACCTTAGGATATACCTTAGGAATTGCACACATTATCTGGCATTTTAACAAATCTGTCCAGCTGTTGGGGGATGCGGTTGCTTTGCTTTCGCTCGCTGCAAACACGGCCGTTACCCCATTGTGGCTATAGAAATTGATCTGTTTCTGTGCCATCTTCTTTTCGTTTTCGTCCTCGCATTCTACCCTAAATTCAGGGCTTTGGTTGTCGGTTGTCTCACCCTATATTGACACAGAGGGCATTAGTAGTGGGAACGATATACAGTCAGCCCCGTTTCGTCACCGACTCGGCAGGTTATACTGACCTTGATGTTTTGCTCATCGGTGCAAGATAGCACAGAGTTGATCGAAACTTAGCTGGGCCAATTCAAATTCAGCAATGGGAATGGGATGCTGGCCAGCCTCAAGGCTAGGATCGTTGACGTATACGTGCGTATCGTCCATCCCGATCACGACTACCACGTGATCCACTGCCTGAGACCAATAAGACAGATCCGTCGTGTGGACACCGGCCAGCACTGGCAACTGGGCTGTCAGATAATGCCTGATTTCAGCCAGGGTAAGGTGGCTGATGATGACCGTAAAACCATCTTTTTCCAGCTCTTGGATGTTGCGAAATGGTGTGCCAAACGACTTTGTTCCCAGCCGCCTGACTAAATGAGAATAAGAAAGAGGTTGCCCCAGATAGCCCGTCACCATCTGGGCGCAGACTGGTAGGCAATCAGATTGTGTGCGCTGTGGGTGATGCGAAACGGCGAGCAAGGACATCGGCTGCTTGTGTCAGGGAGGTCATCACAACTGGTGATGTATCTATATCTCCTGTTTGTGGGTTGACGTGGAGAAAACCGACCCGACCCACATCGCCATAAGTGGGCAAGGTCAGATGAACAGGCACACGCCAGAAGCTGGTACCTTCTGGATTTACGACCAGCATAGGTGGACCAGCATGCATCTGTGTGCTAATTTCCAGGTGTATAAATTGATTGACTTGGCTTCTGGCTTTGTCGGCAGAGATGTTAATCTCGATAGTTTGATTAACGTTCAAGGTCATCTTGCCGGTTTCATCGGTCAGTTTCCCTTCCAATAAGATACTGTGATCCATCTAACTTGCTCCTGGTAAATTTGCCTCTGGGCAATTTAGCCGGAACACATTATAGCAGATGCCTAGTGGTTTGGTGAATATGAGAGAAGTTTGCATCGCCATGCTCACTGTAGTGAGCCTATGCCTTTAGTAGTTGTCAGGCTCTTTACCCCTCTTAAAAGCGGCAAAAAAATTCCAGGTCATCCTAAAGAAAAAACAGCCCATATTCCGCTTTGGCGAGCAGCCTTTTTTGTTGGCCAGTACACTTCTGGCCCCTGTCCTCGATTCAAAGCCCGTGCCGCTTCCGCGCCATTGGCGAAATACCGCTTCTTCACCTTCGTGCCGTTGTTCCCCCGCGCCCCTTTGTGCACAAGGTCTTTCAGTTTCCGGTTGATTTTGCGTATTCTGCCGTTGGCCGTCTGCTGGTGTGGGCCACTGTAACTGTTGGGCAAGCGCCAGGCAATATACCGGCGGCCTTTTCGCCCTTGCCGACCGTGGTAATCTGTGAAGGGAAAGATAGCTCGACCATGCTGCCAGGCCTGCTTCTCCGCTTCCGCAGGTGTGTATTGACTGCCGATGACGATATTGGATTGTTGTCTGACGTTGGTTGCCTGACAGTAATGGCGTTGTGTCCGTTCTGGAACCCCGGTGAATGTCGCCTGCACTTCTCTGGAAATAGGATTGTTTCGCCGACGGCCGCTGTGCCAGGCGGCATAGAGATGGGCTTTGAAGTCACCGATGCCGGCTGTTATTGCCGAGATTGGCAGCGCGACAACCCGGCCGACTAACCGGGGCACATCCAGTTTAGCGGCAACAAAGGCCGCGCCATGGAGCCAGAGGCGATCACTTGTTTTGTCCCATTCCCAGAACAAACCATGTCCCTGACCCAACAGTTGCCGGAGGCGTCGCCAGCCAAAGAGTCGCAGCTTTGATCCTTTTCCGGTTAACTGTTGGCATACCTCTGATACCGGCAACCAGCCCTGCCCCTGTTCATCAAGGTGCCGGCACAGCAGCCAGACACGGTAAGGCGCTACTTGCTCTGCCTGCAAAGCCGCCAGGCCTATAGAGGGGTAATGTCTGATCGTCTCACCATGAAGAGAAAGACGAAACGGAGAGCCAACTTCTTTAGAAACGTTTGAAAGCTGATCCCCCGCCTTGCCCTTGTCAGAAATGGGACAGGAGACCGGAGGGCCAGCCTCTAAATCTAAAGGCGCAGAGAGGGGGCCAATAACCTCACGAGATTGTCGGCCCTGGCGCACCACGCGAGAAACCGATTGACTCTCCCAACCAAGATGAGAAGGAAGGAGAGTGATGGCCGTCACGGCCGTCACAGAAAGATCGTCTGAATCGGTAGCTACCCACGGTGGTTGGTCTGGCAACGGCCGTGTTAACCCCGACAAACCTGGCTCTGCTTTATTTTGTTGTGCTTGTCGTCTTAGTTCGAGCAGTCGTTCATTCGCCGTCAGTAGTTCAGGCGAAGGCGACACAACTGGCGTATTCATGGGGATGTGCCCGCAACCGTCAGCATTGATCGGCTGGCAAAAACTGTGCTATCCTTTTCAGGTGAACAACTGAGCAAGGAATACCAAATCCCTCCAGCAAAGGGGCATCAATCTCTGGACTCACATCCAGAGCGAACTAAAAAATGCAGTTATTCGGCACCAATCAGCAGGTTAGTGACAACTCACTAACCTGCTGATTCGCTGATCTGGATTTTGGTTATTGTTGAGGGAGTGAAAGACAAAACTGCATGGACGGCCGTGTCCATGCGCGCGGGATGAAACAAATGGAGAGGAGCCTGCGGGGAAGCAAGGGTAGGACTTCGAGGAAGAGATGGGGATTGACGATTATAACCGTCTGGGAGCGGGTCTTTGAAGAATTTTCCCAGAGTGCGTTGAGAAGCAGTAAGGGGATGCAACTCCCGTCGCTCCCGTTCCCCATCGCGGGTTCCAAAGCTCTCGATTCAGTCGAGAGCTTTTTGTTTGTC